>DATEIR010000049.1:0-11072 GCA_035278885.1 Gemmatimonadales bacterium | reverse complement strand
GTGGAGTCGCGGATCGTGCTGAGGAATCTGGGCGGGATTCCGATGCCGGTGGAGCTGGCGCTCGAGCTGGACGACGGCAGCACGGCGCGACTCCGGCTGCCGGCGGAGATCTGGTTTCAGGGCGACCGGTTCGTGGCGATCGTACCGGGCCCCAAGAAGGTCAATGGGGTCACCATCGATCCCGACGGCGTCTACCCCGACATCCGGCGGGAGAACAACCGCTGGCCCGCCGGGACTGGGACGCCCTAGGGCAGCGTGACCCCCAGCTGCCAGAGCCCGCTCAGCATGTCGACGGCGTAGAGCGAGCTGCCGACCAGCTGGACGCCCCAGGTGTAGGTGTTGCCGTCGCCGCCGGGACGCGCCTGCGCCAGCAGCCGGCCGCCGAGGTCGCCGGAGAGGGTGCCGGACACGTCGAGCGCCACCACGCCGCCGTTGTAGTAGGCGGCGTAGAGGATCTGGTTGGCCTCGTCCATCCAGAAGTTGTGGGTCCCGGCCCCGTCCAGATGGAAGCTCGCGACCTCCACCGGCTGCCGCAGGTTGGCGACGTCCACCACGTGGATGTCGCCGCTCGAGCCGCTCCCGAGAAGGCCGGGGCCCTCCTGGCCGATGAAGAGGTAGCGCGCCTCGTGGGTCACCGGGTTGTGGAACCACCAGCCGTTGTGCACCGACGGGCCCGCCTTGAGGCCGGCATCGTCGGTCACGAGGCGGCTCACCTCGACCGGCGCCGCCGGTGACCCTCCGGCCATCCCGTTGCCCACATCGTAGATGATCACCCCGGTGTTCCAGGCGAACACGAAGGCGAGTCCGTCGCGCACGTAGGTGTCGTGGATGCCGTAGAAGGGCGGGATCGGCACCGTCGCAGTCGCAGCGATGTCGGCGGGGTCGGTCACGTCGTAGATGAGCAGCGCGGGGTCGGGGGGATTGCGTGCCGCGAAGACGTACCGCCGGCCGCCGATCTCGCCGAACGTCGCCGTATGGACGCCGCCATCGGCCAGCGCGCTGTCGAGGAACGCCGGATGGACCGGGTCGGTCAGGTCGTACAGGTAGATGCCGCCGTTCGGCCCGCCCTCGCCGCTGAAGAGCAGCACGCTGCCGTCGGCGCTCACCTCCACATCGCTCACGGTGTTGATGCCCATCACGCCGACCGAGCCGACCCGGGTCGGCGCGCCGCCGGCGTTCAGCGACCAGATGTAGACCAGGTCGCCGACGTTGCCGTTCCGGGTGCCGTGCCCCCAGGTCCCGGTGTAGGCGTACTTGCCGTGCACCCAGAGGTCGGAAGAGTAGCGATCCGGGACATTGTTGCCGCCGGCGAGCGTGCCGAGGCTGAAGTCGCCCGGCGGCGGCCCGGTCGGCCCGGTGCCGTCGTCGTCACTGCTCCCGCACGCGGCCAGGGCCGACAGTGCCCCCAGGGCGAGCCACCGCCGCCACCTGTTGTGTCCGATCATGATCCCATGCCGTGATGTTGGTGATCCGCTTCCCCGCTCGGTGCGGCCGCGCCGTAGCGTCCCATCCGATGCATCGGCGCCCCGCCGGCGATCCGGATGCCCAGCGTCCAGCTCCACCAGTGATCGTCGCCGTAGAACGACTCGACCTCGAACGCCCCCCGCAGCAGGTCGACCGCGCCCAGCGATACCTCGGTGAGCGGCTCCAGCCGCACCGGTCCGAGGGCGAGTCCCTGGACGGCATAGCCCGCCGTGTGCACCGTCCAGCGGGTGATGCCCAGGATCGAGTTCTCCACCTGGGGGCGGAGCGAGCGGAAGTCCGAGATCCGCTCCTCCTCGGGCCGTTCGGTTCGCTCGAACCTGTAGTAGAGACGATGGCGCCCGGCCGTCCATGCACCTTCCGCCAGGAGGCTGTGGAAGACGAAGAACCCGCCGGCCTCGGAGGTGCGGGCCCATTCCACCAGCCCGTAGACCGGGTGCGTGGCGACCGGTCCTTCCCACCGTGCGGAGAGGCTCACCTTGTCCTGGTCGGGGCCCGCTCCCTCCCGGTGTTCCGGAGAGTGCACGTGGGCGTAGGAGCTCTGCAGCTCCAGCCCGGCCCGCGGGAGAGCGGTGATCCGTCCACTCCATGAATCGCCGAACCGGCCGGCGATCAGCGGCCACTGATCCGGCCGCTCCGGCTCGTCGCCGTTGAAGAGACCGAGCTCCAGGATCACCGGCCCCTGCCGTGCGGCCCCGATCAGCACCGCGCGCTCGAGTATCTGGGCGAAGTGGTGGTTCACCGGATACCGGAGCGGCGGCCGGGTCATCGGATCGTCGGTGCCGAACGGAGCGAAGCCCTTGCCGGCGGTCAGCGACACCTCGCCCGCGCCGTCGTGCCGCCCCAGCAGGTCGGCCCCGGTGAGCAGCAGCTCATGGGCGTAGGTATGGGGGTGCCGCCGGTCCATGAACCCCTCGCCCCAGTCGCCGAGGGCCAGCTCGCCCTGGGGAATCGTCAATCCCTCGAGGTCGAGGGTGGCGAGGCCCGTCAGGTGGGCACCCCAGCCGGCGTGGAGCATGACGATGGGCTGCACCACTCGAAGCTCGCTGAGGTACCGGTCGCCGGGCACGGGCTCGGCGCCCGTCGCCGCGAGGACCCCCTGGGCGGTGACCCGGGCCCAGGGCTCGGCGTCCTGTGCGGCGAGCGGCGCCGCGCCCGCCAGTCCCAGCACTCCCCAAACGACGAGGGAGGACGCCGGTCGCCGCCGGGTCCTCCCCGCGATCCTGCGCGTCATCGAAGACTCAGTCGGATTCGGCCACCGCCCCGCGGCCGGCCGACAGGCCGGCGCGGAGGAAGTCTCGATTCATCCGGGTGATGGTATCGATGCTGATCTGCTTGGGGCACGCCTCCTGGCACTCGCCGTAGAGCGTGCACCCGCCGAAGCCCTCGAGATCCATCTGCCGCACCATCTGCCGGGCCCGCATGATCCGCTCCGGCTGGCCCTGCGGCAGCAGACCCAGGTGGGTGATCTTGGCGGCCGTGAAGAGCGACGCGGAGGCGTTGGGGCAGGCCGCCACGCAGGCGCCGCAGCCGATACACTGGGCGGCGTCCATCGCGGTGTCCACGGTGTCCTTCGCGATCAGAATGGTGTTGGCGTCCCGGGCCCCGCCGGTCGCCGCGCTGATGTAGCCGCCGGCCGCGATGATCCGGTCGAGCGCGCTCCGGTCCACCACCAGATCGCGCACTACCGGGAACGCCCGGGCCCGCCACGGCTCGATCCGGATCTCGTCGCCGTCCCGGAAGCTCCGCATGTGGAGCTGACACGTAGCGGTGCCGGGGTTGGGCCCGTGGGCGACCCCGTTGATCATGAGGCTGCAGGAGCCGCAGATCCCCTCCCGGCAGTCGTGGTCGAACGCGATCGGCGCTTCGCCCTTTTCCTGGAGCCGCTCGTTGACCACGTCGAGCATCTCGAGGAACGACATGTCGGGGCTGATGTCGTGGGCCTCGTAGCGGACCAGGCGCCCGGGGGACGCCGGCCCGGCCTGGCGCCACACCTGCAGGGTGAGATTCAGCGCGGTCACTTGTAACTCCGCTGGGCCAGGTGCACGTACTCGAAGTCGAGCGGCTCCGTGTTGAGCACGGGTGGGCGGTCGGCGCCCGCGTAGGCCCATGCCGCCACGTAGGCGAAGCGCTGGTCGTCGCGCAGGGCCTCGCCGTCCTCGGTCTGATACTCCTCGCGGAAGTGTCCGCCGCAGGACTCTTCGCGATGCAGCGCGTCGAGGCACATCAGCTCGCCCAGCTCGAGGAAATCGGCCACCCGCCCCGCCTTCTCCAGCGCCTGGTTGAGCTCGGCGTCGCTGCCCGGGACGTTGACGTTGCGCCAGAACTCCTCACGGATCTGGGGGATCCGCTGCAGCGCCTCGCGCAGGCCCGCCGCGTTGCGCGCCATGCCGCACTTGTCCCACAGCAGCCGCCCCAGCTCGCGGTGAAAGCTGTCCACCGTGCGCTTGCCCTTGATGCCGAGAAACCGGCGGGTCTGGGCTTCGACGGCCTCGCGGGCGGCGCGCACCTCCGGATGGGTGTGGTCCACCTTCCCCAGCCTGGAGCCCGCGAGATAATCCGCGATGGTGTTGGACACGATGAAATAGCCGTCGGCCAGGCCCTGCATCAGGGCGCTCGCGCCCAGGCGGTTGGCGCCGTGATCGGAGAAGTTGGCCTCGCCGATCACGTGCAGCCCGGGGATCGTGCTCATCAGGTTGTAGTCCACCCAGAGGCCGCCCATCGTGTAGTGCACGGCGGGATAGATCCGCATCGGCACCCGGTAGGGATCCTCGTCGGTGATCCGCTCGTACATCTCGAACAGGTTGCCGTAGCGCTCGCGGATGGTCTGGACACCCAGGCGGCGGATGGCGTCGCTGAAATCGAGGAAGACGCCCAGGCCGCCGGGGCCCACGCCCCGGCCCTCGTCGCACACCGTCTTGGCCGCGCGGCTCGCGATGTCCCGGGGGGCCAGATTCCCGAAGCTGGGGTAGCGCCGCTCGAGATAGTAGTCGCGCTCACCCTCGGGGATCTGCGCCGGCGGGCGGGTGTCCCCCCCGCGCGTGGGCACCCAGACCCGCCCGTCGTTGCGGAGCGACTCGCTCATCAGGGTGAGCTTCGACTGGTACTCGCCGCTCTGCGGGATGCAGGTCGGGTGAATTTGGGTGTAGCACGGATTGGCGAAGGCCGCGCCCCGCTTGTAGGCCCGCCAGATCGCGGTGGCGTTGCTCCCCTTGGCGTTGGTGGAGAGATAGAACACGTTGCCGTACCCGCCGGTGCCGAGCACGACGGCGTCGCCCAGGTGGGTATGGATCGCGCCGCTCACCATGTCCCGCACCACGATGCCCCGCGCGCGCCCGTCGATCACGATCACGTCGAGCATTTCGGTGCGGGGAAACATCGTCACCCCGCCGCGAGCGATCTCCTTCTCCAGCGCCTGATAGGCGCCCAGGAGGAGCTGCTGCCCGGTCTGACCGCGCGCATAGAACGTGCGCGACACCTGGGCGCCGCCGAAGGACCGGTTGGCCAGGAGTCCGCTGTATTCCCGCGCGAACGGCACCCCCTGGGCCACGCACTGGTCGATGATGTTGACGCTGATCTGGGCCAGCCGGTAGACGTTGGCCTCGCGGGCCCGGAAGTCGCCGCCCTTCACCGTGTCGTAGAACAGGCGGTAGATGCTGTCGCCGTCGTTGCGGTAGTTCTTGGCGGCGTTGATCCCGCCCTGCGCGGCGATGCTGTGGGCTCGGCGGGGCGAGTCCTGGAAGCAGAAACACTTCACCTGGTAGCCGAGCTCGCTCATGGTGGCGGCCGCGCTGGCGCCGGCGAGCCCGCTCCCCACGACGAGCACGGTGTATTTCCGCTTGTTGGCCGGATTCACCAGCTTCATCTCGAAGCGGTGGGTGTCCCACTTGCGCTCGATGGGGCCGGCGGGAATGCGGGCGTTCAGGTCCATGAGGGCGTCATCCTTGTCTGGCTCACCGCGTCGCTCCCGGAATAGCGCCCAGCCACGCCGCCACCACGATCACCGTAAAGCCCAGCCAGATGAACCCGCCGAGCACCAGCGCCACCCGGCGCCGAAGCGGGTCCGGGCTCGGCGGGCTGACTCCGAGGCTGCGCCCGCTGCTCCACACCCCGTGATACAGATGGAACCCGAGGGCCGCCATCGCGAGCAGATAGAACAGCACGATCAGAGGATTGTGGAACCCGGTGGTCACGTTGTGATACGGGTTCAGCTCCACGAAATCCGCGTGAACCGTCCCGGTGGTGAAATGCAGGATGTGGAAGATGATGAACACCAGCAGCAGTGCCCCGCCCCACCGGATCGTCCTGGACGCCAGGGTGGAGACCTGCGGCTCGCGCCCGGCCGCATACGCCACGGGCCTGGCGGCCTGCCGCCGGAGCGCGAGCTGGGTCGCAGCGACGATGTGAAGCACGACCGAGACCAGCAGCACCAGCCGGGCCGCCCAGAGTGCGCCGCCGGTGGAATGAAGGATCGCGGCGTAGCGATTGATCCGGTCGGGGCCGGTGAAGACCAGCAGGTTGGCCAGCACGTGGGTGATCAGGTAGGCCACCAGGATCAGCCCGGTGACCGCCATGACCGCCTTCTTGCCGACCGAGGTCTCCCAGAACGCGGCGATACGGCTCATGACGCCCCGGCCTTCACCCGTCCACCACCTTCTGCGTCGCGCGCACCGCCTCGGCCGAGGCCGTGAGCGCCGTGCGCTCCTCCGGGGTGAGCGTGATGTCCACGATCTGCTCGAGTCCTCCGCGTCCCAGCTTGCAGGGAACCCCGCAGAACACGTCCTTGAGGCCGTACTCGCCCTGGAGCCAGGCGGAACAGGGGAGAATCCGCTTCTTGTCCAGCGCGATCGCCTCCACCATCTGGACCGCGGCGGCGCTGGGCGCATAGTACGCGGAGCCGGTCTTGAGGAAGGCGACGATCTCGGCGCCGCCGTTCCGGGTCCGGTCCACGATGGCGTCGAGCCTGGCCTTGTCGATCAGCTGGCTCACCGGGATGCCGGAGACGGTAGTGTAGGACACCAGCGGGACCATGGTGTCGCCGTGGCCGCCCAGCACCATGGCCTGAATGTCCTCGACCGAGACCTGCATCGCCTCGGCCAGAAACATCCGGTAGCGTGCGGTGTCCAGCACGCCCGCCATGCCGATCACCCGCTCCCGCGGGAAGCCGGTGGCCCGCATGGCGACGTAGCACATGACGTCGAGCGGATTGGAGACCACGACCACGATGGCCTTGGGCGCCACCCGGCGGATCTGCTCGCCCACCGAGCGGACGATGCCGGCGTTGGTCTTGACCAGGTCGTCCCGGCTCATCCCGGGCTTCCGGGCGATGCCGGCCGTCACCACGAACACCTCCGCCCCCGCCGCCTCGTCGTATCCCTGGGTGCCGACGATCCGGGTGTCGAAGCCCTCGATCGGACCGGACTGGTACTGGTCGAGCGCCTTGCCCTGCGGCACGCCCTCGACCACGTCGATCATCACCACCGTTCGGGCGAGGGACTTTTCGGCCAGCCGCTGGGCCGCGGTGGCTCCCACGTTTCCGGCTCCGACAACGGCAACTTTCTCGAGCATTCCGGCGGTCTCGTCGCTTGCGGGTTGGTCCTCAACGTCGATGGACAAATCGCCCGAAAATATAGTGTTAGCCGCGTCTCTCGCGCACCCGCGTGGAGCGGATCGCCTCGTAGAGCACGATCCCCACCGCGGTCGCGAGGTTGAGGCTGCGCACCGGCCCCGACATGGGGATGGTGAAGCAACGCTCGGGGTGTTTCTCCAGAATCCGGGTCGGCATGCCGTCGGTCTCGCTGCCGAAGACGAGGCAGCTGTTGCCCCGATAGGGCGCTTCCCAATAGCTCCGCTCCGCCCGGGCCGAGAAGTACAGGCAGCGGCTCCGCTCCATCGCGTCGCGAAAGGCGAACCAGTCGGGGTGGGTCCAGAGGTCCACGCCGTCCCAGTAGTCGAGGCCGGCGCGCTTGAGCTCGGCGTCGCCGAGGGTGAAGCCGAGCGGCTCGATCAGGTGCAGCGGCGTCCCGGTGGCGGCGCAGAGCCGGGCGATGTTCCCGGTGTTGGGCGGGATCTGGGGCTGGATCAGCGCGACCTGGAGCGCCATCAGCCGCCGCGGGTATGCATCTCGCGCCGAGGGTCGGCGCGGAGGCTCTCGATCCGATGGAGGACGCCGCGCTCCGGCAGCGCCGCCCGCTGCTCCGCTCCGCGGTCGGTGCGCTGCTGCCAGACCTGCTCGACGCGCTCCGAGATCTCCGGGTCGGACGCGCCGCCGCGGAGCAGCTCCCGGAGATCGAGCCCATGCTCGCCATAGAGGCAGAGCAGGAAGGTGCCATCGGCGGTGAGCCGCCCGCGGTCGCAGGTCCGGCAGAAGGGCGCGGTGGTGCTCGCGATCACCCCGAACACGGTCCCATCCGGCAGGGTGAAGCGCTCCGCCGGGGCCCACCCGGCCGACGCTTCATGCCGCACCTCTCCGTAGCGCTGCTCCACCATCTGGAGAATCTCGCGCTGCGGGACCACCTGGCCTTCGGACCACCCGGTGGCGCCGCCCACATCCATGTACTCGATGAACCGCGCCTCGACGTTCCGTTCCCTCGCGAAGTCGAGCAGGTCGAGCACCTCGTCGTCGTTGTAGCCCCTGATCACGACGGTGTTCAGCTTGACCGATCCGAAGGCCCGCCGGGCCGCCTCGATTCCCGCGAGCACCTCACCGTGCCGCGCGCTGCGGGCGAAGCGCACCATGCGGTCCGGCCTCAGGGTGTCGAGACTGATCGTGACCCGACGGAGTCCCGCCAGAGCCAGCGCATCGGCATGGCGCGCCAGGAGAATGCCGTTGGTGGTGAGCGCCAGATCGGTGAGCGCGGGGCGCCGGGCCAGCAGCGCCACGAGCGTCGCCAGGCCGTGCCGCAGCAGCGGCTCGCCGCCGGTGAGCCGGATCTTGGTGACCCCGAGACCGGCGAAGACACCGGCCAGGCGGTCGATCTCCTCGAAGGTGAGGATGGATTCGCGGGGCAGCCAGACGTACTCGTCCTCCGGCATGCAGTACCGACAGCGCATGTTGCACCGGTCGGTAACCGACACGCGCAGGTTGCGAAGCGGGCGCGCCAGCCGGTCCAGCGGCGAGACCGGCGCGATCACGGCCGGCCTCCGGGCGCGGTCAGATCCGCGGCCGCGCCGGCGCCGACCCACTCGACCGAGCCGTCGGCGTAGCGCTCCCGCTTCCAGATCGGGACCCGCCGCTTGAGCTCTTCGATCATGTGGCGGCAGGCGTCGAAGGCCTCGTCCCGGTGGGCACCGGCCACCGCGATCGCGACCGCGGCGTCCCCGATCGCCAGAAGCCCGATACGATGGCGGACCGCTACCCGGACCGGCCAACGCCGTTCCGTCTCCTCCACGATCCGCCCGCACTCGGCCTCCGCCATCGCGGCGTATGCCGAGTACTCCAGCTCCCGGACGGCCCGGCCCTGATGATGATCGCGAACCGTCCCGACGAACGCCGCGATGCCACCGCGCTCCGGGGCGGTCACCTCGGCGATGAGCGACGCGATGTCGAGTGGCGTGCCGCTGAGGAAGGCCACCGTCAACCTCCGGCGAGCGGAGGAAGCACCGCGAGCTCGTCGCCATCGGCCAGCGGCGCGTCGGCGGCGACGTGGGCGAGGTTCCGGGCGCAGAGCGGCCGGGCCGGCAGATCGGCTCCCCCTGGCAGGGCTCTCAAATACGCCAGCGCGTCGGCCACGGTTGCGCCGGGACCGAGTGGCGCGTCGAGCCGCTCGAATCCGAGGCGCTCGGCATAGCTCGCGAACAACAGGATATGAACGGTGGCTGGCGCTGGTGTGACCATGCGTGAAAGCTATCCCTGACTTTCCGATGGGCCAAACCGATAACGACAAAGGGCCGTGCGGCGTTTCCGCACGGCCCGGCAGATAATCCCGACCACCGGCTGGCTACATGCCGGGAGCCGACTCGGTGGCCTCCTCACCCTCGTCCGCGACCAGAGCCCGTAACTCCTTGCTGGGCTTGAACACGGGTACCGGCCTGGCCGCCACTTCGACCGGATCACCGGTGCGCGGGTTCCGCGCCATGCGAGTCTTGCGGCGGCGGATCTTGAAAGTGCCGAAGCCGCGTACCTCGATGTTGTGCTGTTGTTTGAGCGCGTCCTTCACCGCCTCGAGGAAGGCATCGACCACGCGGGCGCAGTCCTTCTTCGAGATCATCGGCCCCGCGGTGCGGGCGATCGAGGCAGTCACCTGTTCGACGAGATCGGCCTTGGTCATGCGTCCCCCAGAAGGGTTACACTCAGCGGAGCTCGGGAGGGCATCTGAGCCGATAGTAGAGGCTTAAGTGTTGTCTGTCAAGGGCTTGGGCTTGGACCCGGCGCCACGCCGCACCGCCGCCAGAAACTCGGCGAAGTGAGGAAAGGCGTCGTGAGGGCCCGGGGCGGCCTCCGGATGGTACTGGACGGCGAACAGCGGCAGCTCGCGATGACGCACGCCTTCGATGGTGCCATCGTTCAAGTTGAGGTGGCTCACCTCGAGCGCGGGGGCACCCGGCACCCCATTTTTATCGCCAACCACCGCGAAGCCATGGTTTTGCGTGGTAATGAGCACCTGGCCCGAGCGAAGGTCGCGAACGGGGTGATTGCCGCCTCGGTGCCCGTAGGAGAGCTTCGCGGTGCCTCCGCCGAAGGCGAGGCCGACCAGCTGGTGCCCGAGACAGATGCCGAAGGTCGGAACGCCCGCGCCGCCCAGCTCCCGAATGGTGCCGAGAGCGTAGCGGACGGCGGCCGGGTCGCCCGGACCGTTACTCAGGAAGAGTCCATCGGGCTTCATTTCCCGCACTTGCGCCGCGGTGGTCTCCGCCGGCACGACCGAGACCTTGAAGCCTTCGCCCACCAGCTTCCGCACGATGTTCCGCTTCATGCCGTAGTCGTAGGCCACGACGTGGGGGCCCTCACCCTCGGTCCACCCTTCCCGAACCGTCGCGCGCGACGCCAGGTCGAGCCCGTTCATGGACGGACTCGCCAGGAGCTGCGCCGTGAGCTCGCGGCTCGGCTGCCGCCCCTCCGCGATCACGCCGCGCATGGCGCCGCGCTCGCGCAGGTGCCGCGTCAGCCGGCGCGTGTCCACTCCCTCGAGCACAGGCACACCCGCGGCCGTCAGCCACTCGTCGAGACTGCGGGTGGAGCGCCAGTTGGACGGGTGGCGGGAAAGCTCCCGTACCACCACGCCGCTCACCTGGGCACGCTCGGACTCCATGTCCTCGGCGTTCACCCCGTAGTTCCCGATCATCGGCGCCGTCATGACCACGATCTGGCCGAGGTAGCTCGGGTCGGTGAACGTTTCTTGATACCCGGTGAGATTGGTGGTGAACACCACCTCCCCGAACGCCGGATCGATGGGTCGGGCCGAGGTGCCGGCAAACCATGCACCGTCCTCGAGCAAAACGAAAGCGGGGCGATCCGTCATCCGGTCACCCCGCGCTCGATCGGCTTCACTTGCCGGGCTGCTTCGGGGCCGTTGCCCCGGGCGAAGGTGCGGGGGCGGGCGCAGGAGCGCCGGTCGCGGCTGGCGCTGTGGCGCCCGGCTTGGCGCCCG
>DATEIR010000048.1:0-42235 GCA_035278885.1 Gemmatimonadales bacterium | reverse complement strand
AACGATGCCGCCATGCACGGCGAGGTGCGGGTGACGGTCATCGCGACCGGGTTCGATCGCGCGGTCACCGGTGAGCCGCCGGTGGTGGCGCGTCCGGCGGCCGCCGGGCCGGGCGTCCTCAACTTCCCCGCGCCGCGGCAGCGTCCCTCGGCCCCGGTGCCGCAGCCGCCGGCCGCCGCGCCGCGAGTGCCTCCGCGCATCCCGCAGGCGCCGTCGCCGACCGGCACCGACGTGCCGGAAATGGAGATCCCGACCTTCATCCGTCGGCAGATGGATTGATGGGTCGGTCCCACCTGCTCGGGGCGGGCGTCGTCCTGCTCGGCGCCACCGGATTCGCCCTGAGCGGGTACTGGCCCTGGCGACGGCTTCCACCGCCCGCCCCCCGGCCGGCGGTGGTGGCCGTTCCCGATCTCTCCGTCGAAGTCGCCGACACCCTCCATCCCGGCGAGACCCTCTCCCAGCTGCTGGCCCGCCAGGGAGTGGCCGATCTCGATCTCGCCCGGGTCGACAACCGCGGCGCGCTCGAACCTCGCCGGCTCCGCTCGGGGCTGGTCTTCCGCTTTACCCGCCCCGCCCCCGACAGCCAGCCGACCAGGATCTCGGTGCGCTCCAGCCCCGAGGAGCTGGTGGTGTTCACCCGCCAGGGCGGCACCTGGACCGGCGCGATCGAGACCATCGCGTGGCGGGCCGAACCGGTCCGGATCGAGGGCGCGATCGACAACTCGCTGTACGAGGCCATCGACGCGCAGGTCCCCGATTCAGAGCTCGATGGCGACGACCGGGTGCGCCTGGCCTGGGACCTGGCCGACATCTACGCCTGGCAGGTGGATTTCACCCGTGACGTGCAGGGAGGCGACCGGTTCCGGGTGCTGTACGAGCGCCTGGTTTCGGCCGACGGCGAGGTCCGCTTCGGCCGGATCCTCGCCGGCGACCTCACGATGTCGGGCAAGAGCCTGACGGCCTTTCGCTTCGACGACAACGGCCACGCGGCGTTCTACGACGCCGAGGGGAACTCGCTCCGCCGCGCGTTCCTCCGCGCGCCGGTGCAGTTCCGCCGGATCTCTTCCAGCTTCGCAAGGTCGCGGTATCACCCGATTCTCGGGATCTCGCGGCGCCATGAAGGAACGGACTACGCCGCCTCACCCGGAACGCCGGTCATGGCGGCCGGCGACGGTGTGGTGCTCCGCGCCGGGTGGTCAGGCGGATACGGCAACCTGATCGAGCTCCGGCACCGGAATGGGATCACCACGCGGTATGGGCATCTCCGCGGCTTCGCCCGGGGCATCCGGTCCGGAGCCCGGGTGAGCCAGGGCCAGACCATCGGCTACGTCGGGTCCACCGGTCTCGCCAGCGGGCCTCATCTGCACTACGAGTTCCGGGTCAACGGCGTGGCCAAGGACTCTCGCCGGGTCGATCTGGGCAACGGAGCGCCGGTGCCCGCGGCGCAGCGCGCCGCCTTCGAGCAGACCCGGGACTCCCTGAACGCCCGCCTCGCCGGACCGTCGCTCCCGCTCACCGCCTCCGCGCCGCCGGCTCCGTCCGCCACCAACTGAACCGAAGGCGACAGGGCGGGGGCTGTTAGCTTCCTCCCGTGGAGCTCTTTCCCGCTATCGATATCCGAGGAGGCCGAGTCGTGCGGCTGAGCCAGGGCTCCGCCGCACGAGAGACGGTCTACGATGATGACCCGGTCCGGGTGGCCGAGCGCTTCGCCGAGGCCGGCGCCCGGTGGATTCACCTGGTGGATCTCGACCGCGCCTTCGATCAGGGAAGCAACGACGTCGTGGTTCGCCGGGTGGCGGACCGGGTCGGTGCCCGGCTGCGGCTTCAGCTGGGCGGGGGACTTCGAACCCTCGAGCGGGTGCGGGCCGCGCTGGACCTCGGAGTGGCGCGTCTGGTGATCGGGACCGCGGCGGCCACCGATCCCGAAATGGTCGCAGCGGCCGCCGCTCTCGCGGGGCCAGAGCGGCTGGCGGTCGGGCTGGATGCCCGGGATGGCTTCGTCGCGGTGCGTGGGTGGACCGAAACATCTACGCTCCGGACCATCGACCTGGCTCGCCGGGTGGTGGCGCAGGGAATCGGGACGCTGATCTATACCGATGTGGCGCGCGACGGGATGCTGGAAGGACCCGACGTGGACGGCGCCCGAGCGCTCCAGACCACCGGCGCGCGCGTAGTGGCGAGCGGTGGCGTTGCCTCGCTGGCCGACCTGCGCCGCCTCGGTCGGGCGGGACTCGCCGGCGCGATCATCGGACGGGCGCTCTACGAAGGCCGCATCGCGCTGGGCGACGCACTCGCGCTGCTTCGCGACGAGTTCTCCGCCGCATAATGCTGGAAGCCACCCTCGTCGTCCTGCTCGCGTCCGCCCTGGCCGCGCTCACCTATCTGCGACTGGAACCGGCCGGGCCCCGACTCTGGGTCCCGGCAGTCTGCCGGGCCCTGGCCTGGTCCGCCATCGGCCTCCTTCTGCTCAACGTGAGCTGCCCTTCGGCCGGAGCGCCCCGGCGTCCGCTGGTGCTGCTCGACGGCTCCCTCAGCATGGGGGCGGCCGGAGGACGGTGGCGGGAGGCGCTCGACTCCGCCCGCCACTGGGGTGACGTGCGGATCTTCGGCGACGAGCCGCCCACCGGAGACACCGTGCCGAGCGCCGGCCGCTCCCTCCTCGGCCCGGCATTGAGCGCCGCGGCGGCCTCCGACCGTCCGGTCATCGTGGTGAGCGACGGCGAGATCGAGGATGCGGGAGATCTTCCGCCCGAGCTGCTCGGGCGCGCGTCGGTGCGCCTCTTTCCGCGTCCCTCGGTTCCCGACCTCGCCATCACGTCCCTGGGGGGCCCGGCTCGCGTCACGGCCGGGGACTCCGTCGTGCTGAATGTGGTAGTCGAGGGCGAGGCCGGCACGCAGGCGGACACTGCGGCGATCGAGGTCTCGTCCGGATCCGCGACCGTGGCCCGTCGGCGCATTCGACTCGGCAATGGCGCGAGCGGGCGTGCCCGGCTCGCGTTCCCCTCCGCCAGTCTCGGCCCAGGCGACCATGTGCTTCGCGTCCGGCTGGCCGGCGCGGGCGACCGGGAGCCCCGCACCGATACCCGCCTCCACCTGGTCACGGTGGCGCCGACCCCGGGAGTCGTTCTGGTGGCGGCACCCGGCGACTGGGACAGCCGGTTCCTGTATCACACCCTGCGCGAGGTGGCGCAGCTCCCGGTACGGGGCTACGTGCGTCTCGATGCGGATCGGTGGCGCACCATGGGCGACCTCCGCCCCGTGGGCGGTGCCGAGGTGGCGCGGGCGGCGCGGGGAGCCGACCTCCTCATTCTCAAGGGCGGGGCCGGCTCCTTCGTTCAGGGGACCACCGCCCGGGGCATCTGGGTCTGGCCGAGCGGCGAGGGGGGAGCGCCGTCGATCCCGGGCGACTGGTATCTGACAGGCGATGAGAGCAGCCCGATCGGCGGCGCCTTCCTGGGCCAGCCGGTGGATTCGTTCCCTCCCGTGGTGCAGCTGTCGCCGGCCGAGACCGCGGCGGGCGACTGGGTCGGGCTCACGGCGCAGCTCGGCCGGCGGGGAGCGCCGCGTCCGGCGATGGTCGGGCGGGTGGAAGGCAGAGTCCGGCGGGTCACGACGCTGGTGGATGGGTTGTGGCGATGGGGTTTCCGGGGCGGCTCCAGCGAGGAGAGCTACCGCGCCCTGGTGGCGGCGACGGCGAGCTGGCTGCTGACCGGCGCCGACACGGCCGCGGGGGCGGCCAGGCCGGTGCGCCGGGTAGTGCAGGATGGCCGTCCGATGGTGTTCGAGTGGAGCGGATCGGGCGCACCGACCCCGGTGCCGATCACCTGGATCGAGGGAGACCGGCCCCGTGCCGACACTCTGCGATTCGACGGTGCGGGCCGGGCATCGGTCAGGCTGCCGCCCGGGACATATCGTTATCGCTTCGCGGGCGGAGCCGGCGGCACCGTGGCGGTGGAGGAGTATTCCGACGAGCTGCTGCCCCGGCGCATCAGCCTGCGCCCGCGGAACGCGCTGCTGACCGCGGCCGCCGGTCGGACGGTCGCGCGGGACTGGCTGTGGCTCTTCGGTCTCTGCCTACTCGCCTTTGCCGGCGAGTGGTTCGCGCGACGGCGCCTCGGGCTGCGCTAGCGGGGTGTTAGGATTCAGCATGGCCAATGGCAGACTGACCGACCGCAAGGACGGGCTCTGGGCCCGCATCAAGCGCATCGCGCTCACCGATGTCGGCGCGCTCATGCGTGGGCTCAACGCCGACGATCTGGAAAATCTGGAGCGCGTGCTCATCGAGGCCGATTTCGGCGTCTCCGCCACGGTCGAGCTCACGCAAGCGCTGGAGGACGAGGTCCGCAAAGGCAAGCTCAAGACCGAGGCCGACCTTCGACAGGCGCTGGAGGGTCGCCTGTCCGCCATGCTCGATGGCGACCAGCACGGCGGTACACTGGCGCGGAACCCCGACGGCCCCACGGTCATTCTGGTCGTGGGCGTGAACGGCACCGGGAAGACGACCACGGTGGCCAAGCTTGCGCGTCGGCTGCAGCGGGAGGGGCGCCGGGTAGTGCTCGCCGCGGCCGACACCTACCGTGCCGGCGCCATCGCGCAGCTCCAGGTGTGGGCCGAGCGCCTGGGCATTCCGTGCGTGGCGGGGGCCGCGGGCGGAGATCCGGCGGCCGTCGCCTTCGACGCGGTGGACGCGGCGGTATCGCGGGGGCTGGATACCGTCATCGTCGACACCGCCGGGCGGCTGCACACCCAGGAAGGGCTGATGGACGAGCTGCGGAAGGTCGTCCGGGTGGTGGGCCGTCGTCTGCCGGGCGCACCCCACGAGACGCTCCTGGTGCTCGACGGCACGGTGGGCCAGAACGCCATCCAGCAGGGCCGCCTGTTCGGCGAGGCGGTGCGTCCCACCGGCATCATCGTCACCAAGCTCGACGGCAGCGCGCGGGGCGGGGCGGTCACCGCCCTCCGCCGCGAGCTCGGGCTTCCGATCCGATTTCTCGGCGTCGGGGAGCAGCTCGACGATCTTCAACCGTTCGATCCCGAGCGTTTCGCGCAGCACCTGTTGGCCGAGTCCGCCTAGTCGCGCCGGCATGGTGCGGCCGTTCACCACGAAGACACCAAGGCCACGAAGGACTCATTGGCATGCTGGAGATCGCAACATGCCGCGTGGGAGGGGGTTCGAGAGGTTCTTTGTGGGCGCCATGGGCTAGATCGGTGCCGCGGCCGGATAGCGGAGGCCGGAATCGCACCCGCAACAAACCCAAGACCGGTCCCCTCCAGCGCGGAATGAGACGCCCCCAGTCCGACCAAGGAATCCTTCGTGGCCTTCGTATCTTCGTGGTGAACGGCCGCACGTTGCCCGCCTACACCGCCGATGCCTAGGTCGCGCCCCGCCACGCCGATCTCGGTCCACCCTGGCGCCCTCCGCCTGGACATGGCCGTCAAGTTCCTCAAGGGCGTCGGCGAGCGGCGGGCGGAGCAGCTGGAGCGGCTCGGCATCCGCACCGCCCGCGATCTCCTCTGGCATCTCCCCCATCGCTACGTCGATGCGTCGTCGGTGACCCCGCTGGCCCGGGCCGAGATCGGTCAGGAAGTCGCCTGCGTGGGACGGGTCGTGGCCAAGGGAGTGGTGCCCACCCGGCGCGGCCTCCGGATCTTTCATGCGGTGCTGCGCGACGACAGCGGCGTGCTCGAGTGTGTGTGGCCGGGTCAGGCGTTTCTCGACCGCAGTATCGCCGTGGGGCAGACGCTGCTGGTGAGCGGCCCGGTGCGCTTCTACCATGGCCGCCAGCTCGCGCCGCGTGAATACGTCGTGCTCTCGGACGGGGAGGGCGACGACCCCCTGGCGGCGGGTCGGGTCCTCCCGGTGTATCCCGCCACGGAGGGACTGAGCCACAAGATCCTCCGCACCCTCATCGATCGACATCTGGACGCGCTCATCGCTCTGGCCGACGACCCGGTCCCGCCCGCAATCCGGGCCGAAGCCGGCCTGGCGCGGTTGGCCGACGCGCTCCGGGCGGTGCACCGCCCCGAGTCCGCCCTCCAGGCCGAGGCGGGGCGTCGCCGCCTGGCGTTCGACGAGCTGCTCGACCTTCAGCTCATGCTCATCCGGGCGCGCGCCGTAGCCAAGCGGCAGCGCTCCGGCGTCGCCTTCACCCTGCGGCGCGACCTGACCACTCGGCTCAAGGCCGCGCTTCCCTGGGAGCTCACCGCCGACCAGCAGCGCGCGCTGCGGGAGATCACCGGCGACATGACGGCGGCCGACCGAATGCACCGCCTCCTCATGGGCGACGTGGGAACCGGCAAGACCGTCGTCGCGCTGTTCGCGATGCTGCTGGCCGCGGAAAACGATTTCCAGGCGGCCCTCATGGCCCCGACCGAGCTGCTGGCCGAGCAGCACGCGGCCACGCTCACCCGGCTGCTGGAGCCGCTCGAGCTGCGCCCGGAGCTGCTGCTGGGTCGGCAGTCGCCAGGGGAAAAGACCGCCGTCCGCGCCCGTCTGGCGGACGGTGCGGCTCGGCTGGTGGTCGGGACCCACGCGCTGATGCAGGAGAGCGTGAGCTTTCGCCGGCTCGGACTGGTCGTGATCGACGAGCAGCACCGGTTCGGCGTGGAGCAGCGCGCGGCCCTGATCGGGAAGGGGGCCGCCCCCGACGTGCTGCTGCTCACCGCGACGCCGATTCCGCGCTCGCTCGCCCTCACCCTCTATGGCGACCTCGACGTCTCCACGCTGCGGGAGCGGCCGCCCGGCCGGGGCAGCGTCCGAACCGCGGTGCGCGGGGCGGGGCAGCGCGATCGGGTGCTCGAGTTCATCCGGACCGAATGCTCCGCGGGGCGGCAGGCCTACATCGTTCTCCCGGTCATCGAGGAGTCGGAGCGGGCCGACCTCCGCGCGGCGAGCAGCATGGCCGAGTCGCTGGCCGCCCGCTGGCCCGAGCTGGCGGTGGCGCTGGTCCACGGCAGGCTCAAGCCCGAGGAACGGGATGGGGTCATGCGCCGGTTCCGGGGCGGCGAGATCCAGGTGTTGGTGGCGACGACGGTAATCGAGGTCGGGATCGACGTGCCTAACGCGACGATCATGGTGATCGAGCATCCCGACCGGTTCGGCCTAGCCCAGCTGCACCAGCTGCGCGGACGGGTCGGCCGTGGCGCCGGCGAGAGCTACTGCATCCTGCTGACGGAGGGCGAGCCGCCGCACCGTCTCGCGGCATTCGCCGCGACCACCGACGGATTCCGGATCGCCGAGCTGGACCTGGAGGAGCGCGGGATGGGCGACCTGATCGGGGCGCGCCAGTCGGGCGGAGTGGAGGTGCGGCACGCGCGGCTGCCGGCGGACGCCGACCTGCTGCAGCAGGCCCGGGAGATCGCGGGTCGCCTCATCGCCGCGGACCCCGCCTTGCAGCGCGCCGAGCACCAGCGCCTGCGGGAGCGGGCGGTGAGTCGCTATCCGAGGGCGGTCGAGCTGTTCCGCACCGGCTGACAGGTCGCGGCCCTTCAGGACATCCTACCAGGCAAACCGCAGTCCGATCCCGGTTCCACCCTTGAGGCTCCGCACCTCGGGCTCGAACGGAATGTTGTCCGGTTTCTCGGTGTGCCGGGCGAGCTCCCAGACGAACATCCCCGCGGAGGCCACCAGCGCCGTCTCGCCGACGATGAGCCAGGTCCTGGTCTCGCGATCGTAGTGCAGCGAGGTCTGGTACAGCGCCTCGGTCCGGGGATTCAGGTAGGTCCCATCGGGCCCCAGATCGCAGCGGTCGAAGTCGTCGAAGCACAGGTTCTCGAGCGTGTCGAACGCATCGTCGGCCTTCTGGTGACTCTCGGCGGCCATCAGGTTGAACCCGATCGCGCCGGCCGCGAGAAGCCATTTGCCGTAGCGGATGAGGGGGGGTGAGCCCTGGGCCGCCGCGGTGGCGGGCGCCGTGGAGAGGATCAGGAGCAGAAACGCGGTGACGAGACGGCTCATCGGCGGAACCGGTGCAGGTCGCCGCGACCGCCGATCGCCACCATGCCGTCGTCCAGCGGCAGGGGGCCGAGCTCGATGGGGCGCCAGAGGCTGATGCGCCACCGTTCCTTTCCGGCGGGGTCGAGGGCCCGGATCGTCCCGTCCGCCCCGCCCAGCAGGATCTGGCGGTGCACGATGGTGACCGGCGCGGTAATGGGCCAATTGAGCTCCACGATGCGCTCCACCCTGGCGGGGGAGCCGGGCAGTACCCGGTAAAGGGTGCCCCGGCGTGTCGCCGCGTAGATGGTGTCGCCCATGACCGCCGGGCTGTCCATCACCGGGGCATCCAGCCGGACCTTCCAGAGCGTCGTCAGCGAATCGGGGTCGACCGCCACGACCAGCGAGTCGCCGGTCCCCGCCACCAGCGCCCCACCCATCCGGACCCAGGGCGATATCACCGGCCCCGGCGCCCGCCGCCGCCGCCGCACGGCGCCGTCCGCGACCGCGATGCGGAAGAGGGAATCGGACGTGGTCAGGATCGCCTCCCCGGAATCCGCCGGTATCGGCGCGATGAACGCCACGCCGGTGTGCCGGTGCCAGTGCCGGGCGCCGGTCGCCGGGTCGAGGCCAAGCAGATCGCCGCGCTGGTTTGCCGCCAGGAGCACCCGATCGACCAGCGCGAGCGGCGCCGATACCAGCCCCACGTTGACCCGCCAGATGCGCTCCCCGGTGTCGCGGCGCAGGGCGTTGACGCGACCTTCCGGGCGGGTGCTCGCCACATACACCGTGTCGCCTGAAACGAGCACGCCCCCGCCGACGATGCCGGTGAGCCGGACCGACCACTTCACGGCCCCGGTCTCCAGGTCCACCGCATACACCTTCCGATCCAACCCTCCACCGTACAGCACACCGTCGTCCAGGGTGAGCTCGCCGGTGAAGCGCCGTCCGGCCCGGCTGGCCCAGACCTGCGCGGGCGCGCCCGCGGAGGTCGTCGCCGTGGGCGGGGTGACCGGAGGCGGCGGGGCGTGCGTGCAGGCCGCGTTGACGCTCCCCAGGAGGAGGACTAGACTCAACGCTCCGTGAGCCAGCCCCCTCCGACCAGCGAACGAGGCATGTCTTCCATCCAGATCAGCGAGCTGCGGGCGCACGTCGGCGCGACGGTGACGGTCCGCGGCTGGGTCGTCACGACCCGCTCGAGCGGGAAGATCGCGTTCGTGGTGCTGCGCGACGGATCCGGCGTGGTGCAAGGCGTGCTGTCCAGGAAAGAGGTGGCCGACGAGGTGTGGCAGCGCTTCGGAGCCCTGACCCACGAAGCGAGCGCGGCGCTCACCGGCGTGGTGCGGGAAGAGCCCAGATCTCCGGGCGGCTACGAGCTGGCCCTCAGCGGGCTCGAGCTGCTCGGCCCCAGCCCGGACTTCCCGATCACCCCCAAAGAGCATGGGACGACGTACCTCTTCGAGCATAGACACCTGTGGCTCCGCAGCCGCCGCCAGGTGGCGATCGCGAAGATCCGGCACGAGGTCGAGCAGGCGATCCGGGACTTCTTCCACCAGGAGGGGTTCATCCTGGTGGACACGCCCATCCTGACCGGCGCCATCGGGGAAGAAGCGGGCAATCTGTTCGCCACCGACTACTTCGACCTGGGAAAGGCCTACCTGGCCCAGACCGGGCAGCTCTACGTCGAAGCCGCGGCCGCCGCGCTCGGGAAGGTGTACTGCTTCGGTCCCACCTTCCGGGCCGAAAAGTCGAAGACCCGCCGCCACCTCACCGAGTTCTGGATGGTCGAGCCCGAGGTGGCCTTCAACGACTCCGACGCGAACATGCGGCTGCAGGAAGCGTTCATCAGCTACGTGGTGTCGCGGGCGCTCGAGCGGCGCGCCGACGAGCTCAAGGAGCTGGAGCGCGACACGGCACCCCTGGAAAAGGTACGCCCGCCGTTTCCCCGGATCTCCTACACCGATGCCGTCGCCCGGCTCAACCAGCTCGGCTCGGACATCGCCTGGGGCGCCGACCTCGGGGGCGACGACGAAACGCTGCTGGCCCGGGAGTACGACCGCCCGGTGTTCGTCTTCAACTATCCACGGGAGGTGAAGGCGTTCTACATGAAGGAGAACCCCGCGGACCCCCGGACCGTCCTCAACAACGACTGCCTGGCCCCGGAGGGCTACGGCGAGATCATCGGCGGATCGCAGCGGGAAGACGACTACGACAAGCTCCTCGACCGGATCCGGGCGCAGGGGCTGGACCCCGAGGCGTACCGCTGGTACCTGGACCTGCGCCGGTACGGCACCTTCGTGCATTCCGGCTTCGGTCTGGGCGTCGAGCGAACCGTCGCCTGGATCTGCGGCCTGCCCCACATTCGCGAGGCGATTGCCTTTCCCCGGCAGATCCATCGCCTGTATCCCTGAGCCCGCCTACTCCCCGGCCTTCACGTCGTCCCACAGCCGGTCGAGCTGCTCCAGTCCCGCGCCAGCCAGGTCGATTCCCCGCGTCTCGGCGAGGGTCTCGACCTGCTCGAATCGCCCCCGGAATTTCCGGTTGGCCCGATCCAGAGCGATCCCCGGCTCGACGCCGGCCTTGCGGGCCAGATTCACCACGGTGAAGAGCAGGTCGCCGAGCTCGTCGATCAGCCGGTCGCTCGGCGGCGCGTGCGGCGTATTGGGATCGGCCGGCTGGGCATGGGGCGGGTCGAGGGGACGCCGCGCCAGCTCCTGCTCCACCTCCGCCAGCTCCTCCCGCACCTTGGCCAGTGGTCCGTCCACATCGGGCCAGTCGAAGCCCACGCCGGCGGCTCGTTCCTGGAGTCGGTACGCCCGCAGCAGCGGCGGCAGCGTCGGCACCAGGCCGGCCAGCGTCCGGCCTCGCCGCTCCCGTCGCTTGATCCGCTCCCACGGCTCCGCGGTGCCCAGATCGAAGAGATGGGGATGGCGCCGCCGCATCTTGGACTCGAGCTCATCGGCCACCCCGTCGGCGGTGAACTCGCCGCGCTCCTCCGCGATCACGAGCTGAAATGCCAGGTTGAGGAGCAGGTCGCTGAGCTCGCCTCGAATGTCCTCGGCGTCGCCATGGCCGATGGCGTGGTCCAGCTCCAGGACCTCTTCCACCAGGTACGGACGCAGCGTCTCGCGGGTCTGGGCCCGGTCCCAGGGGCAGCGGGCGCGGAGGTCGCGCACCATCGCCATAGCACGTCCAAGCGCTGAATTGTCTTGCATTTATCTCCCCTGCCCGGTAACATTCGCGCCGGCTCGACCATGACCTCCTCTCCCGACACCGCCCGGGCCTGGGTCGATATCGACCTGGACGCGCTGGTGGCGAACGCGCGTGCGGTCGTCGCCGCCTGCGGCAGCCGGCTGCTGCCGATGCTCAAAGCTAACGGCTACGGCCTCGGCGCCGTCGCGGTGGCACGCGCGCTCGAGCCGCTCGACCCGTGGGGGTTCGGCATTGCGACGCCCGAAGAGGGCGCCGTGCTCCGGACCCACGGTGTCGCCCGGCCGCTGCTGCTGACCACTCCGCTGGTTCCGGAATGGATCGAGGCCTGCCTGGCGCTCGACCTGCGACCCGCGATCGGGGATGTCTCGGCCCTCCAGGCCTGGCTCGCGGGCGGCGACGCCCCGTTCCACCTGGAGATCGACACCGGGATGGCGCGCGCGGGCCTCCGCTGGGACGACGAGGCGGCGATCGCGGCGGTGGCGCGCCTGCTCGAGCGGGCCACGGGCTGGGAAGGGGCGTTCACCCATTTCCATTCGGCCGACACCGATCCCGCATCTGCCGGCGAACAATGGGGCCGATTCCAGCTCACGCTCGACCGACTGCCAAGACGCCCGCCGCTCCTTCACGCAGCCAATAGCGCGGCCGCTCTCCAAGGGCGGTGTTACGCTGCCGACCTGGTCCGGCCGGGGATCTTCCTGTACGGCGGCTCCGCCGGCGGTCCCGAGCCCCGGCCCGTGGCCGCGCTGCGGACGCGAGTCGTGGCGGTCCGCACCCTCCAACCAGGCGACAGCGTGAGCTACGACGCCACCTGGAAGGCGCCGCGTCGATGCACGGTGGCGACGCTGGGCATCGGCTACGCCGACGGGGTTCCGCGTGCGAATGGCCTGGCACACGCCGAACCCCGCCTGGTCGAGCTGGGGGACACGACGGTTCCGCTGGTGGGCCGAGTGACCATGGACATGTGCATGGTGGCGGTGGACGACCGTCCCGTCGCGGTGGGAGACATGGCGACCATCTTCGGGGGCCGGGTGACCCTGGATGCGCAGGCGCGGGCCGCCGGCACGATTTCCTACGAGCTGCTGACCGCCCTGGGACCGCGTGTGGTCCGACGGTACAAGGGAGCCCCGTGAACACCCATTTCGCCTCGCTCGTGCTCGGTCTCGCGCATCAAGCCGACGCGGCACTGCAAGGCCAGCTCCCCGTCGGCGCGGAAGGGGCGGGCGATCCGCGCGCCGTGGCCCAGGCGCTGATCGACACCCTCGGCATGCTGGCCGAGAAGACCGACGGCCGCCTGGACTCCGACGAGAGCCAGCTGCTGGACCAGACTCTCACCGCACTCCGCTTCCGTTTCGTCCAGACGATGCCGCGCTCCTGATGCGCCGGGCCGCCATCATCGTCCTCGACGGGCTCGGCATCGGGCCCGCGCCGGACACCGACGCCTATGGCGACACAGGGAGCGACACGCTGGGCAACGTCGCCCGGGCGGTCGGCGGCCTCAGGCTGCCGCAGCTCGCGGGGCTCGGCCTGGGCCATTGTGCCGAATTGAGGGGCGTGCCGGCGGTGCCCGCGCCCAGGGCGGCCTACGGAATCTGCGAGCCTCGCAGTGCCGGGAAGGACAGCACGACCGGGCACTGGGAGATCTGCGGATTGCTGCTGGAGACGCCCTTTCCGACGTACCCCCAGGGCTTTCCGGAATCGGTGATCGGGGAGTTCGTCCGCCGGACCGGCCGCGGGGTGCTGGGAAACCGCCCCGCGTCGGGCACCGGGATTCTGGACCAGCTGGGCGACGAGCATCAACGCACGGGGCAATGGATCGTCTACACGTCGGCGGACAGCGTTTTTCAGGTCGCGGCGCACGAGGACACAGTCCCCACGGCGGAGCTCTACGCCGCCTGCGCCGCCGCGCGGGAGATGCTGCAGGGCGAGCACCGGGTCTCGCGCGTCATCGCGAGGCCGTTCCGAGGCCGGAGCGGAGCCTGGGTTCGCACCGCCGGCCGGAAGGATTACAGCCTGCCGCCTCCCGGGCCGACCCTGCTCGACCGACTGGCCGACCGCCACATCCCGCGGGTCGGCGTCGGCAAGGTGGACGACCTGTTCGCCGGGCGGGCCATCGCCAGCCTCCATACCGCGACCAACGCCGAGGCGTACGCGATGATCGAGGGCGCCCTGCGGTCGATGCATCGCGGGCTCCTGCTGGCGAATGTGATCGAGTTCGATCAGACCTGGGGCCACCGCAACGACGTGCCCGGGTTCCACGAAGGCCTGCTCGAGCTCGACCGGATGGTGCCCCGCCTGCTCGCGCCGGTGCGGGAGCAGGACCTCGTTATCTTTACCGCCGATCACGGTAACGACCCGACCACGCCGTCGACCGATCATTCTCGCGAGGTGGTCCCTCTGCTGGTCACGGGGCCGCGGGTCCGGCCCGTCGCCCTGGGGCGGCGGCCCACGTTCGCCGATATCGGCCAGACCGTGGCCGAGTTCCTGGAGGTGCCGTCGCTCCCGGTCGGCACCTCGTTCCTGTCCGAGGTGTGGCGTGACTGATCCGCTGGTGACCGCAGCGCGGGCCGCGCAGGCGCGAGCCTATGCACCCTACTCCAACTTTCGGGTCGGCGCCGCATTGGAAGGCGAGGATGGCGCGGTCTACGCCGGCTGCAACGTGGAGAACGCCTCGTACGGCCTCACCATCTGCGCCGAGCGGGCGGCGGTCTGCGCCGCAGTCGGGGCGGGAACTCGGCGACTGCGCCGCGCCGTAGTCGTGAGCGACGTGGACCCGCCGGCGGCGCCCTGCGGAGCGTGCCGCCAGGTGCTCTCCGAATTCGGGCCGGCCCTCCGGGTCGACGCGTACGGGCCCCGCAGCCGGGCGAGCTGGACGATAGCGGAGCTTCTCCCCGCGGCGTTCGGACCGGAGCAGCTCAGGTGAGGCCACAGCCGAAGCGCGGTGCCGGTCGGCTCTTCGGGCTGGTCGGCGGGTTGGTGCTGGCCCTGGCCCTGGCGGGCGGATGCCAGGAGCAGCTCACGTCGCCGGGTCAATGCCCTCAGCTCTGCCCTGGCGGCGAGGTCCGCACCCTGGACGTAGTGCTCACCCCCAGGCTGGACCATGACAGCACCTACACCGGGTACGTGAACCGAGGCGACGGTGTGGCCCTGCTGGTCTCCAACGGATTCAGCGCGTCGGAGAATCGCGCGGCCTACCGGATGTCTCCCCGGCCCGACTCCATCAAGGTGGCCGACACCAACCGAACCTACGTCGTCGATTCCGTCGCGCTCACCCTGACCGTGGTGGCGCGCGACACCCTGGTGAACGGCCTGAAGTTCGTCCTGTATCGCATTTCCGACACCCTCAACGCGAGCGCGACCTTCCCCAGCCTCGAGGCGCAGCTGATCCCGGAGAACGTGGTCGACACCCTCGAGGTCCCGGATACGATGAACACCGGGACCGTGCGGGCGGTCCTGCGTGGGGCCGATCTGGCCAAGGTGGATCTGCCGCTCGCTGGCAACGGTATCCTGGCGCTCGGAGTCTCCATGGTGGCGGACCAGCCGACCGGCGTCCGGCTCGGCGCGTCGCGCGGCGGCAACGGCGCCAGCTTCACCAGCTACGTCACCGTCAACACCAGCGATACGACGACGGCGGTGCGGAAACAGGCCCTGGCGCTCACCCCGACGTTCAACACCTACGTCACCCAGACGCCGCTGCTGCCCGACCCTCGCTTCCTGACGGTGGGCGGCGACTCCTCCTCCCGGTCGCTGATCCGCTTCGACCTGCCGGCCGATGTCGTGGACTCGGCCAATATCGTCCGCGCCACGCTGGAGCTGGTGCCGCGAACCCCGATTCCCGGCCTCCCAGGCGACATCTCGATCCTGGAAGGACGGGCGGTGCTCGCGGACCTGGGGGCCAAGTCGCCGGTCAGCACCGACACGCGGTTCATCGTGGACGATACGCTCGGGGTCAACAGCAGCGACACGGTGCGGCTCGACGTTACCCGCATCGTGCAGCTCTGGCAGGCGTCCACCACGGCCCCCGACGCGATCTTCCTGAGCCTCCTGCCCGAGGCCTCCACCTTCACCCGGGCGGAGTTCGGCTCGACCCGCACCGATCCGGAGCTCACGCCCTCGACCACCGAGCCGCTGGCGGCGCCTCGGCTCCGGATCACGTATCAGCGTCCCTTCCCGTTCGAGAATCCCTGAGTGCGTCGCGCTCTCGCGGTCCTGATTCTGCTGGCGATGCCGGCCGCGGCGGGCGCCCAGTCCTCCACGCTCAGTGCGCGGGGACTGGGCCAGCCGGGCCGATGGCTGTCGACCCGCTCCACCGCGACCGGCGGGGCGTTCGGGATGTTCGATCCCGGATCGACCATCAACCCGGCCTCGCTCAGTGAGACCGGGACCCTCACGGCCACCTTCACCGGGCTGCAGGACTACCGGTCGGTCGAAAACCCGAGCGGAACCGCGTCCCTGCGGGACAGTCGTTTCCCCCTGGTGAGCGTGGCCGGTCCCACCCGGCGGATGCCGCTCGTGCTCGGCTTGAGCTATTCGAACTACGCGGACCGGGATTTTTCCTTCGCGACGGTCGACACGCTCGACCCCGACGGCTCGCCGGTGCAGGTGTTCGACACCCTCTCCTCCCGCGGCGGGATCAGCGACTTCCGCGTCGCCGGCAGCTACGGGCGCGGCTCGACGACGTTGGGCGGCTCCTTTCATATCCTGACCGGCTCCAACCGGCTGGAATCGCGGCGCAACTTCGAGGGGGGATCCTTCCTGCCGCTGAAGGAAAAGGCCGAGGTGTCGTATGCGGGAGTCGGGGTGTCGCTTGGCCTGATCCATCATGTAAGCTCACGGCTCTCGGTGGCGGCGGTGGCGCGCACCGACGGCCATCTCGATGTGGACCGTGACTCGACTCGCGTCGGCGAGCTGGACCTTCCGGCCACCCTTGGCCTGGCGGCGCGGGTCCAGCTCTCCTCCCGTCTCGCGATGGCGGGGCAGGGGGTCTACCGTACCTGGTCCGCCAGCAACAGCGACCTGCTCGCCACCGGCGCGATCGGCTCGGACAACACGATCGACCTCTCGTTCGGCGGCGAATTCGTGAGCGACATCCGGAGCCCGAACCGCCGGCCGATCCGCTTCGGCGGGCACTATTCCACCCTGCCGTTCCTGCTGGAGGTCGGCCAGCAGCCGACCGAGGTCGGGGTGGCCATCGGGAGCGGGATGAGCTTCGCCCGGGATCGCGGGGGGATCGACCTGGCCCTGGAGCGTCTCTGGCGCTCAGCCGGCGAGTTCAAGGAGCGGGTGTTCCAGCTGTCGGTCGGGGTGTCGGTCCGGCCCTGAGCCGGGCGACCGGCCGCGCCCTGCGCTATCTTCTGCCCATGTCCAAACGGGTCTACATCGAGACCTACGGCTGCCAGATGAACGTGGCCGACTCCGAGCTGATGTTCGGTCTGCTCGGGCGGGAAGGCTACGTCCGCGCCGAGGATCCGGGCGAGGCGGACGTCATGCTGGTCAACACCTGCGCCGTCCGGGACAACGCGGAGCAACGCGTGATCGGGCGGATGGGGGAGCTGCAGCGGCACAAGCGCCCCGGCGGCGTTCTGGGTGTCGTCGGGTGCATGGCCCAGCGCCTGGGCCCCCGGCTGCTGGAGCAGGTCCCGCGGGTGGATCTGGTGATCGGACCCGATGGGTACCGGAACCTGCCCGCCCTCATCGGGCTGGCCGAGGCCGGCCAGCGGCTGAGCGACGTCGAGTTCCGTGGGTGGGAGCACTACGAGGACGTTCCTCCAGCGCGGGAGAAGGGTCCCACCGCGTTCGTCACGGTACAACGGGGCTGCGACTATCGCTGCACCTTCTGTATCGTCCCGCAGACCCGCGGGCCGGAGCGCAGCCGCCACCTCGCCGACGTCGTGCGCGAGGTCGAGGCGCTGGCTGAAGGGGGCACCACCGAGGTCACCCTGCTGGGGCAGACGGTCAACTCGTACCACGACGGAAGGCACGACTTCGCCGATCTGCTGCGGGCGGTCGGCGCGGTGGCCGGAGTACGCCGGGTGCGCTTCACCAGCCCGTATCCGACCGACTTCTCGGAGCGGGTCGTCGGCGCCATGGCGGATACGCCTGCCGTGTGCGAGCACGTCCATCTGCCGGTGCAGAGTGGCTCCAACGCGGTGCTGCGCCGTATGCTGCGGCGCTACACCCGCGAGGGATACCTCGAGGTGGTCGCACGGCTCAGGCAGGCGGTCCCGGGCATCACCTTCTCCACCGACATCATCGTCGGTTTCCCGGGCGAGACGGATGCGCAGTTCGCCGAGACGCTGAGCCTGGTGGCCGATGCCGATTTCGACGACGCCTACACCTTCAAGTACTCGGTCCGCGAGGGCACTCCCGCGGTCCGCCTGCGCGACCATGTCACCGACGAGGTGGCCTCCGAGCGGCTGGAACGGCTCATCGAGGCGGTGCGCGCCAACGCGCGCCGCAAGAACGTCGCCCGGGTGGGACAGGTGCACGAGGTGCTGGTGGAGCGCCCGGCCCGCCGGGGCGGGCTCATGCTCGCACGCAGCCGGACCAATCATCTGGTATTGCTCGACCTCCCGGTCGAGGCCGCGGGACGGTACTACGACGTCCGGCTCACCGGCACGACCGGCTCCACTTTCACCGGCGCGGTGGTCACGCCCGAACTGGCGGTCCTGTGATCCGCAACCTCGTCGAGGAACACGTGGCAGCCGCCTACGAGGCGCTCCGGGTCCACTTCCCCGATTTCTGCGGCTGCGAGGTGTGCCGCGACGACGTTCTAGTGTATGCGCTCAACCGGGTCCCGGCGCGCTACGTCTCCAGTCCCACCGGGTCGGTGGTCACCGAGGTCAATCTCGAGAAGGAGCAGAGCCGGGCGCCCATCGACGTGGCCATGATGGAGGCACTTCGCAAGATCTCCGCTGCCCCGCGCTGCGGCAGGAAAAGCCGAAGTCCGACCTGAGCCGCGGCCGGTGAGGCCGCGCGCCTCGATCGTCCTGACGGCGTGCTACGGGGCCGGTCTCGCGACCGGCCTTCTGCATGTCGGAGGACCGCTCGGCGTGTCGGCGGCCGGGTTCGCCCTGGTGATGTCCCGGCAGCCGGCCGCATTGGTCGGCGCGGCCGCCATACTGATCGGGCGAGCGCACGCGGAGCTGGCCCTGGCCGCCGATCAGCAGCGGTGCGGCGCTCGATGGACCGCGGGAATCATCCGCGGCCGGGTCCGGGTGCTCGAGCCGGTCGCCCTGGCGGGCGGCGTGACAACCCTGCGCCCTTCCGGGTCCTGCCGGGGCCCGATCTCCGCGCGCTGGCCAGGTGGCGCGCCGGCCTGGGCCGGCGACGAGACCGACATCGAAGGCCGCTGGGTACCGCGCCCGGGTCGCGCCGGGCGTCCGGAAGGGACGCTCGTGGTCACGCGCGTCGGCCGCGCGAGCGCACGCCCCGGACTCGCCGACCGGGTCCGCAACCGGCTCACCGTTTCCAGCGAGGCGCTCTACGGTCGTCGCGCCGGGATGGTGAGCGCGCTCGTCCTGGGAGGCCGCGGCGGCATCGCCCCGGAGCTGCAGGATCGCTTCGGGCAGAGCGGCCTGGTGCACCTGCTCTCCATCTCCGGGTTCCACGTCGGCCTGATCACCGCATGGGTGTACCTCCTGGCCAGGCTGCTCCGGGTCCGCCGCGGTCCGGCGCTCGCGGGGGCCGCCCTGGTGGGCGCGGTCTATGTCGTCTTTCTGGGCTGGCCCGCCCCGGCCGCCCGGGCGGCCGCGCTCGCACTGCTCGCGGCGCGATGTCGCATCGCCCAGCGGCAGGTCCAGCCCGATGCGCTGCTCGCGGCAACGTGCCTCGTCGTCCTGCTGCTCGACCCGTGGGCAAGCCTGGACCTCGGCGGATGGCTCTCGGCCGCGGCGCTCTGGGGCGCCTCGCGCTTCACCCGATGGAGCGACCACGCGCTCCGGCCCAACTTCTGGTGTCGAACGGGAGCGTCCTCCCTGGGAGCGACGCTGGCGACAGCGCCGCTCACGGCCGGGAGCCTCGGGAGCGTCGCGCCGATCGGAATCGGGCTCAACTTCCTCGCCATTCCCGTCGCCGCGGTCGCGGTGCCGGGGGTACTCGCCAGCCTGCTGCTGCATCCCGTCTGGCGGAGCGCCGCCGAAGCGCTCGCGGCGGGCGCGGGGGTCGGCCTGCACCTGCTCGAGTTGCTCGCGGTGGCCGGGGCGGCGGTGCCGGGAGGCCACGTGGTGACTGACCCGGGCCTGGCTGCCGCCGGGCCATGGGTCGCGGCGCTGGCCTTTGCCCTTTGGGCCACGGGGACGCGCAACACGGCGCTCGTCGCTGGACGGCGGGCGGGCTGGGCCGTCACGCTCGGCCTCTGGGCCGGACTCACGCCGACCCCGTCCCTGTCGGGTGACGGGGGGAACGACCTCACGTTACATTTTCTCGACGTGGGCCAGGGCGACGGGGCCGTGCTGCGGACGCCGCGGGGCCGCTGGGTCGTCATCGATGCGGGCCCGTCTTCCGACCGAAGCGACGCGGGGGCCAGGGTGGTGGTCCCCTTTCTGGAGCGGCACGGCGCACGGTCCGTCGCGGCGGTCGTGATCTCCCACGCTCACCTGGACCACATCGGCGGCGTCAGCGCGGTGCTCGACCGGTTTCCGGTGGGAGAGGTGCTGGAGCCGGGTGCGCCGGTCAGCGATCCCCTGTACACCGGGTTCCTGACCGGGCTGGCCCGCCGCGGCATCGCGTGGCATCCGCTGCATCGAGGTGAACAGTTCACCCTCGATGGGGTACGCTTCACGGTGCTGCATCCGGAGCCGAACTGGAGCGGCTGGGGCGAGGACGTGAACGAGGACTCGGCGGTCCTGCTGGTCGAATACGGCGCGTTCCAGGCGCTCTTCGCCGGCGACGCGGGTTTTCCGGCGGAGGAGCTGCTGGCGGGCAGTCTGGGTCCGGTGGACGTGCTCAAGGTTGGCCACCATGGGAGCCGCGGCAGCACAGGCGATGCCTGGCTGGGCGCGCTTCGGCCTCGGCTGGCGGTCATCTCGGTGGGGCGGAACGATTATGGGCACCCCGCCCCGGCCACGCTGACCCGCCTGGCGGCGCACGGCGTGCCCGTGCGCCGGACCGACCAGGAAGGCACGATCAGCGTCTCCACCGACGGCCGCCGGATGCGGGTCCGCACCACGCACGGCAGCCTGGAGCTCGACGTCCGCTAGGCGGGCGGCAGGACCATCATCATCCCCGGGGGACTCGTGCAGACGTCCGTGACCACGATCGAGCGCTTCATCTTCGACCAGGAACACCGCTATCCCGAAGCGACGGGCGAGCTGTCCAACCTGCTCTACGACATCGCGCTGGCCTCGAAGATCATCGCCGCGGCGATTCGCCGCGCCGGGCTGGTCAACATTCTCGGCACGGCAAACGCCCGCAACGTTCAAGGCGAGGAGCAGCAGAAGCTCGATGTGATCGCGAACGAGACCATCAAGAATTGCCTCAACCACACCGGCCGGGTCTGCGTCATGGGATCGGAGGAGGATGAAGACATCATCCCGGTCCCTCCCGAGTATCCGGTCGGCAAGTACGCCATTCTGTTCGACCCGCTCGACGGCTCCTCCAACATCGACGTGAATTCGGCGGTCGGCACCATCTTCAGCATCTATCGCCGGGTCAGCATGGAAGGGCGGGGTACGGCGTCGGACGTGCTCCAGCCCGGGTGCAAGCAGGTGGCGGCGGGGTATGTGATGTACGGCTCGAGCACGATGCTGGTCTACACCACCGGCCAGGGCGTGCACGGCTTCACGCTGGACCCGACGATCGGGGAGTTCCTCCTCTCCCACCCGCGCATCGTGACCCCGCGCGTCGGCAAGTACTACAGCGTCAATGAGAGCAATTTCGCCCGGTGGGACAAGGCGATGCAGGTCGCGGTGCGGGGCCTCAAGGGCGAGGCGCCCGACCTGCTGAAGCCCAAGAACAGCCGCTATATCGGATCGCTGGTGGCCGACTTTCACCGCAACCTGATCGCCGGCGGCATCTTCCTTTACCCCGCCGACAGCAACAATCCGCGGGGCAAGCTCCGGCTGCTCTACGAAGCGAGTCCGATGGCCTTCATCGCCGAGCAGGCGGAGGGATCGGCCACCGACGGCATGAACCGCATCCTCGACATCATGCCGAGCGGCCTCCACCAGCGGACTCCGCTGGTGATCGGCTCCCGGCTCGACGTCGGATACGTGGCCGATACCCTGCGCCGCGCGGCCGCCCGCGCCAGCGGCCCGGTGGTCCAGCCCGCCTTGTGACGACCCTCTACGGCCCGGGCGACTGGGCCGGCGATCCCGAACACGACCTCGGCCGCCCGGGCGCCTACCCGTTCACCCGGGGCGTCTACCCCAACATGTATGCCGGCCGGCTCTGGACCATGCGCCAGTATGCCGGCTTCGGCACCGCCGAAGAGACCAACGAGCGGTTCCGGCAGCTGCTCGCCGCCGGGCAGAGCGGACTCTCCACCGCGTTCGACCTGCCGACCCAGATGGGCTACGACTCGGACCATCCGATGGCCCGCGGGGAGGTGGGCCGGGTCGGGGTCGCGATCGACACCGTGGACGATCTGGCGGACCTCTTCCGGGGCATCCCGCTCGACCGGGTCTCCACGTCCATGACGATCAACGCCACCGCGGCAATCCTGCTCGCCATGTACGTTGTGGTGGGGGAAGAGCAGGGCGTCGCCCGCTCGGCGCTGACCGGGACGGTGCAGAACGACGTGCTCAAGGAGTACATCGCGCGGGGCACCTACATCTATCCCGCGGCGCCCTCGCTGCGCCTCGTTGCCGACGTGTTCCGGTTCGTGGCCGACGAGAAGATGAGTTTCAACCCGATCTCGATCAGCGGCTACCACATGCGGGAAGCGGGCGCCACCGCGGCCCAGGAGATCGGTTTCACCCTGGCGAACGCGCTGGAGTACGTCCGCGTCGCGGTCGGGGCGGGGCTGGCGGTGGACAGCTTCGGGCCCAGACTCTCGTTCTTCTTCGCCAGCCACAACGATCTCTTCGAGGAAGCCGCCAAGTTTCGCGCGGCGCGGCGGCTCTGGGCCCGGCTGGTGCGGGAACGCTTCCAGGCCGGCGACCAGACGGCCCGCCTCCGCTTTCATACCCAGACCGGCGGGGTCACCCTCCAGGCCCAGCAGCCGCTGAACAACGTGGTGCGGGTGACCGTCCAGGCGCTGGCGGCGGTACTCGGAGGGACGCAGTCACTCCACACCAACGGCTACGACGAAGCCTTGGCGCTGCCGACGGCCGAGTCGGCGACGCTCGCGCTGCGGACCCAGCAGATTCTGGGGTACGAGAGCGGCGTGACCGGCGTGATCGATCCGCTGGGAGGCAGCTACTACGTAGAAAGCCTCACCGACCGGCTGGAGGCGGAAGCCCGCGGGCTGATCGCCGAGGTGGACGCGCTCGGTGGGGCAGCTCGCGCGATCGAGGCCGGGTACTTCCAGGAGGCGATCGCGCGGAGTGCCTACGCGATCCAGCAGGCGCAGGAATCGGGAGAGCGAGTGGTGGTCGGGGTCAACCGCTTCACTGACGACTCGCCTCCCCCCACCATTCCGGCGCCCGATTTCTCGGCACTGGAAGCGCGCCAGCACGCCCGTCTCGCCCACGCGCGCGCGAGTCGGCAGCCCGACGCGGTGGGCCAGGCCCTCGGCGCGCTCAGCACGGCCGCCGGCGGCGCCGAGCCGCTCATGCCGCGGATCCTCGAGGCGGTTCGTGCCCGCGCCACGCTGGGCGAGATCAGCGACGAGCTGCGAAAAGTCTGGGGCGTGTACCGGCCGGCGTAGGCTTGATCTTGCCTTCGGGATTTGGGTGAATGGGGATCGCGGAGCATGATTAGGCTCCTGCGATGATTCAACACGAAGCCACGAAGAACACGAAGGACACGAAGGAAAGAGGCCTGGTGGTCTCGCACGAGATCATTGGAGCCGCAATCGAGGTCCATCGTCATCTCGGGCCAGGATTGTTCGAGTCGGCATATGAGGCTGCACTCTGTCAGGAGCTCTGGCTGAGGCGTCTGGGCTTCCAGCGACAGGTTCCAATCAAGATCGTCTACAAGGGTCAACTGCTAGCGGCGGCGGTCAGGCTTGATCTTGTGGTCGAACAGTCGGTGGTGGTTGAGATCAAGGCGGTTGCGGAACTCGCCGCCATTCATCGCTCACAGTTGCTTACGTACCTCAAGGTCAGCGGCTTCGGGGTTGGTCTCCTCATCAACTTCAACATCCGTCTGCTCCGAAGCGGCATTCGAAGCGTGCTCGTCGGCTAAGGAGCCCTTCGTGGCCTTCGTGTCTTCGTGGTGAACGGCCGCACCATGCCCGCTAAAGCAGCGACAGCCGCTTGAACGCCCAGCCACCCCATGATAAGTTCAACTGCTGATTTCGTTTAACTCCCAGCGAGCACGCATGCCGACTTACGAGTACCGCTGCCCGGAAGGGCATCAATTCGAGAAATTCCAGAAGATCACCGAGAAGCCCCGCGCCAAGTGCCCGGTGTGCGGCAAGGCGGCGACCCGGGTGATCTCCGGCGGCGCCGGGCTCGTCTTCCGGGGAAGCGGCTTCTACATCACCGACTACGGCAAGGACGGCAAGGGTCCCCGCAAGGCGGAGGAAAAGGGAGCCGAGAAGCCGGCGGAGAAGAAGAGCGAGTCCACGGACGCCAAGGAGGGCAAGAAGGCCGAGCCCGCGGCGAAGAAGGCCAAGCCCGAGTGAGCGAGGCGATTCGGGCCGAGCTCGCGCGGGTGGCCGCGAGCTTGGGAGCCGACGGCATCGAGTTCGTCCTCGAGCGACCCCGCGATGCGGGGCACGGCGACCTGGCCACCAACCTCGCTATGGTTCTCGCCCGACGCGAGCGCGCCAACCCGCGGCAGGTGGCCGAGCGCGTCCGCGGAGCGCTGCTGCTGCCTATCGAGCTGGTCTCCCGGACCGAGATTGCCGGACCCGGCTTCATCAACTTCTGGCTCGCCGGCGACGAGCTCGCCGCCGCGGCCCAGCGCATTCTGACCGAGGGCCCGGCCTACGGCCGCTCGACCGCCGGCGCGGGCCTCAAGGTCAACGTCGAGTTCGTCTCGGCCAACCCGACCGGCCCGCTGCACGTCGGGCACGGCCGCGGCGCCGCCCTGGGCGATGCGATCGCGACGCTGCTCGAGTGGACGGGCCACGCGGTCACCCGGGAGTTCTACATCAACGACGCCGGCGCCCAGATCGACAAGCTGGCCCAGAGCCTCTGGGCTCGGGTGCAGGAGGCGTCCGGGCGCCCCTTCGCGATTCCCGAGGGCGGGTACCACGGGGAGTACCTTCGGGAGAACGCCCGCCAGGTGCTCGACCACCAGGGGACGGCCTTCGCTGGACTGGACGACACCCAGGGGATCGCCCGGTGCCGGGCGCTCGGCATCCGGATGCAGCGCGAGGAGCAGGATCGGGACCTCGCCGAATTCGGCGTGCACTTCGACGTGACGAGCTCGGAGCAGGCGATCTACGACGCGGGCAAGGTAGAGCAGGCGCTCGCCCTGCTGGCCGATCGCCAGCTCACCTACGAGGCCGACGGCGCGCTCTGGCTCCGCACCACCCAGTTCGGCGACGACAAGGACCGGGTGCTCCGCAAGGGCGACGGCTCGCTCACCTACCTGGTGCCCGACATCGCCTACCACATGGACAAGCACGACCGCGGCTTCGATCGCGCGATCGACGTCTGGGGAGCCGACCACCACGGGTACATCCCGCGGATGCGCGCCGTCCTGCTCGCCCTGGGGTATCCGGCCGAATTCTTTTCGGTGGAGCTGGTCCAGCTGGTGAAGGTGATCCGGGGCGGGGAAGAGGTGAAGATGTCGAAGCGGGCGGGAGAGTTCGTCACCCTGCGCGACCTGTTCGAGGAGGTCGGGGTGGACGCCGCGCGTTACTTCTTCCTCATGCGCAAGGGCGCCACGCCGCTCGACTTCGAGGTCGATCTCGCCAAGAAGCAGACCGACGACAATCCGGTCTTCTACGTGCAGATGGCCCACGCGCGGCTGAGCGGCATCTTCCGGACCGCCGAGCGGGAGCCGGACTCGTTCGCCGGCGACCTGGATCCCGCCGCCCTGCCCGCGCCCCAGGACACCGAGCTGCTCAAGAAGCTCGTCACCTTTCCGGACGTGGTCGAGAGGGCCGCCCGGGAGCATGAGCCGCATCGCGTCACCGTCTTCCTCCACGAGCTGGCCACGGTGGTGCACGGCTGGTATCACCACACGCGAGCGGTCGGTGCGCCCGAGGGGCCGGCCACCGAACAGGCCCGCCTGCTCCTCGCCCGCGCCGGGCGCATCGTCCTCGCCAACGCCCTCGGCCTGCTGGGCGTTTCCGCCCCCGACCGGATGTGACCCGATGAGCCTGCTCGTCGTCGGCAGTGTCGCGCTGGATTCGATCTTCACGCCCTTCGGCGAGACCGCCGACGCGCTGGGCGGATCCGCGGTGTACTTCAGCGTCGCGGGCTCGCTCCTGCACCCGGTGCAGGTGGTGGGGGTCGTCGGGAGCGACTACCCGGTGCGCGAGCTCGACGCGCTCGCCCCGCGCGGCATCGACTGGTCGGGCGTGGAGCGCGCCGAGGGCGAGAGCTTCCGATGGAAGGGCAAATACAGCTACGACCTGCAGAGCCGGGAGACGCTGGAAACGCGACTCGGGGTCTTCGCGCACTTCCAGCCCAAGATTCCCGCCTCCTTCCGCTCGGCGGAATACGTGTTCCTGGGCAACATCGACCCGGAGCTGCAGATCGGCGTGCTCACGCAGGTCGAGCGGCCACGGATGGTCGTGTGCGACACCATGAATTACTGGATCCAGGGCAAGAAGCCGGCGCTGCTCGAGCTGCTCGGCCGGGTCGACGTTCTCATGGTGAACGACAGCGAGGCCCGCGAGCTGAGCGGCGACTGGAACATCCACCGGGCCGGCCGCTGGATCCTGCGGCAGGGGCCGTCGCGCGTGGTGATCAAGCAGGGTGAGTACGGCGCGCTCCTGATCGAGGCGGAGCGGACCTTCTATGTGCCGGCCTTTCCTCTGGAGACGGTGTTCGATCCCACCGGCGCCGGGGACGCCTTCGCCGGCGGCTTCATGGCCTACCTGGCGCGCACCGACTCGGTCACCCAAGACAATATCCGCCGGGCCATGGTGTACGGTGCCGCGATGGGCTCGTATGCCGTGGAACAGTTCGGCATCCGGGGCTTCGAGCAGGTCACCCTGGGCGACGTGGAGCGACGGGTGCGCGCCTTCCAGGACCTGACCCACGTACAGCTGCCGGAGGCGCTCGCATGACCCGGGAGTACGCGGCGGCCGGCGTGGATCTGGAGGGAGCGGAGACACAGAAGCTCCGCATCGGCCAGGCGGTCGCGGGCACGCGGACGTCGCTGTCCGTCGGCAAGGTCGGGGCGTTCGGGGGCATGGTGCGCATCCCGCCGGGGATGCGCTCGCCCACCCTGGTCCTCAGCACCGACGGGGTCGGCACCAAGGTGCTGGTCGCACTCCAGGCCGGGCGGTACGACACCGTGGGCGAGGACCTGGTCAATCACAGCGTCAACGACATTCTCGTGCACGGCGCCAGCCCGATCGCATTCATGGACTACATCGCGGGCGCCGGCCTCGAGCTCGATCAGATCGCCGGCATCGTGGACGGCATCGCCCGCGCGTGCCGCGCGCACGGCATGGCGCTCGCGGGCGGGGAGACGGCGCAGATGCCGGGCCTCTACCAGGTCGGCACCTTCGATCTGGCCGGCACCATCATCGGGGTGGTGGAGGAGCAGGAGGCGATCCACGGCGAGGCCATCCGCCCGGGCGATGTCCTCCTGGGCTATGCCTCGACCGGTCTCCACACCAACGGGTATACCCTGGCCCGGCGCATCATCTTCGAACGGATGGGACTGGGCCTGGACGACCGGCTGGGTGACACCGGCGAACGGGTCGGCGACGCCCTCCTGGCGGTGCACCGGAGCTACGCGGCGGCGATCCGGCCGGTGCTGCGCCAGGTGCACGGGTTGGCTCACATCACCGGCGGCGGAATCCCCGGCAACCTGGTGCGGGTGCTGCCGGCCGGATGCGAGGCCGCGGTGGATCCGTCGAGCTGGCCTTTGCCGCCGCTCTTCAGAACGCTGCAACAGGGCGGACAGATCAGCACCGACGAGATGCGCGACGTGTTCAACCTCGGGATCGGCATGATCGCCGTGCTGCCGGCGGACGCGGTCGCCTCGGCCCAGGCGGCCGCCAAGTCCGACGGCGTCGCCACCTGGATCCTCGGCGAGATTCGCCGAGGCGAATCCGCGGTGCGCTTCGGCCGCCGCTGAGCGGTGGACGAGCGGACGGCCATGCAGCATGCGCTCGACCTCGCGTGGCGAGGTTGGGGCCGGGTACATCCGAATCCGCTGGTGGGCGCGGTGGTGCTCGACGACGGCGTGCTCGTGGGTGAAGGCTGGCACGGTGAGTACGGAGCGGCGCACGCCGAGCCGATCGCGCTCGGCGCCGCCGGCCCGCGCGCGCGGGGAGCGACCCTGGTGGTGACGCTCGAGCCCTGCGCCCATCAGGGGAAGCAGCCGCCCTGCGTGCAGGCCATTCTGCGCGCGGGCATCCGCCGGGTGGTGGCCGCGCTCCCCGATCCGAATCCGATCGCTTCTGGCGGCGCGACCCTCCTGCGCGAGGCCGGCGTGCCCGTCGAGATCGGGCTGGATCGCCACGCGGCGGAGGCGCAGAACGCGGCATTCCTGCATCCGTTCCGCAATGCCGAGCGGCCCTTCGTCGCGCTCAAGCTCGCCACCAGCCTCGACGGCCGGATCGCCGACGCCGAGGGGCGCTCGCGCTGGATCTCCGGATCGGACGCCCGGGGCTACGTGCACTGGCTGCGCGCCGGCTTCGACGCGATCGCGGTTGGAGGCCGCACCGCGCGCGCCGACGACCCGAGCCTCACGGTGCGCGGCAGCGTCACGCCCCGCGTCGCACCCGCCCGGGTCGTTTTCGATGCGGGCGCCGACCTGCCCGGGTCGCTCGGCCTGGTCCGCAGCGCGTCCGAGGTTCCCACCTTCGTGGTCGCCTCTCCCCAGGCGCCGACGTCGCGCCTCACCGCGCTGGAGCGGGCGGGCGTGCGGGTCGTGGCCGCGCCCGATCTGAACGAGGGGCTCGGAGCGCTCCGCGCCGCGGGTATCGGCAGCCTGCTGGTGGAAGGCGGCGGGCGGCTCGCCGGCGCGCTCCTCGGCAACGGCTTGTGCGACCGCTTCTACTGGATTCAAAGTCCGTTGTGGCTGGGCGAGCGGGGCGTCCCGGCGGTGGCCGGGCTTCCCAGCGAGCCGATCGCCCGGGCGGAGCGGTGGCGCACGATCGAGCGGCGGGCGCTGGGCGAAGACACCCTGCTGGTGCTGGACCGACGCTAGATGTTCACCGGCATCGTCACCGCGGTGGGCGAGGTTCGCGAGGCGCGGGGAGCCGACGGCGGTCTCGAGCTCACCATTGCCTGCCCGTACGCCGAGCTCGTCCCGGGTGAGAGCGTCGCGGTGGATGGCGCCTGTCTCACCGTGGCCCGCGTGTCGCCCGGCGCCTTCACCGCGCACCTGGTGCGCACCACGCTCGAGCGGACCGGGTTCGGCGAGTATGCGGTCGGTCGCCGGGTAAACCTGGAGCGCGCGCTCCGCGCCGGCGACCCGCTGGGCGGACATCTGGTGCAGGGGCACGTGGACGGGGTGGGTACGGTGACGAGCGTCGCCCAGCACGCGGACGCTCGGCTGATCGGCCTGAGGGTGCCCGACGGCATCGCCCGGATCTCGATCCCGCTGGGCTCGATCACGGTGGACGGCGTGAGCCTGACCGTGAACGCGATCCCCGAGCCGGGCGCGATCCAGATCTCCCTGATCCCGTTTACCTTAGAGCACACCACCTTGGGCGAGCGCCGGGTGGGCGATCGGGTCCATCTGGAGGGAGATACGATCGGGAAGTACGTGGAGCAATTGCTTAAAGGCGCAAGGGGAAAGGGGAAAGAGGAAGGGTGAGCGCCGCGGGACTGGGAAGATCTGCAAGTGATTGTGATGAGCCATGTTCCCACGTCCAGCTTCACCTTTCACCTTAACCACCGGCTATGAGCATGCCCGGTACCTTCGGCACCATCGACCAGGCCATCGAAGACCTGCGCAACGGCAAGATCATCATCGTCGCGGACGACGAGGACCGCGAGAACGAGGGTGATCTGGTCTGCGCGGCCGAGCTGGTCACGCCCGAAACGATCAACTTCATGACCTTGCATGGGCGGGGCCTCATCTGCCTGGCCCTGACCGGCGAGCGGTGCGACCAGCTCGGGCTGCCGCAGATGACCGAGCGCAACACCGAGGAGCTGGCCACCGCGTTCACGGTGAGCATCGATGCCGAGCGCCGGTTCGGCGTCACCACCGGCATCTCCGCCAGCGACCGCTCCACCACCATACACGTCGCCATCAACCCCGCCACGGTCCCGTCCGACCTGCGCCGGCCGGGCCACATCTTTCCGCTCCGTGCCCGGCCGGGCGGCGTGCTCCAGCGCGTGGGCCAGACCGAGGCCAGCGTGGACCTGGCCCGTCTCGCGGGGCTGGTGCCCGCGGGCGTCATCTGCGAGATCCTGAACGCCGACGGCACCATGGCGCGGCGGGCCGACCTTCACGCGATGGCGGAGCGCCTCGGGCTCACCTTCGTCACCGTGGCGCAGCTCGTCGCCCACCGGCTCCAGACCGAGCAGCTGGTCCACCGGGTGGCCGAGGCCAGGATCCCGACCGATTTCGGCGAGTTCACCATCATCGGCTACCGCAACGACGTGGATCGCGCCGAGCATGTCGCGCTGGTCTACGGCGACGTCGCGGGGCAGGCCAACGTGCTCGTGCGGATGCACTCCAAGTGCCTCACCGGGGACGTCTTCGGATCGCAGCGCTGCGATTGCGGCGTCCAGCTCCACCGCGCGATGGAGCTGGTGGCCCAGGAGGGGCGCGGCGTCATCGTGTACCTCGACCAGGAAGGGCGGGGCATCGGGCTGCTCAACAAGATCCGGGCGTACGCCCTGCAGGACGGGGGCGCCGACACGGTGCAGGCCAACGAGAAGCTCGGGTTCGCGCCCGACCTCCGCAACTACGGCATCGGCGCCCAGATCCTCCGCGACCTGGGACTCTCCTCCATCCGGGTGATGACCAACAATCCGCGCAAGCTGGTAGGCCTCGAAGGCTACGGGCTCCAGATCACCGAGCGGGTCCCGCTGATCGCCGATCCCAACCGGGAGAACCGCGGCTACCTCCAGGTCAAGCGCGACAAGCTCGGCCACCTCCTCGCCCACTGACGCCCGTGCCCGAGTTCCATCCCCGCCTCCGCGCCCCCGGGCGTGTGGCGATCCTGGTGAGCCGGTACAACGAGCTGGTCACCGCGCGCCTGCTCGAGGGAGCGCGGGCCTGTTGCCGCGCGGCGGGCGTCCCCGAGGCGGAGGTGGATGTCGTCTGGGTGCCGGGCGCCTTCGAGCTCCCGGTCGCCGCGGCCGCGGCCGCCGCGGGCGGGCGGTATCGCTGTCTGGTAGCGCTCGGCGCGGTGATCCGGGGCGAGACGCCGCACTTCGAGTATGTCGCGGGCGAGACCACTCGCGGACTCGGCGAGATCGCGCTGCGGCACCGGATTCCGGTCGGATTCGGTCTCCTCACGGTCGATACCCTGCAGCAGGCCACCGACCGCGCGGGAGGGAGCGCCGGCAACAAGGGCTACGAGGCGGCCGAGGCCGCCTTGCTCGCCGCGGACGCGGTGGCGCACCTGGGCGGCGATGCTGCGGATTGAGACCAAGAGCCGGGCCCGGGCGCTCCAGCTCCTCTATGCCTGGGAGCTTCGGGGCCACGCGCCGGTGCCGCAGCTCGCCACCGGCTTGAGTCGGCTGACCGGCCCCGAGCCGCGCGTGCTCGACCGAGCCGAAGCGCTGGCGATCGGCGTGGTGGAAGCGGTCGCGTCGCTGGATAGCGAGGCGGCCCGGGCCTCGGAGAACTGGCGCCTGAGCCGGATGGCGGTGGTGGAGCGCAACATTCTCCGGCTCGGGATCCTCGAGCTCCGGCAGGGCGAGGTGCCCCCCAAGGTGGCGATCGACGAGGCCGTGCGCCTGGCCCACTGGTTCGGCGGCGCCCGCGCACCCGGCTTCGTCAACGGCGTGCTCGACGGTATTGCCCGCGCCCTGGGACGGCTGTGAGGGCCGGAGCCGCCGGATGAATATCCTGGCGGTGAATTGGCAGGACCTGGAAAACCCTCACGCCGGTGGGGCGGAGATCCACCTGTTCGAGATCCTGTCCCGCCTCGCCGCGCGCGGGCACCGCGTACGGCTGGTCTGCTCCGGCTGGCCCGGCGCGCCATCCACCGCGAACGTGCGAGGCATCGAGGTGAACCGGGTGGGCGGCCGGCACAGCTTCGCGCTCCGGGGGCGGGGGGCAGTGCGCCGCGCGCTCCGGGCCGAGCGCCCCGATGTCCTGCTCGAGGACGTCAACAAGCTGCCGCTCTTTCTCCCGCTCGGAAGCAGGCTTCCCTTCTGCGCGATCGTGCCGCACCTCTTCGGCACGACGGCGTTCGAAGAGGCCAGCTGGCCCGCGGCGGCCACGGTCTGGCTGAGCGAGCGCCCGCTGGCGCGAGCGTACCGGCGGGCCGGGTGGCACGCCATCAGCGAGAGCACCCGCGACGACCTGGTGGCTCGAGGGGTACCCGCCGAGCGGATCCGGGTGATCCATCCCGGCGTCGAAGCCGAACGCTTCACGCCAGGGGGCGCGCGGACCGCGCGGCCGACCTTCCTGTACGTCGGTCGCTTGAAGCGTTATAAAGGAATAGACCTCGCGATCCGGGCGCTGGCCGTCGCCCGGCGCCAGCAGCCCGAGCTTCGGCTCGAGGTGGCCGGGACCGGCGACTACCGCGCCTCGCTGGAGCAGCTCGCGGCCTCGCTGGGCCAGACCGAGGCCATGAAATTCCACGGCTTCGTGAGTGAAGCCGACAAGCTGGACTTGCTCCGATCCGCCTGGGCCAACGTATTTCCATCGCCGAAGGAAGGGTGGGGCATCACCGTCATCGAGGCCGCCGCCTGCGGCACCCCGTCTCTGGCGTCCGACAGCCCGGGCCTGCGCGACTCGGTCCGGCACGGTGAGACGGGCTACTTGGTGCCCCACGGCGACGTCGACGCGCTCGCCAATCGGATGCTCGAGCTGGCGGATGATCCCGGCCTGGTCGCCCGGCTCGGCGCCGGCGCCCGGGCCTTTGCCGGGCGTCTCACCTGGGAGCGGACGGCCGACGAGACCGAGGACCAACTCCATGCCATCATCGCCGGGCGGGCCTGAGGCCCCCCGAGGAGGCTCGATCATGCAGACGACGATCACCGCCCGCCACTGTGAGATCTCCGACGCCCTGAGGGAGCGCGCCCTCGCCGTGGTCGAGCGGCTGGGCAACATCGCGACCCGGCCGATGGAGGCCAGCGTGGTGTTCGACACCGACGGACAGCAGCAGACCGCCGAGCTCCGCCTGCACCTGGCGACCGGCGATCTGCTCGTGGCCGGCGGTGAGGCGGCCGATCATCGAACCGCGCTCGATCGCGCGGAGGAAAAGCTCCGCAAGCAGCTGGAGAAGGCGAGCGCCCGGCCCCGCCGCTCGCGCCCCTCGGGAGTGAACCCGCTCTGATGCTCCGGCTCCGGGATTTCCTGGCGCGGCGGAACGATCCGCTGCAGCTCGAGACGCTGACCGGCGACGTCGGGCTCGATCGCCAGCTCCCCGACGCGGAGGTGGCCGGTCCCGGCCTCGCCCTGGCGGGGTACACCGGACGCTTCGCGCCGAATCGCCTGCACGTCTTCGGCGAGACGGAGATCACCTACCTCAACTCGCTGCCCGCCGATCAGCGGCGCCAGTCGCTGGAGAAGTTCTTCGAGTTCGAGCTGCCCTGCATCTTCGTGACCAAGGGGCAGGAGGTGCCCGCCGAGATGCTGGAGCTGGCCCGCGCCCGAGGCGTGCCGGTGATGCGGAGCAAGCTCAAGACGGCGGAGTTCTACCGCCGGGTGAAGCCGGTGGTAGAGGAAGCCTTCGCGCCCCGCACTACGCTCCACGGCTCGCTGGCCGACGTCTACGGGGTCGGCCTCCTCTTCATGGGCCGCTCCGGCATCGGCAAGAGCGAGTGCGTCCTCGACCTGGTCGAGCGGGGCCACCGGCTGGTCGCCGACGACGTGGTCCAGGTGGTCCGGCGGGGCAACGATGTGCTCATCGGCCGGGGCCACGAGCTGGCGGCGCACCACATGGAGATCCGCGGGATCGGGCTGATCGACATTCCGGCGCTCTTCGGCGTCCGGGCCGTGCGGCAGCAGAAGCGGATCGAGGTCGTGGTGCAGCTGGAGGACTGGGAAAACGCCAAGGACGCCGACCGCACCGGCCTGACCCGGGAGGAGACGACCATCCTGGATGTGGCGGTGCCGCGGGTGGTGGTGCCGCTCAACCCCGGCAAGAACATCACCGTGATCTCCGAAGTCGTGGCGATGATGCACCTGCTCCGCTACTCGGGGGTGGACGTGGCCGCCGCGTTCAATGCCAGGCTGATCAAGCGCATGAAGGACCAGCGCGGCGTCCGGGAGTACCTCCAGGAAGACTATGAGTGACGGGCTGCGCGGGGTGGTGGTGTGTCACGGCAAGCTCGCGAAGGCGCTGGTGGAGGCGGCCGAGTCCATCAGCGGCGTGACCGGCGCGCTGGTGCCGGTCTCCAACACCGACTGCGACCGCCAGCTGCTCGAGGAACGCGTGGCCGAGGCGGTGGATGGGCGGCCGTCGGTGGTGTTCGTCGACCTGGCCTCGGGATCCTGCCTCTTCGCGGTGCTCAAGCGGCTGCGCGCCATCGAGGGCGTCCGGATCGTCACCGGCGTCAATCTCGCGATGCTGGTGGACTTCGTCTTCCACCGCGACCTCCCGGCCGAATCCGCGGCGGAGCGGGCCGCCGCCGCGGGCGCCAAGGCGATCCGGATTCCCTGATGCCCATCGTGCTCTGCCGGGTCGACGACCGCCTGATCCACGGTCAGGTGGTGGTGGGATGGGGACAGGCGCTGGGCATCACCCGCATCATCCTGGTGGACGATCAGGTCGCGGGCAGCCCCTGGGAGCAGGACCTCTACCGCATGGCGGTCACCGCCGAGATGACCATCGACTTCGCCAGCATCGCCGACGCGGCCGCCGCCATGCCGGGATGGCGGGACGATCCCCGGCGCACCGTGCTGCTCACCGGCGACCTCGACACCATGGCCGCCCTGCATCGCGCCGACCCGGCCGTGGTGCACCGGATCAACCTGGGCGGCGTGCACCACCGGCCGGGTCGGCGGGAGCGGCTGCCGTTCCTCTATTTGACCGACGAGGAGATGCGCCGACTCACCGCGCTGGAGGCGGCCGGCGCGGAGATCAGCGCGCAGGACCTGCCGACCACGCCGCCGGTCGCGCTCCGGGCGCTCACGTGAGCGAGCTCACCCTGGCGTCCGCGCTGTTGCTGGTGGGATGGGGCACCCTGGTGGCGCTCGACCTGGTGAGCGTGCCGCAGGCCATGATCGCGCGGCCCATCGTGGCGGGCGCGGTCGCGGGCTGGCTGGCCGGTGACCTCGATGCCGGGCTTCGGGTGGGACTCCTGTTCGAGCTCTTCGCCCTTGACGTCCTCCCCGTCGGCGCGGTCCGGTACCCCGACTACGGTCCCGCCACGGTCGTGGCGACCACGCTCGCGGCGGGCGCGCCGTGGCAGTTCGCCCTGGGCCTGAGCGCCGCGCTGGGCCTGGTGCTGGCCGTGCTCGGCGGGCTCTCGCTGCAGCTGGTCCGCCGGCTCAACGCGCGCGCGATTCAGCATCGCGCGGCGGCGCTCTCGGCGGGAGAAAGCCCGGCCATCCGGCGGCTGCAGTACGGCGGGCTGCTGCGCGACGCCCTGCGGGGCGCACTGCTCACCAGCCTGGGCCTGCTCGCCGCATGGCTCATCGACACCCGGGTGCGCCTGGACGGCTCGACCGCGCTCGGCCTCACCCTGGTGGCGGTGGGATGCGCGCTCAGCGCCGCGGGCGGCGGCGCGCTCCGGAGCGCGGGACGGGGCGCCCGGCTGCGCTGGCTCGCGGCGGGGGCGGTGGTGGGGCTGGTGCTGGCGGTGCTCGCGTGAACGGCGGATGGCGGGCGTTCATGCGGCTGCTCGCCATCCAGGGCACCTGGAACTACGAGCGGATGCTCGGCGTGGGCATGGGGTACGCCGCCGAGCCGCTGCTCGACGATCTCAAGACGATCGATCCGGTGCGGCACTCCGAGGCGGTGGTGCGCTCCACCGACTTCTTCAATTGCAATCCCAACCTGGCCGGACTGGCGCTGGGCGCCACCGCCCGCGCGGAGTACGACGCGGTCCCCGGCAACCAGATCGCCCGCCTGCGAACGGCGCTGTGCAGCCCACTCGGCGCGCTGGGCGACCAGCTCTTCTGGGCGGGATTGATCCCGGCGCTGCTCGGCTTCGCCCTGGCCGCCATCGCGCTGGGCGCGCGCTGGTGGCCGGTGCTCGGGTTTCTGGCGCTCTACAACGTCGCGCGCGCCCTCACCGGCATCTGGGCCCTCCGCACCGGGTACGACAGCGGGATGAACGTGGGGGCCGCGATCGCGAAGTCATGGATCCCCGGCGCCATCGCCCGGGTCGGGCCGGTGGCGGGGTTCGCGATCGGGTTGGCGCTGCCGCTGGTCGCGACCTGGTACCTGCGCGGCGTGGGGTGGGCCGGCGCCCTCGGCACACTGGCGGTGGCCGCGACCGGCATCGCGGTCACCCGCTGGTACGGGGCCGCGCTCACCACCGTGCGGTTCGCCCTGCTCGCGATCCTCCTGCTGGTCCTCTTCCGCGGGATCTTCCCGTGATCGAGCGGCCGGCTACCATCGTGAACCAGGAGGGCCTGCACGCCCGGCCGGCCGCCCGCATCGTCCGGCTGGCGAGCAGCTTCGCCGCCGAGATCGAGATCATGAAAGACGGAGTCGGCGTGAACGGAAAGAGCATCATGGGAGTCATGATGCTGGCCGCCGAGTACGGCAGCCAGATCACCATCCGGGCGGACGGCCCCGACGCGGAGCAGGCGGTGGCCGCCCTGGCGGACCTGGTGGCCAGCGGGTTCGGGGAGCCCTGACATGCCTCGCACCCTTCGCGGCATCGGCGTCTCTCCCGGCGTCGCCGTGGCGCCGGCGCTCATCATCCGATGGGATTTCCCCGAAGTACCCGACCGCGGAGTCCGCCCCGAGCAGGTCGAGGCCGAGGTGCGCCGCCTGCGCGAGGCCGTGGATCATACGGTGGCCCAGCTCCGCGAGCTGGGCGAGCGGGTGCTGCGCCGCGCCGGACCGGAGGAGGCGAGGATCTTCGATGCCCAGATCCTCATGGCCCAGGATCAGGAGTTCCTCAACTCGGTCGAGACCCTGATCCGGAACAACCAGCTCAGCGCGGAGACCGCCTACGAATTCAAGGCGCTGGAGCTCCGCAACCTCTGGTCCGGGGCCGCGCGTCTGCGGGAGCGGCTGGCCGATCTGCATGCCATCCAGCTCCGCATGATCAACCGGCTCCTCGGCAGGAACGGCCCCGACATCTCCGCCATGACGTCGGACGACCAGGTCATCGTGGTGGCCCACGAGCTCTCGCCCGGGCTCACCGTGCAGCTCGACCGCGAGCACGTGGTGGGACTGGTGAGCGAGGAGGGGACGCGGACGGCGCACGCCGCGATCCTGGCCCACAGCCTGGGCATTCCGGCCGTGATGGGCGCCTCGGGCGCGCTGGCCACGATTCCCAACGGGGCCATGCTGCTGCTCGACGGCCAGAGCGGCATCGTCGTGCTCGACCCGACCCGCGACGAGCTCGAGGAGGCCAAGACCCAGCTCAGCCGGCGCCACAAGCTCGAGCTGCAGCTCGAGGGCGTGGTGGATCAGCCGGCGGTCACGCCCGCCGGTCGCCCGATCCTGCTGATGGGCAACGTGGACCTGCCGGAGGAGATCGAGCCGGCGCTCCGCATGGGGGCGCAGGGCGTCGGGCTGCTGCGCACCGAGTTTCTCATGACCGGCCGGGCCACCGTGCCCACGGAGGACGAGCAGGCCGAGTACTTCCGCCGGGTCGCCGCCGCGTTCCCCGACGGCACCGTGATCATCCGTTCCTTCGATCTGGGTGGCGACAAGTTCCCGGCCGCGTTCAAGGCGCCGTTCGAGGCGAACCCGTTTCTGGGCTGGCGCTCGATCCGGGTCTGCCTCGACGAGCCGGCGGTGTTCCGACCCCAGATCCGCGCCATCCTCCGGGCCGCGGCGGGACGGGACGTCCAGCTCATGCTGCCGCTGGTCACCCGGGTGGACGAGGTCCTTCGGGCCCGCGAGATGATGGCCGAGGAAGCCGACTCACTCCGGCAGGCCGGCGTCCGCGCCGCGGCGGAGGTGCCGGTCGGGGTGATGATCGAGACCCCGGCATCCGTCACCATCGCCGACCGGCTCGCCGAGGTGAGCGCGTTCTTCAGCGTCGGGACCAACGACCTGACCCAGTACACCCTGGCCGTGGACCGGGGCAACGCCCGCCTCGCCGACCGCTTCACCCCCCACCACCCGGCGATCGTGCGCCAGCTCCACCGGGTGGTCGAGGTTGGACGCGCGGCCAATCTCCCGGTGAGCGTCTGCGGCGAGATGGCGTCGGAGGCGCTGAGCGCGGTGCTGCTGATCGGCCTGGGGTACGACCGGCTCAGCGTGTCCCCGCCGGCGCTGCCGCTGGTCAAGTGGGTGGTGCGCACCGTGCCCGAGGAGGCGGCCCAGGCGGCCGCCCAGGAAGCGCTCGCCGCGTCGGATCCCGACGAGGTGTCCGAGGCGCTCCGGCGCGTGGTCGGCGAGTTCATCGATGTCCGCCTGCTGGACCCGCAATCGGCGTTGCCGCGACGGGGGGGGCCTCGCTAGCTTGCACCGTCCTTGGGACGCCCTCGCGGCCCCACTGCTCCGACCTCCCCTCTCCCCTCACTGTTGAGCGTTCCCATGGCCGGTAGCAAGCGCCACGTCTTCACCTCGGAATCGGTCACCGAGGGCCATCCCGACAAGGTGGCCGACCAGATCTCCGATGCGGTGCTCGACGCCATCCTGTCGCGCGATCCCGCGGGACGGGTGGCCTGCGAGACCCTGGTGACGACCGGCATGGCCGTAGTGGCGGGCGAGATCACGACCAGCACCTACGTGCACATTCCCGATCTGGTCCGCCGCACGGTGGAGTCCATCGGCTACACCGACGCCAGCTACGGTATGGACGGCCGGACCTGCGCGGTGCTCACCTCGATCGACCGCCAGTCCCCCGACATCGCCATGGGGGTCGACTCCGCCCGGAACAAGGAGCAAGGCGCCGGCGACCAGGGCATGATGTTCGGCTACGCGACCAACGAGACCCGGGAGCGGATGCCGCTGCCGATCATGCTGGCGCACCGGATCGTGGAGCGGCTCGCCGCCGTGCGGAAAGGGTTGCCGGGCCATCCGCGACTGGACTGGCTCCGGCCCGACGGCAAGTCACAGGTGTCGGTGGAGTACGAGGGCGACCGGCCCATCGCGGTGCGCACGGTGGTGGTCTCCACCCAGCACGCCGAGCGCCGCGGCTCCCGCCAGCTGGGGCAGGGCACCGTGCGCGAGGGCGTGATCGAAGAGGTCATCAAGCCGGTGCTCGACGCGCATGGCCTCGAGTATCGCGGCACCAAGTTCCTGATCAATCCGACCGGGCGCTTCGTCATCGGCGGTCCCCACGGAGACGCCGGACTCACCGGGCGGAAGATCATCGTGGATACCTATGGCGGCATGGCCCGCCACGGCGGCGGCGCGTTCAGCGGCAAGGACCCGTCCAAGGTGGACCGGTCGGCGGCGTACGCCGCGCGCTGGGTGGCCAAGAACATCGTCGAGGCCAAGCTGGCCCGGCGCTGCGAGGTGCAGGTCGCCTACGCCATCGGCGTGGCCCGGCCGGTGTCCATCCTGGTGCAGACCTTCGGGACCGGCGCCATCCCCGACGCCGAGATCGAGAGGATCGTGGCCGAGAGCTTCGATCTGACGCCGCGCGGCATCATTGACGCCCTCAAGCTCAAGCGCCCAATTTACGGTCAGACTTCGACCTACGGACACTTCGGCCGGCGGCCGTACAACGGAGTGTACCAGAACGATGGCCGCTCGCAGAAGGTCGACTTTTTCACCTGGGAGCGAACCGACCGCGTGAAGGACCTGCTGTCGGCCGCCCGCTGAGGAGCCCATGAGCGTACAGACCGCGGTGGCCAAGCACGACATCAAGGATATCGCCCTCGCCGACGAGGGTCGGCGCCGGACCGAGTGGGCCGAGCGCTCCATGCCGGTGCTGCGGCAGATCCGCGCCCGGTTCGCCAAGGAGCAGCCGCTCCGGGGCACCCGCCTCTCCGCCTGCCTCCACGTCACCACCGAGACGGCGAACCTCATGATCACGCTCCGGGCGGCCGGGGCCGAGATCGCCCTCTGCGCCTCGAACCCGCTCTCCACCCAGGACGACGTCGCGGCCCACCTGGTCCGCGACCACGGGGTGCATGTCTACGCCATCAAGGGCGAAGACCACGAGACCTACTACACCCACATCGCGCAGGCGCTGGCCTTCCGGCCCGACATGACCCAGGACGATGGCGCCGACCTGGTCGGATCCCTGCACATGATCGCGCTCAACCGGCTGGACGATCTGGCGCCGCCCATCCGCAAGTGGGTCGAGACCCTGTCGGCCGACGAGCGCCGGGCCCTCGTGGCCAACGTCCGCGGGTCGACCGAGGAGACCACCACCGGGGTCATCCGGCTCAAGGCGATGCAGCAGGAGAAGGTGCTGCAGTTCCCCATCGTCGCGGTGAACGATTCCAACACCAAGCACATGTTCGACAACCGCTACGGCACGGGACAGTCGACCCTCGACGGGATCGTGCGCGCCACCAACATGCTGGTGGCGGGGAGCACCGTGGTGGTCGCGGGATACGGCTGGTGCGGCCGGGGCTTCGCCATGCGGGCCCGGGGAGCCGGGGCCCACGTGATCGTGACCGAGATCGATCCGCTGCCGGCGCTGGAGGCGCGGATGGACGGCTTCGAGGTCATGCCGATGGCGGAGGCCGCGCCTCTGGGCGACTGCTTCGTCACCCTGACCGGTAACGTCCACGTCATCCGGGCGGAGCACTTCACCGCCATGAAGGACGGGGCGATCGTCTGCAACTCGGGCCACTTCAACGTCGAGCTCGACCTCGAGACGCTGGCCAAGCTCGCCTCCGAGCGGCGGACGGTGCGCAACCTGGTCGAGGAGTTCGTGGTGAAGGGCAAGCGGGTCGTGGTTCTGGGCGAGGGCCGCCTCATCAACCTGGCCGCGGCCGAAGGCCACCCCGCCAGCGTGATGGACATGTCGTTCGCCAACCAGGCCCTCGCGGCCGAGCTGCTGGCCAAGGAGAGCAAGACCATGGCCAAGGCGGTGCATCGCCTGCCGGCGGCGGTAGACCAGGAGATCGCGCGACTCAAGCTCCAGAGCATGGGGATCAGCATCGATACGCTGACGCCGGAGCAGGTGGAGTATCTGGCGAGCTGGGACGCGGGGACGTAAGTGTGAGGAGGGGAAAGGCGAAGGGCGAAGGGCGAACCGGGCACGACTCGAAGGGGCCGCTCAAGTGTCCCGTTCGCCCTTCGCCCTTCGCCTTTCCCTTCCCTTGAGGAACGGATGATCGAAGTAACCGTGGCGCATCTGGGCCTCGACCGGACCACCAACACTCCGGTCGTGATCCTGCGGGAAAAGGACGGGAGCCGGGTGCTGCCGATCTGGATCGGCCCCGCGGAGGCGAGCGCGATCGCCATGGAGCTGCAGGGCATGAAGGCGCAGCGGCCCCTGACGCACGACCTGCTCAAGCAGGTGCTGGTCGGCCTGGGCGGGGAGCTCCGCCGGGTGGTGATCAGCGCGGTCAAGGAGAACACCTACTTCGCCGAGCTCATGATCCGCCGGGACGACCACGTCTTCCAGGTGGACGCCCGCCCCTCCGACAGCATCGCGCTCGCGCTTCGCATGCGGGCGCCGATCTTCACCAGCGACCAGCTGCTCGACCAGAGCGGGGTCGAGACCGACGAACCTCCCCCCGACCCATCGCTCGAGGCCGACAAGCTGAAGCAGTACCTCGAGAAGATGGATCCGCAGGACTTCGGCAAGTTCAATCCTTGAGGGCGCGCTGGACGGCCGTCGCCCTGCTCGTCCCCATCGCCGCGTGGTGGCCCGGCCTGGCCGCGGCGCAGGCGAGGGCGGCCGGGGTCGTGGTGCGCGCGGAAGCGTCCGACTCGGTGCCCGTTCCCGGGGTCCGCGTCGTGCTGCATCGGGTCGGCCAGATGGAGCAGGGTCCGATCGACTCCACCGCCGCCGACGGCGCGGGCAGGTTCCGCTTCCGGTTTCGCGCCGACAGCGGGGCAGTGTACCTCCTGAGCGCGCGCTTCCGGGACATCGAATACTTCTCCACCCCGGTGCACCTGGGCGCCCGGCCCGACACCGCCATCCGGCTGGTCGTCTACGACACCTCGAGCCGGACCCCGGTGACCCTCGCGGCCCGGCACCTCGTCGTGCCTCGGCCCGACGAGAGCGGGACCCGGGAGATTCTCGACCTGGTGATCCTGCGCAACGCCGGCGACCGCACCCGTGTCGCCCCCGATTCCCTCGGGACGACCTGGCTCGGCACCGTGCCCAGCGGGAGCGAGGGGCTCGATGTCGGGGAGAGCGACGTGTCGCCCGATGCGGTCGTCCGGCGGGGCGACTCGCTCCTGGTGAGCGGACCCATCGCTCCGGGCGAGAAGCAGCTGGTCCTGCAATACCGCATGCCGGCACGCGAGCGGAAGCTCGAGCTGGCGATTCCCTCCGGCGCGCGAGTCAACGTGCTGGTCGAGGAGGCGGGCAGTCGGGTGACCGGGCCGGTCGCGGTGGCGGACAGCCAGGAGCTGCAGGGCCGCTCCTTCCGGCGATGGACCGGCGTGCCCGCGGCCGCCGGAAGAATCACCATCCTTCTGCCCGAGCCGCCCGGCGCCGGCCAGCGCTGGCTCGCTCCGCTGGTCGGCCTCCTCGCCGTCGGCCTGGCCGGAGCCAC
>DATEIR010000047.1:0-2448 GCA_035278885.1 Gemmatimonadales bacterium | reverse complement strand
CCCATCCAGGTCTGGTCGGCGAATACCGTGTCCAGCCGCCGACCCGCCCACAGGTCCAGCAGCACCACCTGCTCCGGCTGGAGCGCGGCGTCCGCGCCCGGCTGAGGCTCGTAGTGCGGGTTCGCGCTGTTGGGGCCGAATCCCACGATCGGCAGGGTGTCGAAGGCGAGTCCCCGCGCCTGCGCGGACGCCACCACCCGCTGCTGCAGCTCGGTCTCCCGAAGCCCCGTCCCGGCCTCGCGCACCGCCCGGGCCAGCTCCTCCTGCGCCACCGCGGCCAGGATCTCCGCCGCCTGGCGATGGTCCTCCGCCTCGGCCGGCGTCCACCGGGAGGCGAAGCGGCTCACCAGGGAGCCCGACGGCACGATGGTGCCGCCCAGCCGGCGGATCAGCTCGACCACCCCGGCGGGGACCCGGTCGAGGTAGGGGACGGCGTCCTCGGGCGACACCTCCATGGCGAGCCGCCGGCCGGCCACGATCGAGCCCAGCGCCGCGTGCAGCTCCTCCCATCGCGAGTAGGGCAACACCCGGCCGGGAAAATCGGCCAGCGGGTGCAGCTCGATCCGATGTGCCACCGCCACCGGCTCCCCCTCCGCGGGCAGGAGCAGGAACAGCCGCCGGGTATTGAGGCCGCTGAGCGGGAGCAGCCGGCGGGCGACCGGGTTGAGTCCGTGGAACTCGTAGATGAGCCAGGCATCGGCCCCGGCCTCGGCCAGGGCCTCGCGCAGCTCGGGCCCCGAGGGGATCACTCGTAGACCTCGGCGGCCGCGGTGTGCCAGGAGCAGACCGCGTCCCCCCGGGAGCGGCAGCGCTGGTGCAGCATGGCGCCCTCGAAGTCGGCCAGCCGGCGGAGCAGCTCGTTGAACGCCGCGCCATAGAAGGCGCAGGCGGCCCCGTCGGGCAGCGCGACGATCGAGAGCGGCTGGTCCATCACGAATTCGTCGCCGTCGGGCCCGCTCCGGAGCGCACCCTCGAAGGTGCGCCGGGCCACCCGGCCCACCGCACGCTGCGCCAGCCGGAGGCTGATCCCGCCGGTGGGCGAGCGGGCCATGGTCCAGGCCGGCCGCTGCGCCCGCGTGGCATAGCGTGCCGCCCGGCGGCCCGCGTCGGCGAAGACCAGCGGGGCATCGGGCCGGCGTCCGACCAGCCGGAGCACCGAGACCGCCTCGTCCAGCTCCACCGAGCCGTCGCGCTCGGCGGTGGCGCGGTAGCGCTGGATCTGCGCCGCCACCGTGGGGCTCAGGCCCAGGCGGCGGACCACCATCTCTTCGGCCAGCTCGTCCAGGCCGTCCTCGACCGGCGTGTCGAGATTGCGGATGGCCTCGAGCAGGCTGAGGGGAATAAGGGCGGGAACGGCGGTCGACGTAGACACGGTGGCCGGGCGGAAGTTAGCCCCGGGCGGGAAGCCCGGCCAAGGGGCCTTATATTGCCTCATGGCCGAACCTTCTGCCGCCGTCCGCTCCTTCGACGCCGAGGCGCTCCCGCACCTCGACGCGCTCTACCGGGTGGCCCTCCGCCTCACCGCGGATCCCACCCAGGCGGAGGACCTGGTGCAGGACACGATGCTGAAGGCCTACCGCAGCTGGCGGCAGTACCGGCCGGGAACGAACGCGAAGGGTTGGCTGCTCACCATCCTCCGCAACACTTTCATCAACGACTACCGGCGTCGCAAGATCGAGCCCGTCGCCATGGATCTCGAGGCGGTCGAGCCCCACGCGCTGTTCCGGGCGGTGGAGGAGGTCGATCCCGAAGGGACGTTCTTCTCCCGGATCGTAGACGAGAAGGTGCTCGAGGCGGTGGACGCGCTGCCGCCGGAGTTCCGCGAGGTGCTGGTCCTGAGCGACGTGGAAGGAATGAGCTATGCCGAAATCGCCGAAACCCTGGAGCTCCCGCTGGGCACCGTGAAGTCGCGGCTCTTCCGCGCCCGCCGGCTGCTCCAGGCCCGCCTCTACGCCTACGCCGTCGAGATGGGCTACATCAAGCCCCGGGAGCCGCGCGATGGCTGATCGGATCGACTGCCGCCAGGCCACCGAGCAGCTGCACGACTACCTCAAGCGGGAAATGACGCCGGAGCTCGCCGAGGAGATCCGGGCCCACATCGACCGTTGCGCGCCCTGCTTCAACCATCTCCGGTTCGAAGAGAACTACCTCCGGCTGCTGGAGAGCTGCGGCCGGCAGCGCTGCCCCGGAACCCTTCGGGCCCGGATCGTCGCCCTCCTGCAGGTCGAGGCGGAGAAGGACTGATCCCGTCCTGGCCGACGGCCGCCCTCGTGGCCGCGGCCGTCGCGGCGCTCGCCTGGGGATTTCGAACCCTGACCGCCGGCGGCGCCTTCGCCGCCTGGCTCGTCGGCGGCAGCGTTCTCGCCGGCGCCGGGTGGCCCGGCGCGGCCGCCCTCGCGGCCTTCTTCTGCTCCAGCAGCCTCGTCTCCACATTCGAGCCGGCCGATC
>DATEIR010000046.1:0-39067 GCA_035278885.1 Gemmatimonadales bacterium | reverse complement strand
CGGCGCCCAGCGCAGAATCCGGACTTCGTTCCCGGTCAAGGCCGCGGAGGATTTCCATGCTGCGGATGACGCTCGACGACCGTGCGGCGGATCGCGCCATGCCGGAGCAGGTTACCCTGCTCACCGGTCCGGATGCGGGCTCCCCCGGGCACGAGCCCTCCACCGGCCTGCCGTCCGATCTGCTCGGTCTGTCCGCGGCCCGCCTCCAGGTTCTGGCGCTGCTTTACGCGCTGATCTTCTTTCTGGCCGGCATCTTTCCGGCGCTGGTCCTTCCGAACGACCGGGCTCGCTTCCTGGGCAACATCGTGCAGTGGGCTCCCGGGTTCCTCGGCATCGTGGTCGCGTTGGTGCTTGCCGTGGTGATTCGGCGCCTGCAGCCATCCAGGGCGATGGTGCTGGGCCTGGTGTTCGAGGTGGTGAGTAGCTACGCCATCGCCACGGCCGAGTTCGGCGACCCTGCCGGCCTCGAGGAGCACCGGGGATTTCTCGGGCTGTCCTGGGTCGCGGTCTGGGTGGTGCTGTTCACCATCGTCGTGCCGACCTCTCCCCGCCGCGCCATCCTGGCCGCGCTGGCCTCCGTCAGCTCGGTCCCCGTGGTGATCGGGCTGATGATCGCTACCGGTGTCACCGCACTGCGGGTTCCAGCGGCGCTCTTCTTCTTCGGGCTGGTGTTCCCCTACCTGCTCGTGGCCGGCATGGCCTGGGTCGGCGCGGGGGTGGTCTATCGCCTTGGCACCGAGGTGCGCCGCGCCCGCGAGCTGGGCAGCTACCGGTTGGAGGAGAAGCTGGGGGAAGGCGGAATGGGTGAGGTCTGGCGCGCCCGGCATCGCATGCTGGCGCGACCCGCGGCCATCAAGCTCATCCGCCACTCTGCCGGCGGGGTGTCCGACCAGGCGGCGCGGCGCTTCGAGCGGGAGGCCCAGGTGATCGCCCGGCTTCGCTCGCCGCACACGGTCGAGCTCTTCGACTTCGGGGTCGCGGCCGACGGCGGCTTCTATTACGCCATGGAGCTGCTGGACGGCCTGGACGCCGAATCGCTGCTGCGGCGGTTCGGCCCCCTGCCGCCGGAGCGGGTCATCTACCTGCTGCGCCAGGTGTGCCACTCGCTCAGCGAAGCTCACGCCAGCGGTCTGGTGCACCGCGACATCAAACCCGCGAACGTCTTCCTCTGCCGCTACGGCGAGGAGTTCGACTTCGTGAAGGTGCTGGACTTCGGCATCGTGCGCGCGGCGCGCGACGCGGCGGAAGCCGGCGCCATGGAGACCGGGGAACAGCGCGTCGAAGGCACGCCCGCGTTCATGGCGCCGGAGCAGGCGCTGGCCGGCGCGGTGGATCGCCGGGCCGACATCTACGCCACCGGATGTCTGGCCTACTGGCTGCTGACTGGCGAGCTGGTCTTCACCGCGGAGCACCCGATCGCGCTGGTGATGCGCCACGCCCAGGCCCGGCCGGAGCCGCCGTCCAGCCGGAGCCCCCGGCCGATCCCTCGCTCGCTCGACGACCTGGTGCTCGCCTGTCTGGCCAAGGAGCCGGAGGAGCGGCCCCAATCCGCCCGGGAGCTGGCGCTCCGGCTGGCGGAGGTGGACGGCCTGCAGGAGTGGACCCAGGAGCGGGCCCAGGCATGGTGGGGCGAGCGCATGCGGACGGCGCTGGCATGACCGCGACGGCCCGGGTAGCATGAGAGCCATGCGCCCGCTCGTGTCCCGGCTCGCTCTCGCCCTGGCCGTGCTGTTCGCCCGGTCCGCCTGCGTCGCCGCCCAGCAGCGCCCCCAGACTCAGAAGCCACCGCTCCACGCCCGGCATTGGATCGCCATCACCGGGAAGCCGCTCGCCGCGACGGCGGGGGCCATGACGTTCGCGCGCGGCGGCAACGCGGTGGACGCCGCCTGCGCCATGCTGGCGGCCGTCACGACCATGTGGGACGTGCTCTCCTGGGGAGGCGAGACCCAGGCGCTGATCTACCATCCCAAGCTCGGGAAGGTCATCGGCATCGATGCGCTGGGCGTCGCCCCCACCGGAGCGAGCGCGGAGTTCTACCGGAGCAAGGGCTTCGAGTATCCGCCCGAGTATGGTCCCCTCGCGGCGATCACGCCCGGCACCCCGGGCGGCCTGATGACGATGCTCGCCGAGTACGGCACCCTGAGTCTGGCCGACGTCCTCGCGCCCGCGATCCAGATGGCCGACGGCTATCCCATCGAGGCGCAGACCGCCGACGCGATCGAGGCCGAGAAGGCGCGCATCAAGCGGTGGAAGTACTCCACGGCGGTCTACCTTCCGCACCTGGGCGCCGAGCGGGAAGCGCCCGCCGCGGGCGAGGTCTTCGTGCAGCGCGACCTCGCGGCAACGCTCCGGAAGCTGGTCGAAGCCGAGCGGGAGGCCCGGCGCGCGGGCAAGAGCCGCAAGCAGGCGATCTACGCCGCCTACGACCGGTTCTACAAGGGTGACATCGCCCGGGAGCTGGTGCGCGGGGTGCAGGAGGAAGGCGGGCTCATCACCCTGGACGACCTGGCCCGGTGGAAGGTGAAGATCGAGGAGCCGCTCAGCAACGACTACAAAGGGATCACCGTGTACAAGTTGCCGGCCTGGGAGCAGGGACCGGTAATGCTCCAGACGCTGAACATCCTCGAGAACCTGGACCTGAAGGGACTGGGCTACAACTCCGCCGCCTACATCCACACGCTGTATCAGGCCATGAACCTGGCCTACGCCGACCGTGACTTCTATTACGGCGACCCGGCCTTTCCGCCGGAGGAGCCGGTGCGCGGGCTCCTCTCCAAGGCCTATGCCCGGGCGCGGCTCGAGCGGATGAACCGGGAGCGCAACGACACCACCGTGAAGCCGGGCGATCCCTACCCGTATCAGGACGGCGTCAACCCGTTCGACAGTCTGCTCCAGCGCTGGACGGTGCACCCGGCGCCCGATACGCTGAAGCCGAGCGGCGGGCAGGATAGCCCGCTCAGGAGCTCGATGCGCACCGACGCCGCGCTCAGCGCGCAGTTCTCCGCCGGCACCACCTCGATCGAGGCGGCCGACGAAGCGGGCTGGGTCGTGTCGGTGACGCCGAGCGGCGGGTGGGTCCCGGCGGTGATCGCCGGCCACACGGGCGTGGGGCTGAGCCAGCGGGCCCAGAGCTTCGTGACTCGACCGGAGGACGGGCCGTACAACGTCATCGAGCCGGGCAAGCGGCCCCGCGTAACCCTGACGCCGACTCTGGCGCTCAAGGACGGTTCGCCCTACCTCGCGTTCGCGGTGCAGGGGGGCGACAGCCAGGACCAGTTCCTGCTCCAGTTCTTCCTCGACATCGTCGAGTTCGGGATGACGCCCCAGCAGGCCGCCGAGGCGCCCAACATCGTCAGCTTCCAGATGCGGTCGTCGTTCGGACTGCACGAGGCCCGGCCCGGGGCGATGCTCGCCAATGCCGCGATGCCCGACAGCGTGCGCGCCCGGCTGGAGGCGATGGGCTATACCCTGAGGCTTCGGCCTAGGACGTCCGGGCCGATCAACGGGATTCTCTTCGACCGCGGGCACGGGACGATGTGGGGCGCCTCGAGCAACTACGAAGAGGACTACGGGATAGCCTGGTGAGCGAGGGACCGATGAACCGGATCGAGATCACCACGCGCGACGGCCGCTGCCCGTGCTACCTCTGGCGGCCTGCCGGAGAGGGCCCCTGGCCGGCGGTGCTCGTGTATATGGACGGCATCGGCATCCGTCCCGCGATGCTGGAGGTCGGAGAGCGGATCGCGTCCGAGGGCTACTTCGTTCTGCTCCCCGATCTCTTCTACCGCTCGGGCCCCTACGCGCCGATGAACGCCAAGACGGTCTTCAGCGTTCCGGAAGAGCGCAAGGTGCTGATGGAGAAGTTCCTCGGCCTGATGACTCCGGCCAACATCATGTCCGACACCGAGGCCTTTCTCGCCTGGCTCTCGTCGGAGCCCGATGTGCGCCCCGGGCCGATCGGGACCACGGGATATTGTCGCGGCGGACTCATGTCGCTGACCGCCGCGGGCACCTACCCCGACCGTATCGGCGCGGCCGCTTCCTATCACGCCGGCGGCCTCGCGAGCGACGCCCCCGACAGTCCGCACCGTCTGGCGCCCCGCATGCAGGCTCAGGTCTACGTAGCCGGCGCGACCGAGGATGCGGGGTTCCCCGACGAGATGAAGGCCCGGCTGGAACAGGCCCTGACCGAGGCGGGGGTGGACCACACCGTCGAGACCTACCCGGCGAAGCACGGCTTCGTGCTCCGGGACACCCCCACCTACGATCCCGCCGCCGCCGAGCGCCATTGGAAATCGCTCCTGGCTCTTCTCAAGCACCTCGACTAGCTCCGCCCCTCCGCCCCTCTACTCAAACACCAGCTGCACGTCCGGAACCCCGTTCTCGCACCAGTCGTAATCGATTCGCAGGTCGGTGCCGTCGTAGCTCGCCTGGTAGGTGGTCCCGGTGATGTTCGACCTGAACCAGCCGGTGGCGCCGTTGCTCTGGAACTCACCCTCGTCGCGGTAGCCCCAATCGCCCGACACGTCGTTCACCTGAAGGGTGATGCGGAAGGCTCCATCCTCCCGCAGTTCCAGCTTGCCGCCGTCGAATCGGGTCAGCCGGCAGTCCTCCACCTCCGCCTGGGCCGGCAGTCCCGCGTTCCCGATGGCCACCATCTCCCAGGTGTCGACGTCGCCGCCGCTGTCGGGCCCAAGATTCTTGTCGCCGCCGCCACAGGCGGCCAGGGCCAGCGCCAAGCCGGCCGACAGCTTCGCCGCGCGCCGCGTCAGGTCGGTCCATTGCATCTGCTCCTCCATCGTTGGGCGCCGAGCGGCGCGGTGAGTGTGCATCGTCCACGACGGGATACGCAGAGAGGGGAAGGGAATTCTCAGACGGCACCCAGGCGATGCCGAGGCGATGGTGAGACGCCGGGTGAGCCCGATCCTCGGGATCACCCGGCGCGTGTGGCGGGAGTGGTGGTGCGAGGAAATGCTGCGGTCAGGGATACCAGTTCGCCCCGAAGCGGAGCCTGGTCGTGGTCGTATTGTCGGGCGTACCCCAGTCCTGCTTGTCGCCGTCGACCTTGATGTTGCCCATCTTGCCCGTGCCGAGGCTCACGCCGCCGTCGAGGGCGAGCTTGGGCGAGAGGAACATCTGCACGCCGCCGCTGGCGCCGGCGGACAGGCCGGACATGGAGAGATGGGAGCTCTCGCCGGTAACGATGTTGTCCGCCGTGGTGGTGAGCGCCCGCCGTCCCACCCAGGCGCCCACGTAGGGCTGGAACTTGCTCCGGGCGATCGGGAAGTTGAGCCGGGCACCGGCCTCGAGATGGCTCAGGCCGAAGTTGCCGTCCAGTCCGAGGACGTCCACCGCCTGCTTGGCGATGTCGAGGCCGGCGTAGGCCAGGAGACGCGGCGTCACCATGTAGCCCACTTCGACCCCGGCGCCGAGCCCGGTCGAGGTGTTGATGCTGCCCTCTGCGTCGCCCACGGACGTGCCGAGGGCGGCGGTGGAGTGGCCGTTGATCACCCAGCGGGCGGACGGCGGCCGTACCGCCGGATGCTGGGCATGGAGCGGGGCCGAGAGGCCGACCGAGGCGGCGAAGACCGCGAGGACGAGGCGCTGCATGAGATGCTCCTTTCGGGTGATGGTGGTGGACTGCCTCAGTCGACGCGGCGCAGGCCGAACTCGGTCTCGAGCTGCCCGTCACCGTCGAAGTCGTAGTGGATGAGCACGAAGTCCTGGGTCGCCACGGCGGAGAACCGGTCGCCGTAGGTGTCCGAGTAGAAGGTGAGCGGCAAGGCGCCGTTCTGGCCCGGACCCGCCTGCTTGAACTCACCCTCATCCATCAGCTCGTACTGCGACTTGTCGTCGGTGTAGTTGAGGTGGAGCGAGTACGTCTGCAGCGCATCGAGCACGATGGTGGACGAGTTGAAGCGGTAGAGCCCGACCACGCTGCCATCGGGATTGGCGATGGTGATCAGCTGTCCCGGCTCGCCGTCGTTGATCCGCTCCAGCTGGTAGGTCCCCTGGATCCCGCCTTGCGGGATGGGAGTCGGCTCGGGTGCCGGCACCGGCGCCGGATCGGGGATCGGCTCCGGATCGGGGCCGGTCGGATCGTGATGGTCGCTGCCGGAACAGGCGGCCAGGGTGAGTCCGATCGCGTAGCCCACCATGAGGGCGAGGCGTCGGGGGACCAGGGTGTGGCGTCGCATGGCGTGCTCCTCCGAAACGGTGAAGGTCATCGTTGCTCGGAGATGTGTACGCAGGCGGGGTGGGGCGATTCTCACGGCGGGCCGAAGCACGGGCTCCCATCCGCGGATGGACAGAGGAATGGCCGCAGATGAACGCGGATGACGCAGAGGATGTGACGGGGAATTCGGAAGAGCGGCGGGTAATGCCCGTGGGGTTACGGAGTCATCACATCTGCGTCATCTCCGTTCATCTGCGGTCAAAGACTCGGCGTCGGTGCCGAGCGCGAGCGTCATGAACACGCTGTTGGGATCCTTGCGGTAGTCCCCGAACGGCCCGCACTCCACGAACCCATGCCGTGCGTAGAGCGCGCGCGCCGGCAGGAAGTACGGCCACGACCCGGTCTCGAGACTGAGCCGCCGCAGGCCTCGAGCCCGCGCTTCCCTCACGATGTGGCGGACCAGGGCCGAGCCCACGCCGCGCCCCCGCGCCGCCTCCGCCGTGTGCATCGACTTCACCTCGCCGTGCCCGGGCGTCAGCCGCTTGAGCGCGCCGACGCCCAGCAGCTCGTCGTCTTCCCATACCGTCCAGAAGGTCACCTCGGGTGCCCGAAGCCCCGTCAGGTCGAGCGCGTGCGCGCTCCCGGGGGCGGTCTCCGCCCGGGCGCGGGCCACGTGAAGCTGCAGCAGGGCGACCACGCGCGGGTCGTCGAGTCCACCGCTCACGATCCTGAAGTCGGTCACGGGCGGCGGGTCTCTCCGAAGCGGGCAATCCAGAGCCGGTCGGCCGGCAGCCCTGCGTCCCGCCACGAGGCGGCGGTACGACGGGGCGGGTCGTCCATCGGCTCGTCGGTGAGCCGGAAGGTGCCCCAGTGAAGGCCGAGCATCAGCGGGAGCGCGGCCTCGGGCCGGGCGCCGCTCACGTCCAGGTAGACGCGGACCGCCTCCTCCGGGTCCACGTGCACCCGCTCCATGAACCAGCGCGGGTCGTAGGCCCCGATGGGGATCATCGCCAGATCGAACGGCCCCAGCCGCGCGCCGACCGCGCCGAACTCCGGGTGGTATGCGGTATCGCCGGCAAACCAGACCCGCCGGTTTCCCGCCTCGAGCGCGAAGCCGCACCAGAGGGTGCGGTTCCGGTCGCCCAGGCGGCGGGCGCTGAAGTGTCTTGCCGGCGTCCCGGTGACGCGGACGCCCTGCACGTCGGCCGTCTGCCACCAGTCGAGCTCGGCGATCTGGCGGGCCCCCCAGGGCCGGATGTAGCGGCCCAGGCCGAGCGGCACCACCCAGCTCGCGTCCGGGTGCGCCCTCGCCAGCCCGCGGACGGCGGGCCGGTCGAGGTGGTCGTAGTGGCTGTGGGAGATCAGGATCAGATCGAGCGGCGGCAGCGCGTCGAGCGTGACCGCCGGAGCCATGAGCCGGCGCGGGCCCATCCACTGGACCGGAAACGCCCGCTCGCTGAACACCGGATCGGTGATCAGGTTGAGCCCGCCCATCTGGAGCAGCACCGTGGAGTGCCCGATCCAGGTCGCGGTCAGCTCACCAGCCGGAGCACGGGGACGGACCAGCTCGGGCGCGGCCAGCGGAAAGTGCCCGCGTGCCGGCGATGCCACCGGCGGATGGCGCCGGCGGTCGCGGCTCCAGGCCAGGAGCGACCGCCACCCATGCGGCACGCTGTGGGGCCACGGATTCCGGAACCGTCCCTTGCGGTCGCGGGGAGCCCCGCGTTGCTCGAACGTTGCCGTCATCCGCTAAACATACGTGCGGCCGGATTTAAGCCTTCGCCGCCTCCATCTGCTCCCGCATCTTCGCCATCTCTTCGCGGTTGGGACCGTAGATCGGCGGGGGTGTGCCGCCCGCCAGACGCAGCATGAGCGAGAGCTGGCCCCGGTGGTGGGTCAGGTGCGCCAGCATCGCGCCCCAGAGAACGTCCCGGATGCTGAAGCGCCGGTCCACGAAGGGAATCTCGCGGTCCAGATCCGACTCCCTGAGGTTGGCCAGGCGCGCGACCGCGTCCTGGTGAACCTGCCGGAAGCCCGGGGCGAGCTGCTTCGCGTCACGCGGGCGCTTCATGTTGGGCGGCACCTCCTGGAAGGTGACCGCTCCCTTGCTCACGCCGAGGCTGGTGTAGCCCTCGACCTCGGCCAGGTGCCATGCCAGCTCGCCCAGCGACCGGCCCTCGGGGTCCGGGCGAAAGTCGTAGCGGTCGGCGGGGATAGCCTCGAGCAGCTTGGCGGTCCAGCCGGTTTCCATCTCCCAGACCTTCCGAAAGCGATCCAGCTCGTTCGTCGGCATAACCTCCTCCTGCTGACGTGCGGTGAGTTCTTGAAGTGGCTCTAGTGTGGCATCCGATGCCGGAGCACGCAACGTGGTCGCAGGCGGGTGACCTGGCTCACCGCCGCCCTGCGTCATTCCCCGCTATGTGGCGTGCCAACGTGGCGCTTCGGCGCGCACTGGTGAAGAGTGATGGTGCAGGCGCCTCCCTGCTGCTCCGCTCCGTCCCCCCGCTCCTGGTACGTCCGCCGCACGCCTCCGAGACCGCCGTGGGCGCAACCCGCGACTCAGGCGCAGACATGGAGAAGGGGGAACCAGCATGACCGCAACGATGCAACGGCGCACCACGGACCGCCGCGCCGAGGATGACCGGGACGGTGATCCCAAGGCCGCCGACGGGATGGCCAAGGCGATGGGGCTCTTCAGCCTGGGGTTGGGCCTGGCCCAGCTCGCCGCGCCCCGGCGCATGGTGAACGCCATCGGCGTGGAGGACACCGACCGCAACCGGGGCACCATGCTCGCGCTCGGGCTCCGCGAGTTCACGAGCGGACTCGGCATCCTCGGCCCCGGCGACACCGCCGGATGGCTCCAGGCCCGGGTGGGCGGCGACATCATGGACCTGGCCCTCCTGCTCGGGGCCTTTCGGTCGGATGACCGGGACCGCCGCAAGCTCAACATCGCGCTGGCCGCCGTCGCGGGGGCACTCGTCCTCGACGTCCTGGCCACCCGGCGGGCCAGGGAGCGCACCGGCGAAGACGGCGACTCGCGCGCGTCCGGTCGAGAGCTTTATGGCGAGGCCGACACCGCCGTGACCAAGGCGGGTCCGGGCCGCGTGGCTCGAAGCGTCACCATCCGGCAGCCCCGCGAGATGGTCTACGCCTTCTGGCACGACTTCGAGAACCTCCCCCGCTTCATGGCCCATCTGGAGTCGGTGCGCGTCACCGGCGACCGCCAGTCCCGCTGGGTCGCCAAGGGCCCGGCCGGCAGCACGGTGGAGTGGGATGCGGAGACGGTCGAGGATCGCCCGGACGAGCTGATCGCCTGGCGCTCGCTCCCCGGCACATCGGTCCCCAACTCGGGCGAGGTCCGCTTCGAGGACGCGCCGGGAGGTCGAGGCACCGAAGTCCACGTCGAGCTGCGCTACGACCCCCCGGCCGGCAAACTCGGCGCCCTGGTGGCCAAGCTCTTCGGGGAAGATCCGCGGCAGCAGGTGGACGGCGACCTGCGCCGGCTCAAGCAGGTGCTGGAGACCGGCGAGGTGGTGCACTCCGACGCCTCGATCCACCGCGGCATGCACCCGGCCCAGCCGCCGGAGGCGACGCCTCGGCCCGACGTCGGGGGCGACGAGGCATTGCTGATGCGGCAGTCGCGGGAGGCCGCGGCGGTCAGCTCGCAGGGGAGGCGCTCATGAAAGCGACCTGCTGGACCGGCATGCAGAAGGTCGAGGTCCGCGACGTGCCCGATCCCAAGATCCTCAATCAGCGTGACTGCATCGTGCGGATCACGTCCACCGCGATCTGCGGCTCCGACCTGCACCTGTACAACGGGTTCGTCCCGTTCATGGAGTCGGGCGATATCCTGGGCCACGAGTTCATGGGCGAAGTCGTGGAATGCGGCCGCGCGGTGAAGAACCTCAAGGTGGGCGACCGGGTGGTGGTGCCGTTCCCCATCGCCTGCGGAAACTGCAACGCCTGCCGCTCGGAGGCCTACTCGCTCTGCGAGAACTCCAACCCCAACGCCTGGCTGCCGGAAAAGCTCTTCGGCCATTCCACCTGCGGGATCTTCGGCTATTCGCACCTGACCGGCGGCTACGCCGGTGGGCAGGCCGAGTACGCCCGGGTCCCCTTCGCCGACGTGGGCCCGCTCAAGATCGAGAACGGGTTCACCGACGAACAGGTCCTCTTCCTCTCCGACATCCTGCCGACCGGGTACATGGGCGCCGAGATGTGCGGGATCGCGCCGGGCGATGTCGTGGCGGTGTGGGGGGCTGGACCCGTCGGACTCTTCGCCATCGCCAGCGCCAAGCTGCTCGGCGCCGAACGGGTGATCGCCATCGACCGTTTCCCCTACCGGCTCCGGATGGCCGCCGACCGGGCCGGCGCGACCGACGTCATCAATTACGAGGAGCTCGAGGGCATCACGGTGCCCGGCGCGCTCAAGGAGCTCACCGGCGGACGCGGGCCGGACAAATGCATCGAGGCGGTGGGCATGGAGGCCCACGCACCGGGGCTCTCCTACGCCTACGATCGGACCAAGCAGGCGCTCCGGCTGGAGACCGACCGGCCGATCGCGCTGCGGGAGGCGATCATGGCATGCCGCAGCGGGGGCGTCGTCTCCGTGATCGGTGTCTACGGCGGGCTGATCGACAAGTTCCCGATGGGAGCGGTCATGAACCGTGGCCTCACCATCCGCAGCGGCCAGTGTCCCGCGCAGCGCTACATGCGCCCGCTGCTGGAGCGCATCGAGCGGGGCGAGATCGACCCCACCATGGTCGTCACCCACCAGCTCCCGTTGGAGCAGGCCGCCAGGGGCTACGACATGTTCGTGCACAAGCGCGACAACTGTGAGAAGGTCGTGCTGAAGACCTGACGGAAGTTCGGCCGAACGGCAGTGGAGGGAGCACTCGAGCGAGCAGGGCGGGTGCTCCCTTTCCCATTCCACGCTACGGGGTCACCGTGATCGTCCCCACCATGTTCGGATGAATGGCGCAGTGGTAATGGTACGTGCCGGCGGTACCCAGCGTGATGCTGTACGTATCGCCCGCGCGGATGAGGCCGGAGGTCGGGAAGGCTCCGTTGTCCGACATCATCTGATGGGTGGTGTGGTCTCCATTCACCCAGCGTATTCCGCCGCCGTCGGTCATGCTCACGGTCTTGGGATTGGGGTCGAACGCCTGGGTGGTGAGGAACTCGGCGCCCTGCACGATGTTGATGTCCCCCACCTGGTCGGGCGGGCTGCTCGGGCCGGTGCTGCTGTTGGACCCGCATCCCGCGGCCAGCAAGAGGGCGAGCGGCCAGAGCCGGCTCGAGAGTCGCTGCGGCATGAAGCCTCCTGTGAGAGATCGATGAATCGGCGCGCGCCGGGCTGGTAACCAGCCCCCGGCGCGTGCGGCATCCTCACAGGAGAACGCGCGAATGCAGGCGATCGTAGACGAAGCGGTGCGCGCTGAGGCTACGGCGTCACCGTGATGGTCCCCACCATGGTGGGATGAATCGCGCAGTGATAGTGATACGTCCCCGGCAGGCCCAGGACGATCGTGTAGCTCTGGCCGGGCGTGAACGGCTCGGAGGTATCGAAGGCGGCGTCGTCGGACATGATCTGATGCGCGGTCGGCGCGCCGCCGCCATAGGTGCTGCCGCCGTCGGCATTCACCCAGCGGACTTCGCCGCCGTCGGCCAGGCTGATGGTCTTGGGATTCGGCGAGAAGGCCGTCGAGGTCAGCAGGGACGCGCCCTTCACGATGGTGATGTCGCCGCCTTCGGGCGCGGGCTGGGGGCCGGTGCTGCTGTCCGAGCCGCAGGCGGTGGTCAGCGCGAGGGCGAGCGCAACGAGGACGGAGTAGGGTCGAGCCATTGGGCGCAGCATCCTGGTCGGAGGGTGATGGGTACGTGTCGTCTCACTGTTGAGCAGCGTAGATTCGGAAATATTCCGGTCCCGGTCGCCTCAGGGCCTTCTCAGGAGATGTGCGGATGACCCAGATCGTCTCTTCCATACAGGCGGAGTACCTACGCTACAAGGGTTTGGCGGAGGCCGCCATCGCCCAGCTGAGCGACGCCGACGTGCTCCTCCCCGGCCCCGGGGAGGGCAATTCCATCGCCGTGCTCTGCTGGCATCTGGCCGGCAACTTCCGCTCCCGCTTCACCGATTTCCTCACGTCCGACGGGGAGAAACCCTGGCGGCATCGAGACGAGGAGTTCAGTCGCCGGTCGCTGACCAAGGAAGAGTTGCTGGCCTACTGGGAGGGCGGCTGGGCCGTCCTGCTGGAGGCGCTCGGGGGGCTCACTGATGCCGATCTGGATCGCCAGGTGACCATCCGCGGGCAGCCGATGCGCGTTGCCGAGGCGCTCCACCGCTCGCTGGCCCACGCGAGCTACCATGTGGGTCAGATCGTCTATCAGGCGCGCGGGCTCAAGGCTCGCGACTGGCACTGGCTCAGCATCCCTCCCGGCCAGTCGGAGCAGTACAATGCCCGGCCCACGATGGAAAAGGCGGGGGCACACAGCGAAGGCCTACGACGCTCGTGATGCCCGCCCTTGTCCGGTAGCCTCCCGGCACCCTAGCCTCTCCGGATGCAGATCGGCATCGACCTCGGCGGCACCAAAATCGAAGCCCTTGCGCTCGCCGCCGAGGCCGTGGTCGCGCCCCGCCGCCGTATTCCCTCTCCCCGGGCCTACGAGGGCACGCTCGAGGCCGTCGTGAGCCTGGTGGCCGAGCTGGAGGCCGAGACCGGGCGGAGCGGCTCCGTCGGGATCGGTATTCCGGGTGTCGTTGCCCGGGCGACGGCCCGGGTCAAGAATGCCAACTCCGTCTGGCTCAACGGTCGGCCGCTCCAGGCCGATCTCGAGGCGCGGCTGGGCCGTCCGGTCCGGATGGCCAACGACGCCAACTGCTTTACCCTGAGCGAGGCCATCGACGGAGCGGGGCGGGGAGTGGAGACGGTCTTCGGCGTCATTCTGGGGACGGGCGTTGGCGGCGGGATCGCGATCGGGCAGCGCATCCTCGATGGCCCCAACCAGATCACCGGCGAGTGGGGACATAACCCGCTACCCTGGATGACCCTCGAGGAGCGAGGCGAGGCGCCGGCCTGCTATTGCGGGAAGACAGGCTGCGTCGAAACCTGGCTCTCCGGTCCGGGGTTCGAGCGGGACGCGGCCCGGCTCAGCGATATGCGGCGCTCCGCGCGAGAGGTGGTACGGGCCGCCGAATCAGGCGATCCTGGTGCTCTCGAGGCGCTTCGGCGCTACGAAGACCGGCTCGCGCGGGGTCTCGCGGGCGTGATCAACATTCTCGACCCCGGCGTGATCGTGTTGGGAGGCGGAATGTCCAACCTTCCCGGACTCGCCGATGCGGTCGCCGCGCTGCTTCCCAGGCACGTCTTCTCCGACGCCGTGCTCACGCGCGTGCTTCTCAACCGCCATGGCGACTCCAGCGGAGTGCGGGGAGCGGCGTGGCTGTGGCCGTGAGACTTCCCCGGATCAATCGCTGGACCGCTCTCGTCGCCTGCGTGCTGGTTGCCGTGGTGATCGCGATCGTGGCCCTGCGGGTCTGGGATCGCGGCGTCGAGGCCCGTCTCGGCCGCTGGGCCGAGGCCGAGGTGGAACGGCGGACCGACGGAGCATACCGGCTCCGCGTGAGCGACGTGACCTTCCTCCCGTTCGACGGCACGGTCGCGTTCGATTCCGCCGTAGTCGTCACCGACACGGTGCGGAACCGCCGTCGCGCCGAGCCGCTGCCGTTGCTCCAGTGGGGATCGCATGGCTGCCGGGTGACCGGGGTGGATGGGCTCCGGCTCCTGCTCCGCCGCGCCTTCGTGGCGCGTGAGCTCGGGTGCGACCGGGTCTCGGCCAGCATCACGCTCGTGGCTCGGAACTCGCGCGAGCGGGCGGACTCCGCGAAGGACGAACGGCTCGCGGAGCTGCCACGCTCGCTGGGACTCTCCTCGGTGCGCATCGCCCGGGTTGCGCTCCCGGCGCTGCACTTCATGCTGCGTCGCCCGGGATCGGACGGGGGCAGCTCGGTCACGCTGGAGCGAGCGCGGCTCGAGGCGGCCGACGTCGTCTTCGATCCCACGGTGACCAGGGCAGAGGGCAAGCGGCTCACGGCCCGGCAGGCCGGCCTCACCGCCTCGGGATTCGTGCTCCGGCCGGATTCCAATACCAGGATCATGATCGCGGGACTCGCGGCGGACTTCCCCGATTCCACGCTCCGACTGGTTGGCCTCCGCCACGAGCCCGAGATTCCGGAGAGCGAGTGGGTGCGCCGAGTGCGGGTACGGCGCGACCGCATTCGCTTCGGTGCGGACAGCGTGCGCGGCCGTGGTGTGGCCTACCGGGCCTTTCTGGCCACCGGCGATATCGGCGCCCGGGTGCTGGAGGTGGACGGCGCACGCCTCGACGTGTTGACCGACCTGCGGATTCCCAAGGGACCACCGCGCCGCCATCGCACCCCGCAGCAGGTGGCCTCGGACCCGGCTTCGGCCATCGGGATCGACACGCTGATCGTTCGAGGCGGCAGCATCACCTACCGCGAGCGCGAGCCCGGCAGCGAGCGCCCCGGCCGCGCCAGCTTCGAGAGCGTGCACGGCCGGGTATTCCACCTGCATCTGCCTGCCCGGGGCAAGGCGCTTCGGATCGAAGCGGAGGCGAGAGTGATGGGCGAGGGCCGACTCACCGCGGAAGCGGAGGTCCCGCTCGACGCGCAGGACTTCCGCTATCATCTCTCCGCCGCGATGGGCCGGATGCCGGTCGAGGCCTTCAACCGGTTCCTCTCGAGCAACGAAGCCTTCGAGTTCGCTCACGGGGTCATCGACAGCATCACGATCGAGCAGACGGCGCTCCGGGGGGTCGCCACCACGGTCGTCACGCCGCGCTATCACGACCTGTCGGTCGATCCGACCGGCGAAGGCGGTGGTCCCATCGGCGCCGTCAGCCGGGCGATGAAGAAGTTCGTGGCCAACGCCTTCGTCGTGCGGAGCCGAAACCCCGGCGAGGACGGCAAGGACCTCCACACCGCCCGCACGGTGCGTCCCTACGAGCCGACGAAAACCTGGGTCCAGTTCCTGTGGTTGAGCGTGCGCGACGGCTTGATGGAGGGAATCAAGGAGTGAGGGACGCCACCACCGTCGGCTGCACCTCATACCTCCCCTGCATTCCCATCAGCAGGTGGTTTCCCACATGGCAGTGGAACAGCCAGACCCCCGGGTTGTCCGGCACCATGTCGGCCACGGCCATCTCCATGGGGGTGAGGCTGGCGACGTCGGTGCGCATGCGGTCGAGCTCGACCACGTTGCCGTGCCAATGCGGGGCGTGCACCTCGAAGTTGGTGGATGCCATGATGTACCACCGGACGCGCTCGCCCATGCGGACCGTCGGCATCGGCAGATTGCCGTAGATGAAGCCGTTCAGGGTCTCCTTGAAGTTGTATTGCGCGTACTGACGAACCTGAGGTACGCCGAAAACGGTGTCGATCTTGACCGAGTCGGGCTGCTTCGCGTAGGCCTTGAGGTTCTCCAGCAGATACGGGCTCTCGTTCTCGTCCACCTCGGCGAACGCGATCACGATCTCGCGGTCCACGTCGCTCGGGGTTCCGTCCGGCCGCGCGCCGCCCCTCCGGGTGATGATCATGGCGCCGGTCAGCCCGGCGTTCACGTCCGCCGTCTCGTGGGTGTGGGAGTGGTACATCCAGAACGCCGAGTTGCCTTCATGCTCGCTGGGGCCGGCCCGCTCGGGCACCGGCCAGACGTAGACGTGGGTTCCGCCCGGGGGTACGCCGTCGTCCGCCCGGTCCGCACCCGAGGTATTGTCGGCGTAGGGCGCACCCTCGGAATCCTTGTCGTAGAACACCCCGTGCGGGTGGACGCTGGCCGGAAACCGCGTCTGGTTCCGGAACACGATCCGGATGGTGTCGCCCACCGACGCCCGGATCAGCGGCCCCAGAAAGCCCAGGTGCTCCCACTCGGCCGGGCGCGCCTTCAGTGTCTTGAAGCTGCTGTCGGTGTACTCCCGGTAAAGCGACTTCCGCGCCACGTGGCCGATCGAGCCCGGCCCCGGTTCCGCGAACCGCCGCGAGACCGCGTCGAAGGGCTGCCCGGTGATCTGATCCCGCCCGCTGGGCGCGTAGTCCCACACCACCTCGTCCGCGGCGATGTAGTAGCTGCGGACGCGGCCGGTGCCGCTCCTGACCTCGTGCAGCACGAACATCGTACCGAGCACGAGTGGCGCCAGGATCAGGGCAGGGTAGGCGATGCCACGCGGACGGGCCATGTGCCCTCCAGGGTGCGGAGACGCCTGCGGATGGTGTCGGGATCAACCGGAATGTGCGGAGCCGACCGGGAAGGCGATAGAGGCGAGTGTTCGCTACCGACCAGCGGCCAGGATCGCGATCAGTCCCGCCGCCGCGAGCGCGGCGAGCAGGGTCAGGGCAGGGTAGCCCCACGCCCCCACGATCACCCCCGACAGCGCTCCCGCCGAGGCACCCGCGAGACCCATCACCAGGTCCGCGAATCCCTGAGCCGAGGCCCGTTGTCCCGTCGGGATCGCGTCGCTCAGCAGCGTGGAGCCCGAGACCAGCGTGGCGGACCATCCCATGCCGAGGATCAGGAGACCGCCCGCGAGCCGCTCTGGAGACTGGCCCGCCGTCCCCGCCACGGCGCACGCCGTGAGCAGCAAGGCGGTCCCGAGGGCGATCACCGCGCGCCGGCCCAGCCGGTCGGTGAGCCAGCCGAAGATCGGCGCGAGCGCGAACATGCCTGCCACATGGGCGCTGAGCACCAGTCCGACGATGTCGAGCGTGCGGGTCGCATCGTGGCCGGCGGAGCGGATGTGCACCGGAGTCATCGTCATCACCCCGACCATCACGACATGGCCCAGCGCCATGGTGATCACCCCGAGCTGCGCGGCCCGATCGGAGCCGACGATTCGCGCCGCGTCCCGAAGCCCCGCGCCGCGCGGCGGGTCCACGTGCGGCTCCGCCTCGGCTCGCAGCCGGCGTGCCAGCACGGCCGGATCAGGCCGGAGTAAGGCCACCAGGAGAAGCGCCGAGAGCAGGAAGAGCAGGGACGCGAAGAGAAACGGGCCGGCCAGGGTCGGGACGCCGTGCCCCGCGAGCAGCGTGCCCGCGGGGCCCGCCAGGCTCGGCCCGATCACGGCTCCGACCGTGGTCGCCCACACGACGAGCGAGAGGTGGCGCCCACGGAGCGCCTCCGGCGACAGGTCCACCGCCGCGTAGCGCGCCTGATAGCTCGCCGCCGTGGACCCCCCCAACAGGAATGTGCCCGCGAACAGCACCGGGAGGGCGTGTTGCATGGCGGCCGTGACGATGAGGATGGCCCCGGTGGCGGCGGTCATGTAGCAGGCCGCCAGGCTGGGGCGGCGGCCCCGCCGGTGGACGATGGCCGTGGCCGGCACCGCGAACAGGGCGGCGCCCACCACTGCCGCGCTCTGGGCCAATCCCGAGATGCCGACGCCGCCCAGCTCCGCCGCGAGCAGCGCGGCTACCGCGCCGCCGAGCGCCGAGCCGGTCCCGCCGACGACCTGGGAGACGAACAGCACGCTCAGGGTTCGGCGCTGGGCGCCGGCTGGAGACATGGTGCAAGAGTATCCGTTCCAGGCCTTCCGGCAACCGATAGCCCGGGCGGGCTGTATCCTTAGGGAGGGCCGGTCGGCCCCGAAACGTCGAATGGACGGTTGACCAGCAGACCGGACGGAACGCCATGAGTGGTGACGGACTCGACCGCGTCGCCTCAGCTTTGACCGATCGCTACGCCATCGATCGCGTGCTCGGCCGCGGCGGCATGGCGACGGTGTATCTCGCCCAGGACCGCAAGCACGACCGTCCGGTGGCGGTCAAGGTGCTCCACCCCGAGATGGCCGCCACCTTGAGCGCCGAGCGGTTCCAGCGTGAGGTCCGGGTGGCCGCCCGCCTCCAGCATCCTCACATTCTCCCGGTCTACGACTCCGGCGCGGGTGCAGGTCTGCTCTGGTTCACCATGCCGTTCGTGGACGGGGAGACCCTGCGCGACCGGCTTCGCCGTGAGGGCCCCGTTCCCCTGCGCGACGCGGTCCGCATGCTCGGGCAGGTGGCCCGGGCGCTGGGTCACGCCCACCGCTCCGGCGTGGTGCACCGCGACGTCAAGCCGGAGAACGTCCTGATCGGACGGGACCAGCTCTTCCTCTCGGACTTCGGCATCGCCAAGCCGATCGACGCCGAGGCGAGCCCGTACCTGACCGCCGCCGGCCTCGTGGTCGGCACGCCGGCCTACGTGGCTCCCGAGCAGGTGGATGCCGGCGCGGCGGCCGACCACCGGGCCGACATCTACGCGTTCGGCATCATGGCCTACGAGCTCTTCGCCGGCGAGCCGCCGTTCGTCGGTCTCCCGCTGGGCCCGCTGCTCGTGGCGCACGCCATCCGTGAGCCGGAGCCGATCGGCCGCCGGCGTCCCGACCTGCCGCCGGTATTGGCGTCGCTGATCATGCGCTGCCTTCGCAAGAGCCCGGACGAGCGCTGGGAATCCGCCGAGGCGGTGGCCGAAGCCCTGGCCGCGGTCGCGCTCGGCGCGGCGGCGCCGCTGCCGCCGCTCGTCCTGCCCGACGCCGGGCAGCTCGAGCGCGGCCGCGCCGCCTACGCCCGCGCCGCCTGGCGCGAGGCGTTCGTGGCCCTCGGCGCCGCCGATGCGGGCGGTGAGCTGGACGCGGAGGATCTGGAGCGTCTGGGTGAGGCCGCCTGGTGGCTGTCGGAGGGTCCCGCCTGCATCCGCGCCCGGGAGCGGGCCTATCGCCGCTACCTCGACCGGGGGGACGCCCGCGCGGCCGCCTGGATGGCTCTGCAGCTGGTGGAGGATCACGCCCACCGGCTCGCCCGCTCGGTCGCGCAGGGATGGCTGCGCCGGGCGGAGCGCCACCTCGCCGACCTGCCCGAATCTTCGGAGCACGGCTGGCTGGCCCGGCTCCACTTCCTGCTCGCCCTCGCGGTCGAAGGCTCTCCCGAGGCGGCAATGGGCCATGCGGACCGTGCCCTCGAGATCGCCCGCCGAGTGGGTGACATCGAGCTGGAGACCCTGGCGCTGCAGGACCGCGGCCGGGTTCTGGTGACCATGGGCCGGCTGCAGGAGGGAATGGCACTGATCGACGAGGCCATGGCCGCGGTGACCGCGGGCGAGTTGCCTCCGCGCACCACCGGGCGGGCCTACTGCAACATGTTGAGCACCTGCGAGCGCCTGGGTGACCTGGGCCGCATGGCGGAGTGGAACGACGCCTCGGAGGGCTGGGTGGGACCCTACGCCGACTCGGCCTATCCGGGAATCTGCCGGGTGCATCGGGCGGGCATGCTGCGGAAGCGGGGCGCGTTCGACGAGGCCGAGCGTGAGGCGCGGCGAGCGGCGGAGGAGCTGGGGGATTTCATCACCGACGTGGCAGCCGAAGCGTACTACGAGTTGGGAGAGATCTACCTCCGTCGCGGCGATCTCGCGGGCGCCGCGGCCCGCTTTGCCGAGGCTCAGGCTCGCGGCCGCGATCCGCAGCCGGGACTCGCGCTGGTCCGTCTGGCCGAGGGCCGGGCGGATTCCGCTCGCGCGATGGTGGAGCGCGCCCTGGACGACCCCGCGCTGGGTGAGCTGGAGCGCGCCCGGCTGCTTCCGGCGGTAGTCGAGATCGCCGTCGCTCGGGGCGAGACCGCCCGGGCCGAGGCGGCCGTGACGGACCTGGAGACGATCACCGACACCTACTCCACGCCTGCCATCGTGGCCGCCGCCGCGCTGGCCCGCGGACGACTCGAGCTCGGCCGGGCCCAGTACGGGCCGGCGGTGCAGTATCTCCGCCGGGCGGCGCGGATCTGGACCTCGATCGACGTGCCCATCGAGCTGGCCCAGACCCGATTCCTGCTGTCCCTCGCCTATGCGGCCTTGGGCGATGCCGAGGCGGCGTCGCTGGAGGAGGGCACCGCACGTGCCGCGCTCGCTCGGGTCGGGGCGCCCGCGTCCACCCTCGACAGCATCGTGATCGCGGGTACCACTCCCGTGGGACTGGGCAATCAGGCCCGGTGAGCTGCCCGTCGCCGCGCGCCGGAGCGGCGGCCCTCGAGATCGGCCTTCAGCTTCAGCACCGCGCGCTCCTTGTCCTTCGCTTCGACGTCCATCGTCATCCGCCGGCCGAGCCAGGTCGCGGGCACGTCCGCAGGATCGATGTAGTCGGCATGAGGCCGGGGATTGGGCGCCGTCCAGCCGTCCCGGGGCGAGGAGATGTGGGTCCACGGCTCCCGCTTGCCCCAGGTCGCCGCCGCGGCGTCGGTGGCATGGTCGACCGTCAGGCCGTCGGGATGGCAACGGTGGTGGTGCGCGTCGTAGACCAGCGGAACTCCCGCCGCTCGACAGAGCGGCAGCAGCGCGCCGGGAGAAAAGAGTCGATCGTCGTTCTCCAGGGCCACCCGGCTCCGCGCCCGGAGGCTCAGACGGTCGAGGCCGCGAGCCAGCCGGTCGAGCGCGGGCTCGATCCCGCCGGCCCCGCTCCCGCCGTGGAAGACGATGGTGTCCGCCCCGACCAGCTCGGCGATGGCCGCCTGGAAGTCCAGCTCCTCGACCGCCGAGCCCACCACCTCGGCCCGCTCCGAGTTGAGCACCACGAACTGGTCGGGGTGGAAGCTCAGCCGCACGTCCTCCGACCGCGCCAGCTCTCCCGCGCGGCGAAACGCCTCCGCGATCGCGCCCGACGGATCGAGTCGCTCGAGCGTGTAGCCGCTGCGCGGGTGCGTGCCCAGCGGGAGAATCTGGCTGTTGATCCGGAACGCGCCGATGCCGAGCGAGCGGCAGGCGGTCACCGCCGCGGCGAGTGAGGCCGCATTGTCGGCCGCGATCTGGCGCAGATAGGTGCGCCGCCGGGCCGGCGTGAGGGTCGAGACGTAGCGGTGCGTCGCGGTGCGGAAGTGGATCGGGGCGTCGAGGAACTGGCAGCAGAGCCCGAATCGGATGGCGCCCACGTCAGAGCAGCTTCACGATCCAGTCGCCCACCAGGTAGCCGACGCCCGCGACGCCCAGGCCCACCAGGAACATGTCCATCCCGCTTCGGAGCACGCCCCGGCCGGTGAAGATGCTCCGGGCGGCACCCACTCCGAAATGGCTCACCATCGCGAGGACGAACGACGCCCAGACCGCGCCCGGCCCGCGGTTCACCAGGAGCGGCGCAACGGGAATGAGCGCGCCCAGCGCGGTGGCGATGCCGGTGATCCACGCCTCCCGCATCGGCGTGCTGGTCGCCTCGCCGATCTTGAGCTCCTCGCGGACCTTCTCCTCCAGGGCGCGCTCCGGGTCGCTCATCACCTGGGCGGCCAGCGCCTCGGCCTGCGATTCGGGAATCCCCTTGGCCTGGTAGAGCAGGCTCAGCTCCTCCCGCTCCAGGTCGGGCATGAGACGGATCTCTTCCTTCTCCATCTTGATCTCGTGCTCGAAGACCTCGCGCTCGCTCTTGGCGGCGAGGTAACCGGAGGATCCCATCGAGAGCGCGTCGGCCACCGCGCCCGCGAGCCCGGCCACCACCACGGCGTGGCTCGCTACCCCGAAGTTGGACTGGGCGCCGATCATCCCGGCCACCAGGCCGAAGTTGGCGGTGAGCCCGTCGTTGAAGCCGTAGACCACGTTCCGGAGGAACCCGCCGGCTCCGGTCTTGTGCCAGGGCTCGCCGCTGCCGCCGGTGATCTGGGCCAGGGTCTCGGCATGCTCCTTCGACTCCTTGGCCAGCCGGAGCGCGGTCGGCGCAACGGCGGCATCCGGGGCCTCCTGGTAGAGGCTCAGGTACCCCTTCACCTCCCGGCCCTCTTCCTCCAGCAGCATCGGGAGCAGGAACCCGCTCCCCAGGCGTCGGGCGAGCCAGGCCCGGAAGCGGGCCGCTCGCGAGGGCGTGGGCACCTGGGTTGCGTGACCGTTCTGGGCCAGCAGCGTCCGCCAGAGCTCGACGTGGCGGTCCTCGACTGAGGCCAACTTCTGATACAGCTCTGATTTACGTCGATCCGGCTCGAGCCGGGCCAGCTCCCGATAGAGATAGGCCGCGTCGGCCTCGTCTTCCAGGTGGTGGAGCCAGATCGGGGGTGGGGCGGCGGAAGCGGGTGCCATGGCGGGAAGCTAGGTGGCTGGGTGGGTAGGTGGCTAGGTGGCTCGGGTGCGCACGAGGAGCTTTCGCGCCCCGCGCCCCCTGCAACCATCCCCTCCCCGCCAGCATCTTTAACTCACCATGTCCCGGACGCTTGCCTTGGATTCGTACCTGCTGGCCGATGCCGATCGTGTGGTCGCCCGAGCCAGGGCGGGTGACGCCGACGCGCTCGAGCAGCTGTACCGCGCGTTTGAAGCCCCGGTGTACAACCTCGCCCGCCGCATTTGCCGCACTACCGAAGATGCCGAAGACGTGCTCCAGGAGACCTTTTTCGAGGTCTGCCGAAGCATCGGGCGGTACCGCGAGGAGGGGAGTCTCTGGGGCTGGGTGAGAACGATTGCAGCGAGCAAGGCGCTGATGCGGCTCCGGCGGAACAAGTACCGTGAAACCGAGGAGCTGCACGACGAGGTCACCGGCCGCCAGCGGGAGGACACCGCGCTGCGGATGGACCTCGAGGCCGCGCTCGAGCGGCTGAGCGAGACGTCCCGGGCGGTGGTCTGGCTGCACGACGTCGAGGGGTACACCCACGAAGAGATCGCCGCGATGATGGGCAAGACGCCCAGCTTCTCCAAGTCGCAGCTCGCCCGGGCGCATGTCCGGCTGCGGCGTTGGCTGGGCGAGGAGGTGGCGGTATGACGCATCTGAGCATGGATGCCCTGGTGAGCCTCCGGGAGGCCGGGCAGGAGCCCGGTGACGCCGCGGCGCGGGAGCATCTGGAAGGTTGTGAGCACTGTCGGACCGAGCTGGAGCGGCTGCACCAGCGGGTGGCTCGACTCAAAGCGTTGCCGGGGCTTCGCTCCGGTCGCGACCGGTGGCCCCAGGTGAGCGCCCGGGTCATGGCGGAGCGGCGGCACCGGAGGAACCGGATGGCCGGCCTGGTGGGCCTCGCCGCCGCGGCGTCTATCGCGCTCGCGGTGGCGATCGGCCCTGTCCCCGGGCCCGTCACCAGCAGCAACGCCGACGAGATCCAGCAGGCCATGGACCGCTCGCAGGCGTTGGAGTCGGCGCTGCACCGCTACGACCCGGAAAGCCATGTGCTGGACGGCCGCACGGCGCGGATCGCCCAGGAGCTGGAGGACCGGATCGCCCAGGTGGACCGCGAGCTGGAGGTGGCCGATCTGATGGAGCAGCAGGCCCGGGAGCCCCAGGTGCTGCGGCTGTGGCGGGAGCGCGTCGGCCTGCTGGACGCCCTCATGGACGTCCATGTGACCCGCGCCAGTAACGCGGGCCTCTGAGCCTGGAAGGACCCCCAATGCGACCAACCCCAGTTCTCATCGCGATGCTGGCCGCAGGCGGACTCCTCGGATCACCCGCAGCGATTTCCGCGCAGAACGGCCCGGGCCAGGTGGACCCCGCCCACGATCGCCTCATGCGGATCGTGATGACCCGCCGGGCTCGCCTCGGCATCAAAGTGAACCTGCAGGCCCGGGCGACCGACTCGATCGGGGCCTATGTGGACGCGGTTACCCCGGCCGGCCCGGCCGCCCAGGCCGGCATCCGCAGCGGCGACCTCATCACCAAGCTGGACGCCAAGTCGGTGCTCTCCGGCGGGTCGGCCGAGGGTGCGCCAGGGAGTGAGAACGCCTCCCTGCCAGGCCTCCGACTGATCGAGCTGGCCGCCCGGCTCGAGCCCAACGACACCGTGCCCATCGAGTTCCGCCGCGGGTCGGAGCGACGGACGGTGCAGGTGGTGACCGTGGACGAGCCCGACGTGGCGTACATGACCGGTCCGGCCCCCATGGTCCGCTTCCGCGGTCCGGCCGGCAGCGACGAGGACCCGAGGATGCCGGCCGCGGAGTTCTTCGAGCGGGCGGACGGCCCCGCCGATCACTGGGACGCCCTGGCCCGCTCCCCCCTGGCCCGGCTCGAGCTGGCGCCGCTCAACCCCGATCTGGGCCAGTATTTCGGTGCCAGCGAAGGGGTTCTCGTGATCAGCGCTCCGCCGGATTCGGCGCTGGGTCTCAAGGGCGGCGATGTGGTGCTCACCGTCGACGGACGCCGGCCGGCAGGCCCCTCCCACCTCCTCCGCATCTTGCGAAGCTACGAGTCGGGCGAAAGCTTCAAGCTGGACATTCTGCGCAACCACAAGCGGGAAACGGTGACCGCCCGGCTGGGGGAACCCGACTCCTGACGCTGGTCCCCCACCTGTGCGCCCGCTCACAGATGTCCGGTTCGGCCCTTGGTATATCTTCGGCCCACCTCGGAGGGGACTATGGGATTTCTCTGGACCCTGATCATCGGCCTGGTTGTCGGGGCGATTGCGAAGCTGTTGATGCCCGGGAAGGATCCGGGCGGCTTCATCATCACGATGCTGCTGGGCGTCGCCGGTGCACTGCTCGCCGGCTTCATTGGACGGGCGCTGGGCTGGTACTCTGATCCGGGCCAGGGCCCGGGAATCATCGCCTCGATCATCGGCGCGATGCTGCTCTTGCTGCTGTATCGGCTCTTCGTGGGACGGCGGACGACCGTACCCTGAAGAAGGCGAAGGGCCAAAAGCGAAGGGGGAGCCGACGAGGTCAGTCGAGCGCCCCCTTCGCTTTTCGCCCTTCCCTCTTCGCTCCTAGACCGCCACCACCCTCGCCCTCGCCCCCCGCCCCGGGTGCACCCTCGCGGCCAGCTCCCCGAACATCGCAACGTCCAGACTCTGCGCCCCGTCGCTCATCGCCTTCGAGGGGTCGGGGTGGACCTCCACGATCAAGCCGTGGGCCCCCGCGGCGAGCGAGCCGAGGCTGAGGGGTACCACCAGCGAGCGGACCCCGGCGGCGTGGCTCGGATCCACGATCACCGGCAGGTGAGTGCGCTCCCGCACCATGACCACGGCGTTGAGATCGAGCGTGTGCCGGGTGGCGCGCTCGAAGGTACGGATGCCGCGCTCGCAGAGCACCACGTTCGGATTGCCCTCCGCCAGGATGTATTCCGCCGCCATCAGCCACTCCTCGATCGTGGCGCCGGCCCCGCGCTTGAGCAGAATCGGCTTCCCGCTTCGGCTGGCCGCCCGGAGCAGGGTGAAGTTCTGCATGTTGCGGGCGCCGATCTGGAGCATGTCCGCGAAGTGGGCCACCACCGCCACCTCCTCCCAGCTCAGCACCTCGGTCACCACCGGTAGTCCGGTGCGCTCCCGCGCGTCGGCCAGGTAGCGAAGCCCCTTCACCCCAAGCCCCTGGAAGTCGTAAGGTGACGTGCGCGGCTTGTAGGCACCGCCGCGGAGCATGTCGCCCCCCGCCTGGGCGATCGCCGCCGCGCTCTCCAGGATCATCGCCTCGTTCTCCACCGAGCATGGCCCGGCGATCAGCACCGGCTCGGCGCCACCGAACACCAGGTGACGGACGTCGACCCGGCTCCCTTCCGGCGCGCGACGGCGGTCCACCAGCGGGACGTCCGGCTTCCGGCTGTGGTGCGCCGGCACCGGCGGTGGCGCCGACAACCGGCTCCCGTCCACCCACGCCTCGTAGCTTCCCAGCACCACCACCCGCGCGGCGAGCGCCTCGACCTCCTCCAGCGCCTCGGCCAGCCGGGGATCGCTCGCGGCGCCGTCCACGTCCACGTAAAAGCGGTAGGTCCAGGGCGCCGAGCGCTCCGGGCGGCTCTGCAGCGCCATCAGGTTGACCCCGCGGACGCCGAACGCCTGCAGGGTGAGCGCGAGCATGCCCGGCCGGTGGTCGATCAGCACGATGATCGAGGTCTTGTAGCGGGTGGCGCCGGTCTGCGCCGCCGGGAGGGCCGGCGCGTCGGAGCGGGTGAAGGTGAGAAACCTGGTCTGGTTGGTTGGATCGTCCTCGATCCGCTCGGCCAGCGGGACCAGGCCGTGAGCGTCGGCAGCGGGGCGTGCCGCGATGGCGGCCAGCGCAGGGTTTCCTTCCTGCGCTACGATTTCGGCGCTCCCCGCGGTGTCCCAGGCGCTCACCAGCTCCACCTCGGGCAGGTGGGCCGAAAGCCACTGGCGGCATTGCCCCAGAGCCACCGGGTGGCTCAGCACCCGCTTGATGCCGGCGAGCGTCGCGCCGGGAACCGCCATCAAGGTGTGGTGCACCGGATACAGGATCTCATGGGTGAGCCGGAGCGTGCCGTCGCCGAACGCCTCCTCCAGGAGATCGTAGGTAGTGGTGACCGACCCGATGAGCGAGTTCTCGATCGGCAGGCACCCGGCATCGGCTCGTCCCTCCCGCACGGCGGTGACGACGTCCGCGGCCTCTCGGCACGGAAGGGTGACCAGCTCCGGCCAGCGGCGCCGGGCAGCGGCCTCGCTGAACGATCCATGAGTGCCTTGAATGGCAACGCGCATACGCTCACTCCGAGGGTGGAAAACAAAAAACCCCGCCGGGGTTGGCCGGCGGGGCGTCGGGCGGTCCGGTCGGGCGCTACAGCACGCTGCCGACACCGGACGGCTGGAGCGCCGCGCCGGTATTGGTAAAGTAGAAGAAGCAGGAGCTGTGCGAAGGGACCATGAATCCAAGGTACGGGGCGGCGTTCCGGGTTGTCAACCCGGGTATCTTGGAGCGGTGCCGGCTCTGCTCCTCGTTCTGTTGCTCGCCTTCCTGGCTCCGGCCGGGGCGGCCGCTCAGGAACTCCCTGCCTTCGCGCCCGTGAACCCGGTGGCGGCGGGACGGACGCCTCTCTCGTTCGAGCCGTTCCGCCCCTACCGGGCCGGCCGCTGGGGTCTTACCGCCGGCCTGTCGTACGCATCGACCATCGAGTCCAACAGCGGCCCCGCCTCGACCTACTTGCTCGACAGCGAGCTCCTTCGGCTTCGGCTCGGCGTCTCCCGCGACCTGAGCCCCACCACCTTCATGCTGGCGGACGCCGAGCTGCTCGGTGCCTACTCCGGGTTCCTCGACGGATTCCTCGACTGGTACCACGGCCTGCTGGGCATTCACATCCCCGAGCGGGCGCGGCGGCCGCACGACGAGTTCGGTTACGTCGTCGATCTGCCCGGCGAAGCGCCGGTCGAGGGCCGTCCCGACGATGCCTTCCTGGGCGACATGCGACTCGGCCTCGGACTTCGGGTCCATCCGGCGATACAGAGCGTGGCCGTGGTGACGCTCCCCACCTCTACCGGCCCCGAGGGGTATGGCCGTGGGGTCGTCACGGCGGGACTCCTCAACACCGCACACCTGGCGCTCTCGTCCCGGCTGATCGGCGAAGGGAGTCTGGGGCTCGGGTTGGCCCCCAGGCATGGATCGCTGGCCGAGAGCCAGCACGAGCTCATGGCGTCGGGGAGCGCGGGCGCTCGGCTCCGGCTGTTCGGCCGCCAGTCCCTGTACGCGAATCTCTTCTACCACACCCCTTACTACCACGACACGGGGATGCCCGCGCTCGATCGCTACGACATGGCGCTCGATTTCGGCGTGCTGATCGGCTCCGGTCCGGGGCACGAGTGGCGGATCGGCATGACAGAGGATCTCAAGCCGAGCGGCCCCGCCGTGGACCTGATTTTCCAGTTTGGAGGGAAGTTCTGAAGGTCAGGACCCGCCGCCACCCTCGACCGGGTCGCCCGCCTGGGCGCCCGCCTCCGTCCCGGCCCCGAAGAGAAACTGATCCATGTTCTTGAGCAGGAACTCGCGGGCTTTGGGGTCCCGGAGATTCAGTCCGTAGTGGTTGATGAGCTGCTGCTGGAACTTGGTCCACTCCCCCCAGCAGGTCCCGCAGATCTGTTCGAAGACTCGCCGGCCCGTGTCGCTGGGAAAAGGCTGAAATGCCATCCCCTCCCGCGTCTGTCCGCACCGGCGGCACTGTACCATGGTCGCCATGAAGGCAAGATAGGCCGCCTTCGGAATGTGATCCAGTGTACGGTGGGGCCTCGGGTTAGGTCCTACTATCCGAGTCAGGGCCCGATCCGCCGGAGGTGGTGCTCGTCCCTCCGGACCAGGCGAGCACCGCTCGCGGTGCCCAACGCCGTACCGACGCCGAACACCAGGGTCGTGCCCAGTGTCACCATGGGGAGCAGCGCCAGTGGCCACGCCGCGAGGGCGGCCAGAGTCCCGGCGACGAAGGGTGCCAGAGGCGATTGGATTGCATCCACGAACTTGAGCCGGTGGTGAACGAAGCCACGGGCGAACAGATAGCCGGCGAGACCTGCAGCCAGGGTCAACGCGAATTGGATCATGACGCCGCTCCGAATGAAGTGCCCAGTGTTGCGTTCCAGTACGGAACGTCAGGGGTGAAAGATTCATCCGGCCGCGGGTGTTCCGGGAGGAGAGCTGCCATGCCAAAGCATCCGACGATTACGGTGCCGGACATCGGCCTTATGGACCACGCCTGGGATCTCCTGGGCGAGTGGCAGGCCGAATTCGAGCTGCCCGAGACCGATTCCCCGGTTCGAGGCAAGGTGACGTTCAACAGCTGGACCAACGCCGAGCTCCAGCTGGATCCGATCGAAGCGGCGATCGCCGGGATTCCGTCGAACGTGCCGCTGGAGCGGGCGAGCGAGGTGCACCTGACCGACGCGGGTGGCGGGGCACTGCAATGGGTGCTGCACGCCCCCAGCACCAACTGGTCCCTGCAGGCGACCATGTGGCCCGGCTCGCTGCACCTCTTCGTGAGCGACGCCGAAGACGAAGACGAGCAGCTCTACCGCGCGCGGGCCACCCGGAACCGGGAGTACTACCTGCGAAAGTATCCGATGGTGTGAACGGCGGCCGTCGATCATCCCCGGGCTCGCCCCGCCCGGGATGTCACTCTGCTAGCTTGCGAAGATGAACACACGTACCCTGAATGTTCCCTTGAAGGGCTTCGGCGCCGCTCCGACCGATGCCGAAGTCCAGCTCTCCGTGCTCGACCCGGGTGACCGGGTCAAGCGGGCGGGCGTGGTGTTCCTCGCCTTCCTGCTGGTAGCGCTCGGGGCGATTCCGATTCCTCTGGTGCACTTCGTCCTGGTGCCGCTGGCCCTGCTGCTCGGGTTCGGCTTCGGCGCCAATCGACTGCGCCAGCGGGAGATTTTCCGCCACGTCGAGGGGCGCTGTCCCTTCTGCGGCACCGAGCAGACCTTCACCGTGATGGGTCCGTACCGCCTGCCCAAGCGGCTGTTCTGCGGCAACTGTCAGCGGGAGCTCGAGCTCACCAACTGATCACGGCGCTGCCCCACAGGAAGCCCGAGCCGAAGGCCGTCAGCGCCACCAGATCGCCGGGGGCAACCCGGCCCCCGCGGACGCACTCGTCCAGCGCGATCGGAATCGTGGCGGCGGTGGTGTTCCCGTACACCTGGATGTTGTTGTACACCTGATCGTCCCGCAGCCCGAGGTCGCGCTGCATCATCTCGGCGATCCGCAGGTTGGCCTGATGGGCTACCAGCAGACGCAGATCCGCCGGAGTCCGGCCTACCTTCGTCAGCGCGGCGCGCACCGACTCGGGCATGCGGGCCACCGCATGCCGGAACACCTCCCGCCCATCCATGTCCAGGAAGTGCCGGCCCGTCTCGATCTGATCGGCGGACATGCGCGGGTGATACATGGACCCGGGACAGTCCACCCAGAGCTTCTCCGCGTACCGCCCGTCGCTGTGGAGGTCGAACGCGAGGATGCCGCGCTCCTCCTGGTTCGAGGGCCCCAGCACGGCCGCCCCCGCGCCATCCGCGAAGATGACGGCCGTGTTCCGGCCTCGGGTGCTCACGTCCAGCGCCGTGGACTGCACCTCGGCGCCGACCACGAGGACGTGGCGATAGAGCCCGGTGCGGACCCAGCCGTCGGCCACGGACAGGGCGTACACGAAGCCGCTGCACTGGGTGCGGATGTCGATGGCCGGAATCGGACCGGCGCCGAGCTCGCGCTGGAGGTAGACGCCGTTGCCCGGGGCGAAGTGGTCGGGCGTGGACGAGGCATATACGATGGCGTCCACGTCCCCGGGCGCGAGCCCCGCCGCCTCGATGGCCCGCCGGCTCGCGGCGAGCGCCAGCTGGGCGCCGGTCTCGCCCTCGCGGACCCAGCGCCGCTCGCGGATCCCGGTCCGCTCCCGGATCCACTGGTCGCTGGTGTCCATGAGCTGAGAGAGATCGTCGTTGGTGACGACCCGGTCGGGCACGGCGAGGCCGGTGCCCAGGAAGCGGCTGAGCGGCATCAGGACGTCCGGGATTGGGGCGGGGGAATGATATCCCGGCGGCCCCGTCCGCGCGCCGACATCGCGAGAGGGATGCCCCAGATCCAGACCAGCCATGAAAGCGTGAGCAGGCCGGGCATCCCGCGCCAGGTCTCCCAGACCACGCCGAGCGGGGTGAGCAGAGAGGGCCAGGCCGAGTCGGCGCGAAGGCGATGGCGCTCGACGATCTGGACCGATTCCACTCCCTGGTCGAGCCGGTCGAGGATCCGGCCGCAGAGCGTGGATGGGTTGGCCCGCCAGGCCGCCGCCGGTACCAGATTCCAGACCATGCTGGTGGCGCCCCAGCCGTGGTGGTCGCTCACGCCGACGACGAAGCGCCCGCTCCGCCGGGCCAGGGAGACCACGCTGTCCCGGCGAGCCCGGGACAGCTCGTTGGCCTTGGGACTCGCGTTCACGATCTCGAAGCCGTCGAGCCCCGAGGCGACCAGGCTGTCGAGTCGCTCCCAGTGATTGTTCTCGTACTCCGGCAGCGAGGCCACCGAGCGGGCGTGGTAAGCGGAGTCGCTCACCGCCAGCAGGCGCGCGAGGCCCGTCCAATCACGGCTGTACGGTCCGCGGTCCACCGGCAGGGTGTCGCCGAGGAGCACGATGTGGGCCCGCCAGGCACTCACTTCCAGGCCGGGGCATCGGAGCGGGAGCCCGCCGGCAGGTACGGCCGGCGCGATCGTATTGTGGTCGGTGACGAAGACGGCGTCGAATCCGGCCCGGCGGTGCCACGCGAGATTGGCCCGAACGTCGAAGCCCGACATCAGGGTGCCCCGCACGTCGTGCGAGACGTTGGTGTGACTGTGAAAATCCACCACTGCCCGGTCCGGACCCGCTCCGGCCAGTGCCAGCATCGGCCGATGCCATAGGAGGCCGAGTGCGAGGAAGAGCGCGAACCCCGCGAGGCTCGCGCCGAGCACGGCAAGCTCGTGGAGGGGACGGAACGGCCCGGTGCGGCCGAATGCCACGCGGGCCAGCCGCCAGAGCAGGTAGAGCAGCGCGGTGCCGAGCAGGAACCCGTGCAGCCGGGTCATGCTGAGCATCGAGGCCCCGTCCCAGATGGAGAACAGGGGCCCGAGCACTAGGTAGAGGGCCGGCGCGTGGAGGTGCAGGCCCACCGGCAGCGGCGACCCGAGCGGGTCGGTCAGGGGCGCCGCCGCCAGCGCCCGGGCCGCGAGGAGTGCGGCGGTGAGCGCGAGCGCGATCCGGAAGCGCGGGGCGGGCCGGGTCATGGGGCGGGAATATACCCGCGGGCCGACGGCCCGCGATGCAGCGAGGAGGACGACGTGATCGAGGACGATCGGCTGGATGAAGAGTTTCCCCTGGGCGACGGCACCGCCGATACCGAGGCGGTGGTCCATTGTCCCTACTGCGGCCAGGCGAGCGAGATCGCGCTGGACCCGGGCGGGGGTGCGAGCCAGGAATACGTGGAGGACTGCCCGGTGTGCTGTCGGCCGTGGACGGTGTACGTCACCTATGCCCCCGACGGCGCAGCGGAAGTGAGCCTGGCGCCGGAGGACGAGAGCTGAGCGTCAGACGCCGCCAAGCCAGGGGTAGCCCTGGTCTTCCCAGTATCCGCCGTGCCGGTCGGCGGTGAGCGACATCGAGGTCAGGTACTTGGTCAGCTTGTAGCCGAGCTTCACCGGCGAGTAGAGGCGGAGCGGCGCGCCCCGCGTGGACGGAAGCGGCCGATCGTTCCGGGCGTACGCCAGGATCGTCTGGGGGTGCATGGCGCTGGTCAGGTCCCATCCGTTGGAATAGCCGCTATCGAACGAATCGAAGCGCAGGTAGCGCGCCGTCGGCAGCGGTTCCACCATCGCCAGGACCGAGGATACCGGCACCCCGGTCCACGTGGCGATGGCCGTCCAGCCCTCGACACAGTGGTGCTTCACGGTGTAGGTGACGCTCGGCATGGCCTGGAGCATCGGCAGGGTGAGGCGTACCGGCTTCCGGACCAGGCCGCCCACCTCGAACGCCCAGTCCGCCGGCGCCTCGGGGTAGTGGTGTTGCCGGTTATAGGTAATCGAGTACGCCGGGAACGCCTGCTCCGGCGTGCGCGCCGAGGCCGGATATTGCCGGGCCAGACGCCGGTTGGACTGAAGGATGTGCTCACCAACCCAGTCGTTGATCCGGCTCACCATGCGGAGCCGGGGCTCGAGCAGCGAGCCGCCATCCCAGCCGCAGGCGGCGACGATCGAGGCGGGGCCGGCCGCGAGCCCGAGGCGGATGAAGTCGCGCCGGTTCACGCCCCCGGATTCACCCATGGCTCGGGAACCTCCCCCGGTACCATCCCGAGATCATCGCCCGGAGCGACGCGGGATCTACCACCAGTACCAGGATCACGTGGAGCAGGGTGAACGCGACGAAGATCCACACTGCCCAGAAGTGCCAGTAGCGCGCCAGCTCGTATCCGCCGAACAGCGAGGTGAGCCAGCCGAGCTGCACCGGCTTGTAGATGGCGAACCCGGTGAGCGCCGAGAGCGCTCCGAGCAGCACGATGGCCGTGTAGGCCCCTTTCTGCAGCGCGTTGTGCTTGCCCTGCGCCGGATGGTCGCGCCGGAGCCGCAGATAGTAGAGCTGCATCTGGATGGCCGGGCCGACGTCCCGCGGGCGGAAGAGAAGCGAGCGCCACTCGCCGCTCCAGGCCAGGAATCCGAGATAGAGCAAGCCGGTGAGGACGAAGGGCCAGGCGAGCGCGAAGTGCCAGTTGAGCCCGCCGGCGAGCCAGCCGCCGAGCCTGGCCCAATGCGGGATCGGGCCCCCGTCGAGCGGGTTGGGATAGTACACCCGGCCCCGGGGCCCGAAATGGGCGAAGGCGAGATAGATCTGCAGCCCGCTCGCGATCATCCCGAGCAGGAAGACGGCATTGAGCCAGTGGGTGAGCCGTACGATCCCGTGGTGACGTCGGACGGGGGTCCTGGTGGCCATATGTCTCGTCTCCGGGGCTGGCGGCAATCTACCGGTAGAACGCCGTTCGCGCCCGGATGGTTCTACTCGTACCGCAGCGCCTCGATGGGGTCGAGCCGGGCCGCCCGGCGGGCCGGCCAGATGCCGAAGAAGAGTCCCACCACGGCGCTGAACCCGAAGGCCACCGCCACCGCTTCGGGCGAGATCAGGGTGTTCCACTGCATCCAGCGGGAAAGCGCCAGGGCCGCGCCGCTCCCGAGCGCGATGCCGATCAGGCCCCCGATCAGGCAGAGCGCCAGCGCCTCCACCAGGAACTGCAGCATGATGTCGCGCCGCCTGGCCCCGAGCGCCTTGCGGACCCCGATCTCCCGGGTCCGCTCGGTGACCGAGACCAGCATGATGTTCATGATGCCGATCCCGCCCACCACCAGGCTCACCGCCGCGATGCTGGCGAGCAGGGTGGTGAAGACCTGGGTGGCCTCCTGCTGGGTGGCGAGGATGTCCTGCGGGTTCCGGATGGTGAAGTCGTTGTCCGCGCCGGGTCGGATCTTGTGCTCGCGCCTGAGGATCCGCTCCAGATCGACCATCCCCTGCTGGATCGGCACCCCGTCCTTCACCTCGACCGACAGGGTGCGGAGACGGTCCGAGCCGAAGACCCGGTACTTGGCGCACTGCAGCGGAATCAGGATCTGCTCATCGGGGTTGGGACCGAACCCGCCGGCGGCGCCCTTCTCGCTCAGCACCCCGACGATCTCGAACGGAATCCCCCGGATGAGCAGGGTCTGGTGGATCATCGCGCCTGGGTTGCCGCCCAGCATCCGTGGCACCGAGGAGCCCAGCACCGCGTAGCGCTCGCGCGCCTCGTCGTCGCCGGCGGAGAACATCCGGCCGTAGGGCACGGCGTAGTTCTTCACCTCGACGTAGTCCGCGGTCGTGCCGACAATGCTCAGGTTGCTGTTCTGGTTTCCGTATTTCACCTGCAGTGACTGCTGCATCTCGGGGACGACGGCCTTGAGCAGCATGCCGTCTCGGCGCAGGGCGTCGTAGTCGTCGGTGCTGAGGATGGTGCGGTCGGTGATGCGGATGCCGCCCATGCGCGCCTGCCCCGCGAAGACCGTGAAGACATTCGCGCCCAGGGCCGCGATCCGGTCCTGCACCGCCTTCTGGGCCCCGCTGCCGAGGGCCACCATGGTGATCACCGCGCCCACGCCGATGATGATCCCCAGCATGGTGAGCAGCGACCGGAGCTTGTTGGCCCGGATCGCCCGGAAGGCCACGGCCACCGTCTCGCCGATCAGCATGTCAGCGCGCTCCGCCGGAAGGCGGCTGCTGGCGCATGCCGGGCACCGCGCCGCCGCCCGAGAACCGGTTGGCCCGCTCCTGCATTTCCTGCTGCGACTGTACCAGGCTCGCGCTCGGCAGCACCAGCACGGAGTCGGACTCGCTCAGGCCGCTCACCACCTCGCTGTAGTCGAGGTCGGTGAGCCCGGTGCGCACCCAGACCGGCGTCGGCCCCGCCGGTCGCTTGACGAACACGATGAACCGCCCGCCGAAGAGCCCTTCGCTTCGGTCCGAGCCGCGGCGGGTGCCGCCGCCGGTCCCGCCCCCGCCGGCACCCGCCTGCCGAACCTTGTCGAGCACCGCGGTCTCCTCGGGGGTGAGCTGACCGCCCGAGCGGCGCTTCGTGAACGCGGCCCGGACCTGCGCCTCGGTGACCCCGGCGGGCAGCGTGACGGTGCGGCCGTTGCCCAGCGTCATGGTGGCGCCGCCCGCCGAATCGCGGCGGGAGGAGTCGGGCCCCGCCGCCGCGCCCATGGAGGCCTGGCCGCCCTGCTGCTCCGCCGCGAGCTGTCGATCGACCGCCTCGGGTGAGAGCCCCAGCACCTGCGCCGCCGAGCTCACGTCGCGCTGAGTGCGGAGCGCCGCATTGGGCACCGCCAGCACGTTGGGCCGCTCGCCCACGTGGATCTCCACCTCCGCGTTCATCCCCGGTCGCAGCAGCCCGGCACGATTGTCGATCCGCACCAGCACCGGGAACATGGTGACGTTCTGCGAGGTCTCGGCCTGGGGCTCGATCTTGAGCACGGATCCTTCGAACGGCCGGTTGGGGAACGCATCGACCGTGACGGTGGCGCGCTGCCCGACCTGGATCTTGCCGATGTCCGTCTCGTCCACCAGCGTGCGCACCTGCACCAGGCCGAGGTCCGCCATCTTGAGCAGCACGGTGCCGCCGCCCACGTCCTTGGTCGGCGACGAGATGACCTGTCCCCGCTCGACGTCCTTCTCGATGATGGTGCCGGTGATCGGTGCGAGCACGTTGGTGTCGTCGAGCTGATCCTTGGCCGTCTCCACCGCCACCTTGGCCCGGACCACGTTGGCCTTGGCGTTGGCGTAGTCGAGCAGCGCGGTCTCGTGCTCCTCCTCGGTGATCGACTGGGTCTCGAACAGCGCGTCGGCCCGGCGCTTCTGCGAGGTCGCGTTGGTGAGCTGGGCCTCGGCCACCTCGAGATCGGCCTGCGCCTGGGCCAGCTGATTGCGCGGGTTGCGCGGGTCCACCCGCGCCATGGGCGTTCCCCGCTTGACCAGCTGTCCCGTCTCCACCGGCAGGTCGAGGATCTCGCCCGAGGCCTTGGACTTCACCTCGACCACCGTGTCGGGCTGCACCGTGCCCGACGCCTGAGCGGAGACCACGATGTCGCGGTGCTCTACCGGCAAGGCCTGATAGACCACCGGCGCCGCCGCCTTCTTGCAGCCCGGGAGGCCGGCGAGCAGCAGGCTCGAGATCAGGGTCGCGGCGCGCAGCGTCCGGATCATGCCTTCCTCCCGGGGGCGGCGAAGTCCCGCTCCACCCGGCCGTCCTTGAGATGCACCTGCCTGAGCGCGTGCTCGGCGATATCGGACTCGTGGGTCACCAGCACGATGGTCTGCCCGTCCCGGTGCAGTGCCTCGAACAGACCCATGATCTCCTCGCTGGTGGCGCTGTCGAGATTGCCGGTCGGCTCGTCGGCCAGCAGGATGCTGGGCGAGTTGACCAGCGCCCGCGCGATGGCCACCCGCTGCCGCTGCCCGCCGGAAAGCTCGTTGGGCCGGTGCTGGATCCGGTCGCTCAGTCCCACCCGCGCGAGTGCGTCGCCGGCCAGCGCGCGGCGCTCCTTCGCGCCCAGCCCGGCGTACACCAGGGGCAGCTCCACGTTGTGCAGCGCCGTGGCCCGGGGCAGCAGATTGAAGGTCTGAAATACGAATCCGATCTCCTTGTTGCGGATCCGGGCCAGCTCATCGTCGTCCAGCTCGCTCACCCGGTGGCCGTTCAGCCAGTATTCGCCCGCCGTCGGGCTGTCCAGACAGCCGATCAGGTTCATCAGGGTCGACTTGCCCGAGCCGGACGGTCCCATGATGGCGACGAACTCGTTCTTCCGGATCACCAGGTCCACCCCTCGCAGCGCGTGCACCACCTCACCGCCGATGTCGTAGTCGCGCTGCAGGTTCCGGGTGACGATGACGGCGTCACGGGGAATGTCCGCCGGAAGCATGGCCATTCGCTCCGCGGTATCGGTGAAGGAGCCGGTCACAGAGTCCGTCCGATCAGCGCCTCGATCTGGGCTTTGGCGCGGAGGTAGGTAAAGCGGGCGACCACGACGTCGACCTCCGCCTGGTTGAGGGCTTCCTGCGAAGTCAGCACGTCCACGATGGTAGAAGCGCCGAGCCGGTAGCGCTCCTGCTGGACCCGGAGATCTTCGGTCGCGGCTGCCACGCTGGTCTGGGTAATGTCGATCTGGCTCCGGGCATCCTGGAGCTGGGCCATCGCGGCGGTGAGCTGGGAGGCTACCTCGCGGCGCGCGTCGGCCGCGGTGGCGTCGGCCACATCGAGGCTGGCGGATTGCTGCGCGATTCCCAGCTCGCGGTCGAATCGGTCGAACAGGTTCCAGCGCAGGCCCAGGGTGAGCTGACGCTGGTTGAACAGGTCGTAGTCGTTGGCGCCCGTGGCGTTCCAGGAGGTGCCCGCCCCGAGCGTCAGGCTGGGCCAGTAGCCCGACTTGGCCGCGGAGAGCCCGGCCCGCGCGGCATCGGCCTGGGCCACCGTGCTGCGTACCAGGGGCGACTGGGCCTCCGCTTCGGTGCGGATCGCGACGGTATCCAATGGGGCCACGACCTGGTAAAACGCGGAGTCGTCGGCGGCCTGCACCCGGCCGCCCTGGCCGATCAGCCGGCCCAGCTCGGCCTCCGCAGTGGCGAGCGCGGTGCCGGCCTGGATCAGGTCCAGGTTGGCACTGCCCAGGGTGACCCGCGAGCGCAGCGTGTCCGACCTCGTGGCCGACCCGGCGAGCAGCTTATTGACCGAGACCTTGAGCTGCTCCTCGGCCCGGCGGACGCTCGCCTGCCGGACCTTGACCAGCTGGGCGGCGGCCAGCGCGTTGAAGAACTGGTTGGTGGTGGTCAGCGCCTGCTGGAAACGGGCATCGATCAGCGACGCTTCCGCCGCGGCCTGCCCGGCCTTGGCCGCCCGGTTCTCCGCCCCACGACGAAAGCCGGTGAAGAGGTCCATGCTGGCGCTGAGCGACGTGCTGACGCTTCGATTGGTGGTATTCCCGTTGATCACCTGCCCCGTCACCGGATCGACCCGCGAGGGGCCCTCGCTGAAGAAGTCGCTGGCCGAGGAGCTGGCCGTGACCGACGGAAGGTAGGACCCCCAGGCGCTGCGCCGCTGAGCCGCCGCGGTGGTCACCTCGCCGGCGGCACGCACCACACCGGGCTGGACCCGCTCGGACAGACGGATGGCGTCGGCCAGGGTGACGCTCCGGTCCTGAGCCCTGAGCGCTCCGGGAGCGGCGAGCAGGGCGCACAGGGCCAGCGCGAGCGGGACTTGACGCATGGGAGTCAGTATCCTGTACAGTTCGGAAGCCCGGCCGACCTCCAATGCTATCCGGCCGCTGGCGCAAAGACATCCCTAGGCGCCGCGACTCAGATTCACCAGCGATCGGCCGGGTCGCACCAAGTGAGGATGGCTGATTGATATACACCTGGGCAGGTCCCCCCGTTGGGCCAACGCGGCCGGCAGCCGGGGTGTATACACCCTGGTTGCGGGGGATTTCCCGGGCGGGCAGCCGGTGAGCCTGTCCGAGGGCCCGGGCTCTCGGGACGATATCGCGGCGGATGCCGCGGCGGTCGAGCGGGTGCTGGCCGGCGATCCCGAGGCGTTCGCGCCGATGGTCAGGCGCTATCTCCGGCCGGCCTACAACGTCGCGTACCGGCTCTTGGGCAACAGGCAGGATGCGGAGGATCTGGTCCAGGAGGCGTTCCTGACGGCCTTGGCCAACCTCCGCACGTTCGATCGTTCCCGGCCCTTCGGGCCCTGGTTTTATCGCATCGTGTGGACCCGTGGGCTCAACCTCCGGAAGTCGCTGGCCCGCCGGGCCGCTGAGCCGCTCGAGTCGGAGCGCCACCCGGGAACGGCCGATCCCTCGGCCGATGCGGAGCGGTCGGACCTGGCCGATACGGTGCTGGGAGCGCTGGCCGAGCTGCCGGAGCGGCAGCGCCTGATCGTCCAGCTCTTCGATCTGGATGGCTTCTCGGGGGCGGAGATCGGGGAAATGCTGGGGCTCAATCCGGGAACGGTCCGGTGGTACCTGCACCAGGGGCGGCGCGCGCTGCGGGAGCGGCTGGCGCCCTTTCAGGAGGCACTCGATGACGGGTGATGGCGCGTGGGACCGCGACCCGGTCCCTGACCCCACGCTGCACCGGCTGCTGGGGCGGGTGTCTGTCCCGCCCCTGACCGAGGGAGACGCCGCG
>DATEIR010000045.1:0-26184 GCA_035278885.1 Gemmatimonadales bacterium | reverse complement strand
CCAGGAGGCGGCCGGCTCGTTCGTTTGGGGAACCGCTAGGACTTGGCCGTATCCGCGGCGGCCGTCCCCTGGTGCTCATGGTGCTGGGACTTGTAGGCCGCATGGTGCTCGGCATGCATGGCGTGCACCTTCTCCTGCTGCTCCTTGGTCAGCACGGCCATGGCCTCCTTGCTCTGGTCCTTGCGGGCCTGGTAGGCCGCTTTGCCGGTGTCGGGCAGCGTCTGGCCCGCGAACTTCGTCTTGAGCTGCTCGAGCTTCTTCACCTGGTCGTCGGTGAGCTTGAGGTCGGACTTCTTGCTCAGCAGACGCTCCGCGGGGTTCATGTGCCACATGGCCGAGTCGGCCATGCTGGCGGTAGCGGTGTGGGGGGTGGTCGACGTGGTCTTCTGCTGGGCCGAGGCCTGGGTGACGGTGCCGAGCAGGCCGGCGGTCACGAGCGCGAGGGCGAGGGACAGCGGTCGGTGCATACCATCCTCTGATATGGGACTGTGGCGGTTACCGGCGCTCCGTCTGCGCCGGACGGGCCGGCGGGGTGCGCCTGAGGATGGTGGACGCGGACGGCCGCCGACCGTTAAGCGCCACTCCGCGACCCGCTGGCCGGGCAGGGAATCCTCTCGAGTGGCAAGCGAAAAGACGGCCGTTGGCGCCCGCCCGCCGTAGCGGAGGGGACGGCGGCGTTCAGTCGAGCCGGAGGATCCGCAGCACTGGTCGTCCGGCTACATCCTGCAGCGGGACGTAGATCAGGCCCGTTGCCGGGTCTACGGCGACCGAGTGGGCATGGGGAGCCAGGTACCGGTCCAGCGGCACGAGGGAATCCGCTGCGGTCTCGAACGCGGCGATCACCCCGGACTCGGACGCGATGAAGAGCCGGCGCCGTACCGGGTCGAGCGCGACGACATCGGGCTCGCTGCCGACCGAGTAGGTGTGCCGGACCGCTCGCCGCCCGAGGTCCACGACGGCGAGGGTGGCATTGCCCTCCCCGGACACATAGGCGAGACCGCGGGCTGAGTCGAGTGAGAACCCGTGGGGCTCCTTCACGCCCGGTATGGAAAGGCGTCCCACCACCGAATCGGTGCCGGGATCGATCTCCGCCAGCTCGTCTCGCGTCTGCACCGCGACCCAGATGTGTCCGGAGCGCGGGTCGTACTGGGTATTCCCCGCCTCTCCCCCCAGGGGAACCGGTCGGCGGGCCGTCGAGGTCGGGACGTCGATCACCAGCTCCTGCCGCCCGTACTCGTCCGAGACGTAGAGCTTCTGCGCCCGCGGTGCGTAGGCGAGGCCGTCCGGAAAGCGGCCGGACGGTATCCGAGCTACGACCTGTCCCTTCCGGCTGTCCAGCACCGCGACCGCGTGCGCGGAGCTGAGGGCGGCGAACACCCGGCCGAGCTCGGGCACCGCACGCAGACCCGTGACGCCCGGCATGCCCGGCACCCTCGCCGCGACCTGGCGCGACCGCAGGTCGAACGCCAGCACCTCGCCCGCTCCCATGTGGGCGATCCAGAGCCGGCCGGCGGAACCGTCGATGGTCTGGTAATCGAACCGCGCGGCGGGACCGGGCAGGCCGACGTCGGCGACGGGATGCCACCGTACCGGGTCGGTGGTCTGCGCCTGCGCCCGGCAGCACGTGAGAGCCGACGCGCTCACCACGAGCGCTCGAAGCCGCCGTTTCGTCGGGTCCAGCGCTGTGTCTCGCATGACTCTGGAGTAAGCTAGCCACCTAGCCACCTGGCCCCCTCCCCGCCATCTTCCCGCGCGATGCATGACGCTCTCACCGTCGCCCTCCTGGGCTTCTTCCTCGGGATGCGGCACGCGACCGACCCCGACCACGTCGTCGCCGTCACCACCATCGTGGCCCGCCACCGGAGCCGGACCGGGGGGGCGCTGATCGGCGCCGTCTGGGGCGTGGGGCATACGCTCACGATTCTGGTCGTCGGTGCCGGGATCGTCCTGCTCGGCTGGGTGATCCCGCCGAGGGTTGGCCTCGGACTCGAGCTCGCGGTGGGGATCATGCTGGTGGCGCTGGGGCTCGCGACCTTGTCGGACCGTCCCGGGCTGCGTGTGACCGCCGCGCCCGGCGGACACGACCACGAGCCGGTGCACGTGCACGCCCACCCCCACGGCGACTACGTGCACACCCACGCGCATCGCCACGAGCCCGAGTCGCATCCCCATGCACCGCATCAGACCCCGCTGGCCCGGCTCGACCGCCGGCTCGGCGCGCTCGGCGCCTACCGACTGGTCAGGCCGCTGGTGGTGGGGATCGTCCACGGCCTGGCGGGCTCGGCGGCGGTCGCGCTGCTGGTGCTGGCGACCATTCCGGATCCGCGCTGGGCCATGCTGTACCTCCTGGTCTTCGGCATCGGGACCATCGCGGGGATGATGCTCGTCACCGCCGGGCTGGCGTGGCCCTTCGCCAGCGCCGGAGCGCGGCTGCCGGCGATGCAGCACGGCCTGCGCGTGGCGGCAGGGCTTCTGAGCATCGGCCTCGGCGTGCTTGTGGCCTACCGCATCGGCGTCGTGGACGGGCTCTTCGGCGCGTCACCGGCCTGGACGCCCCGGTAGCGCATCGGCAGCCCCGTCTTGCCCGCCATCAACGTGGCGACCGGTACACCAGCGCCAGCAGATCGCGCTCGAGCTGCAGCCGCAGCTCGGACTTGATCTCCGCCACGGGCGTAGTGCTGAGCCCAAAGACGGGTGCGCGCATCGGTGGCCTCCTTCCGGACCAGGGCAGCGGGCCCGACTCGGGCCCTTCATTCTGGTATACGCCGCCCACCCCCCGTCTGGCTCATCGAGCACTTTCTGTTATCCCTTGGTCCGCTCCTCCGCTCCTCCGCTCCTCCGCTCCTCCGCTCTTCCGCTCCTCCCCTCCTCCGCTCCTCCGCCCCTCCGCCCCTCCTAGCCCCCAACCCACCCAGTCTCCTACCTTTCCCCCATGTTCGGCTGGCTCAAGCGGGCCTCCGAGCCCGCCGCCTCCTCCGCACCCAAGCTCGAGACCATTCGCCAGTACGTCCTGACCCGAAAGCTCGGGGAGGGCGGCATGGGAGTAGTGTACGAGGCTCGGGACGAACGACTCGGCCGCCTGGTCGCCATCAAGCGGGTTCGGACGTTCAGCGGTGACGCCACCCTCCGCGACCGGCTGGTCCGCGAGGCCCGCACCGCCGCCGGTATCAGTCACCCCAACATCTGTCAGGTCTACGAGCTGGGCGAGGAAGGCGACGAGCTTTTCGTCGTCATGGAGCTACTCGATGGCGAGACGCTCGCCGCGCGCGTGTCGCGTGGCCCGATCGTCGTCAACGAGGCGCTCCAGATCACGCTCGGCATCCTGGCCGCGCTGGAGGCGATGCACGCGCGCGGCATCGTTCACCGCGACCTCAAGCCGTCGAACGTGTTCCTCACCCCACACGGGGTGAAGCTGCTCGACTTCGGCCTGGCCAGGCCGCCCGCGTTGTCGGCCGGCGACCTCGAGGTGACCCGGAGCGGCACCATCCTCGGCACGCCGCGCTACATGGCGCCGGAGATGCTCTCCGACGAACCGATCGGCCCGCCGACGGACGTCTTCTGTCTCGGCACCATCCTGTTCGAGATGCTGACCGGTCGCCCCGCCTTCTCCGGGAGCACCCTGCCCGCGGTGTACAACGCGGTGCTCAGCGAGCAGCCGCCGCCGCTCGTCGGGGAGGCGGACGTGATCGCGGCGGACCGGGTCATCCAGCGCGCCCTGGCCAAGCGTCCGTCCGACCGCTGGCAGGACGTGCGGGCCATGGCGCAGGCGGTGCGGGATGCGCTGGCGATGGTCGATACCGGGCCCACCCGCCAGGTCCGCACCGTCACCCGGCTCATCGTCCTGCCGTTCAAGGTGCTCCGGCCGGATCCCGAGATCGACTTTCTCGCCTCCGGGCTGCCGGAGGCCATCTCCAGCTCCCTCAGCAGCCTCGAGTCGCTCACGGTCCGGAGCACGGCGGTCGCGGCGCGGTTCGCGGAGGGCACCCCGGATCTCAAGGCGCTCGCCGCCGAGGCCGGGGTGGACGTAGCCTTGATGGGGACGCTGCTCCGGGCGGGCGACCAGGTGCGGGTCTCGACCCAGCTGGTGGAGGCGCCGGGCGGCACGGTGTTGATCTCCCGGGTCGCCCAGGTGGCGCTGACCGACATCTTCAAGCTGCAGGACGACCTGACCGGCGAGATCGTGGACGCGCTGGCGATTCCCCTCAGCGCCCGCGATCGCGCCGCGCTGCGGCACGACATCCCCGCCAACGCCGAGGCCTACGAGCACTATCTCCGCGCGAATACGCTGGGGGAGTCGACCAACCCGAGCCGGCTCATCGCCGCGCGCGACCTCTACCGGCGCTGCGTCGAGCTCGACCCGAAATACGCGCCGGCCTGGGCCCGGCTCGGCCGAGTCTACCGGGTGATGGCCAAGTACCTCACCGGCGATCCCAAGGAGAATCTCGCGGCGGCGGAGGCGGCATTCCGGCGCGCCCTGGAGCTCAACCCGGATCTGCCGCTGGCCCACAACCTTTACACTTTCTTCGAGATCGAGGAGTTCGCCGGGGCTCGGAATGCGATGCGCCGTCTCCTGGGGCTGACCCGGCATGGCGCCGCCGACCCCGAGTTGTATGCCGGCCTGGTGGTAGCCTGCCGGTTCTGCGGCCTGCTCGACGCCTCGCTGGAAGCCGACCGGCGCGCCCGCCGGATCGACCCCGGCATCCGCACCAGCGTGCATTACACCTACTGGATGCTGGGCCGCTACGAGCAGGCGCTGTTCACCGACCTGGAGGACCTCCAGGTGCTGCGCAACATGAGTCTCTGGATGCTGGGGCGGCAGGAGGAGGCGCTGGAGGGCGTCGCGCGACTCGAAGAGCAGCTGCCTACCGGGGGCGAGTGGCTCTTTCTGACGACGCTCCGGGCCGCGATGCAGGGGAAGCGCGAGGAATGCGTCGAGGCGTCCCGCGAGATGCTGGGGACCGGCTTTCACGATCCGGAAGGATTGTATCTGGTCGCGCGCGAGCTCGCCTACGTCGGTGCCAGGCAGGAGGCGCTCGAGATGCTGGAGCGGGTCGTCACCGGCGGCTTCACCTGCCCGCGTGTCCTCCTGCAGGACCCCTGGCTCGACAGCCTGCGCGGCGACCCGACCTTCGTGCGCCTGCTCCACCGTGCCGAGGAAGAGAGCGCGGTCTCGGCGGCGGCCTTCCGGGAAGCCGGGGGAGAGCGTGTGCTGGGAGTCTTCCGGGACGGAAACCACGGGGCCGTCTAGCGACCCACCGCGGGACACAAGGAACTGAGCTACCCGAGCGCCAGCCCGCCGGCGAACGAATCTCCCAGTCCCTTGCGCCCTGGTGCGGCACTGCTCACTTCGCTACAACGTCTTCCCTCGACTCATGTTGCTCACGTTCGCTTCGCTCATACGATCGGCGTCCAGGTCTTTCTGCCCCGTCACCCGGTGCCAGGCATCGCGAACCGCGTCCTTGATGTGATCCCAGGTCGAATTGCCGCGTAACTGATACTTATCCCAACCCGTCCTGAGATCCGGCTCCACGTCGTTCCAGTTCCGGCCCATGTGGTGCGTGCCGGACTCGAAGCCGTAGCGATACCCGGGCTGGAAGTCCTCGTAGGTGCCACCCGCAGCATAGGGCCGGGACGAGAAGCTGCTGCGCCAGAAGGCGTCTTCGTCATTCCAGGTCCGATTGCTTGCCATACGTCCTCCGTAGCTGTCGTTCGCGCCGCTTCATGCGGCCATCGACAGCATACCGCTCAGCGCCGATCCCATAGGTGACCGCCATCACCGCAATTGGCTGAGCCGGCATTGTCGCGGGGCCTTGTCGGGGCGCCAGCGGAGAAAGCGGGTGCCATGGCGGAAACGATCGCCGGAGACATGGTCGTAGCCTACCTCCACCACCAGCTCGGGCCGGAGCGGCTGCCATTCCCCCGAGCGCTCGGTGCTCCAGCGACTCGGCCCGCCGGGCGCCCGCCCGGTGAACCCGGGAGGCTCGACCAGGCGCTCCAGACGTTCCGCCAGTCCTTTGCGCTGGTCACCTTTCAGGCTGCTGGTGAAGCCGACGTGATGCAGCAAGCCATCGTCGTCGTAGAGGCCGAGCAGGAGCGACCCGATCGCGCGACCCTTCGACGCGTAGCGGAAACCGCCGACCACGCAGTCCGCGGTGCGGTGCCGCTTGACCTTCACCATGCCGTCGCGCTCGCCCGAGCGGTACGGCACGCTGAGCCGTTTCGCGATCACTCCGTCGAGATCGCCGCCGCTCCCCGTCAACCAGCGGCGCCCCGTAGCCGCGCTCCGGGTGGCTCGCGAGAGGACGATGCGGCCGCGAGCCGGAAAGAACGCCTTGGCGAACCGCTCCAGTCTCGGGCGACGTTCCTTGAGCGGCAGGCTTACGAGCGAGCGTCCTCGCTCGTCCACCAGCAGGTCGAAGACCTGCAGCCGGGCCGGATGCGCCTCCGCCAGCGCTCGCACCCTGCTCTCCGCGGGGTGAACCCGCAGCAGCAGCTCGTCGAAGCTGAGCGATCCGTCGACGGGGATCACGATCTCACCGTCGAGCACGAACCGTCTCGGCGCCAGATCCTTGAGCAGCTCGACCACATCGGGGAAGTAGCGTCCCAGCGGCTTGCCGGCCTTGGATTGGATCCGGATCGCGTCGCCGTCCCGGAAGGCAAGGCAGCGGAATCCGTCCCACTTGGGCTCGTATTGCCAGTCGCTGCCGGCCGGAAGGGTGTCCGCGGTGGCGGCTTCCATCGGGGGATAGGGATAGTGGAGCGGCAGGCTCAGAGGATGTCCTCCAGCCGAAATCGCCCCCGCGCGCTCGACAGCGATTTCCACAGGTCGCCGCGCCGCCGGATCCGTCCCGGCACATTCCGCAGGTTGAACTCCTCGGGGCCGAAGCCGTGCTCCACTTCGGCCCAGGTCACCGGCGTGCTCACCCCGGCGAACGGGTTCGGGCGCACCGAGTAGATGGACGCCAGCGTCTTGCCCCAGGCGTTCTGGTTGTAGTCCACCAGCACTCGGCCGCGGGGACGCTTGGCGATGAGGTACTCCGCGGTGATGAGCCCCGGGTGCTTCCGCGCGAGGCTCCAGGCCAGGCTCTTGGCGAAGCGCCAGACCTCTTTCTGCAGCGGCCCGCGTCGGATCCCCACGTAGATGTGCGCTCCGGTCGAGCCGCTGGTCTTGATCAGCGGCTGCATGCCACGCGCGGCCAGCGCATCGCGGACGATGAGCGCGGTCTCGAGCACCCGAGGGAATGACGCCCCTTCGGCCGGATCGAGGTCGAAGTGCAGGTAGTCGGGCCGGTCGATGTCGTCGCAGCGGGCGTACCACGGGTTGAGATCGATGCACCCCAGGTTGACGAGCCAGAGCAGGGAAGGGAGATCCTGCACCATCGGGAACGCGATGAGGTTCTTGGAGCGGTGCATGATGGCGCAGGTCTCCAGCCACTCGGGGCTGGGCGAAGGCGTGCGCTTCATGAAGAAGAACTTCCCGTGAATGCCGTTGGGATAACGCTTCATCACCATTGCGCGGCTGCGCAGGTGGGGCAGCAGCGCCGAGGCCACGTCGGCGTAGTACTGGAGCAGGTCGCGCTTGGTGATCCCGAGCTCGGGCCAGAACACCTTGCCCAGGTTGGTGAGCGTGACCGGCCGGCGGCCCAGGCGGAGCGTCACCTCCGTCGCGCGGGCGGGCAGCCGCACCCGAGTCGATGCTCGCCCCGCGGCCGTCATCGGGCGGGCTCCAGCCGCGGCGGCCTGGGGCCATGACGAACGGCTCCATGCAGCGGCACGTACTCCAGCTCCTCCCCACTGCGGGCCGCGCGCAGCAGGAGCGCACCCCGGCTCATGTCGCCGCGGCCGACAAAGGCCAGAGGAAAGCGAAGCCGCTCGCCCAGGACCTCGAGCAGTACGTCGACGTACTTGCCGGTCGCCACGCTGCCCAGCAGCACCAGGTCCAGGTCGGGGATGGCGCGCAGCCGCTCGAGCGCGGCGAGGAGCGGCAGGCGGTACCGGGGGTCATCCGAGTGGATGTCCACCAATCCCAGCGCGCGCAGGTCGTCAGGGCGAACCGAGGTGTCGGCCGGGAGAAGTCCCCGGTTGGCGGTAATCACCAGGGCACCCGCCGCCCCCGCGGGCGGCCGGGCGAAGTGCCTTGCGTAAGCCAACTTGCCGCGAAAGTACAGCCCGCTCATGAAGCTGAACGCCTCGCCGAGCGCAATTCCTTGCATACCCCGGAGCCGAGCGGCGAGCGGGAAAGTCGCCTCCTCCCGCAGCAGCAGCTCGGCCCGCTTCCCCCCTGCGTTGGCCGGCGACAGCAGAAACACCCGGTGCATGCACCCATGCTCGGGTGTCGACTGCGCCGGAGCCGTGGCCCAGGTCACGACGGGTGGGTACTTGCAGCGCGATGCACGCGCGGTACAATAGCGATTCCCTCTCAGCGCTCCCAATGCAGTCGTGTCCCACCTAGCAGGAAAGGAGCTCTGCCATGCGAGTCCGCGCGTCACTGCCCGCCGTACTGTGTGTTCTCGCCCTCGCCGCCTGCGGCGACAGTACCACCGAGCCAACCCTCAATCCCAGCACCAAGCCCGACTTTCTCCCCTCGCACGACGCGCTCCGCGCGGCGCTGCAGTCGATCCTGGAGGAACAGAACGGGGGCCTCGGGTTCGACATGTGGGCCAGCTTCGTCGATCGCGACGGCGTGGTGCAGGCCGTCGTCTTCAGCGGCACCAACCGCGCCGACCAGTGGCCCGGCAGCCGGGTGATCTCGGCCCAGAAGGCGAACACCGCGAATTCCTTCAGCCTCGAAGGCTTCGCGCTCAGCACGGCCAATCTGTTCGCCGCCGTGCAGCCGGGCGGCAGCCTGTTCGGGCTGCAGGAGAGCAATCCGGTGGATCCCGACGTGGCCTACGGCGGGAAGCCGCAGGACTACGGCACTGACAAGGATCCGATGGTGGGCAAGCGCATCGGCGGGGTCAACGTCTTCGGCGGCGGTCTCGCGCTCTACACGGCCGACGGCAACCTGGTGGGCGCCCTCGGCGTGAGCGGCGATACCTCGTGCACCGACCACGTCATCGCCTGGCGGCTCCGCCACGCGCTCAACCTGGACAACGTGCCGGCCGGAGTCGCCGACGGCGGCGCCGACGACAATATCATCTACACCGACGGCACGATCGACGGGTTCGAGCACCCGACCTGCATCAACCCGTTCCCCCAGACCGAGGGCGATGCTACGACGATCGCCCCCAATCTCCCGACCACCGATCCGATCGGCCCGGGAGAGTAGGAGGATGCGGCGCGGCGCGGACGCGTATATAGTGGAGACCGGACCGGCGTAGCGGTCCTCTCGTGCGTCCGCGCCACCCGAACTCGTTCGACACGCTTCTGCACCACGCCGCACTGTCACCCGCTCGAAATCTCGCGGCCACCGCCACGCGGTTGGCGGTGGCCGCCCTGCTCGCCGCCGGGTGCTCCCGCCCGGCGCCCGCGGGTCCCGCGGTCGTCACCTTCCCCGGTAGCGTGCTCGGGGCCGAGGGCGAGGTTCTCCGCCGCCAGCTCGCGCGGTTCATGCGCGAGCACCCCGATATCCGGGTGGAGCAGCGGCGGACTCCCGATGCCGCCGACCAGCGTCACCAGCTCTACGTCCAATGGCTCAACGCCCGGGCCAGCGATCCCGACATCCTCCAGCTCGACGCCATCTGGACCCCAGAGTTCGCCGCCGCCGAGTGGATTCTGCCGCTGGACCGATTCCACCCTGATACCGCGGCATTCTATCCCGCCACGATCGCGGCCAACCGCTGGGCCGGTCGGCTCTACGGCATGCCCTGGTTCGTGGACGTGGGAATGCTCTACTGGCGGACCGACCTTGCCCCATCGCCGCCTGCGACCTTCGACGATCTGGCCCGGATCAGCCGGGCCGCCCGCGCCAGCGGGGCCGTGCGCTCGGGGCTGGTTTACCAGGGCGCACGCTACGAGGGCCTGGTCACCGTCTTCCTCGAGTACCTGGGCGCGTTCGGCGGCACGATCCTCGAGGGTGGCCGAGTCCGGGTGGGCGAGCCGCCGGCGATCCGTGCGCTGAGCCTGATGCGGGACCAGCTCCAGACCGGCATCGTCCCCCGTTCGGTGCTCACCTGGCACGAGGAGGAGGCGCGCTTCGCGTTCCAGAACGGCCAGGCCGCGTTCATGCGGAACTGGCCGTATGCCTACAGCCTGCTGCAGGACTCTACCGGCTCCGAGGTTGCCGGCCGCTTCGCGGTGGCGCCGATGCCGGCCGGCCCCGGCGGCTCCCCCACGGCGGCACTCGGCGGTGCCCAGCTCGCGATCAACGCCAACTCGGAGCATCCCGAGGCGGCCTGGGCCGTCATCGACTACCTGACCCGCCCCGAGCAGATGCTCGAGCGCGCCCAGGTCGTGGGTCAGTTCCCGGCCCGGCGCACCGGCATCGCCGAGGCGGATCTGGCGCGGTCGCTGTCGATTCCTCCGGCCCAGATCCGCGCCGTGGTGGAGCGCGCGGTGCCTCGGCCGGTCACTCCGGTGTACACCCAGCTCTCCGACATCCTCCAGATTCAGCTGCACCGGGCGCTGACCCGGCAAATGACGCCGGAGGCCGCATTGGCCCAAGCGAGCGATCAGATGCAGCGTCTGCTCGACCGGGTCGGCCTCGGTGCGGGGAGCCCGCGTGCCGCCCGCTGAGCCCCGCGGCGTCGAGCACGACGAGGCCCGGCTCGGCTGGGCGCTCGTCCTGCCGGCGGTGGGCACGATCCTGCTGATCGCCCTGTTCCCATTGGCCTGGACCGTCTGGGAGTCCCTCCACCTGCACGATCTGCGGATGCCGTGGCTGGGCCGGCCGTTCATCGGATTGGACAACTACATCGAGGCCCTGGGCGACCAGCGCTTCCGCGAGGCGCTGGTCCACACGCTGCTGTTCACCGTCGCCAGCGTCACGCTCGAGCTCACCCTGGGCTGCGTGCTCGCCCTGGCGATGAACCGCGCGTTCCGCGGCCGCGGGCTGGTGCGGGCGGCCATCCTGGTGCCCTGGGCGATTCCGACCGTGGTCGCCGCGCTCATCTGGCGCTTCATGTTCGACGGCGATTCCGGCATCGTGAACGCCGCGCTCGCCTCGCTCGGGGTGGACCCGCCGATCTGGTTCGTGGACCGCCTGGCCGCCTGGGTCCCGGTCGTGCTGGGTGACGTGTGGAAGGAGACGCCCTTCGTGGCGTTGCTGCTCCTGGCCGGCCTGCAGGGGATCGACGCCTCGCTCTACGAGGCCGCCCGGATCGACGGCGCGTCGGCCTGGCGACAGTTCCGCTACATCACGCTGCCGCTGCTCAAGCCGGCCCTGTTGGTCGCGCTCATCTTCCGCACCCGTGACGCCTTCCGGGTCTTCGATCTGGTGTACGTCATGACCGGCGGTGGCCCGGGCACGGCCACCGAGCCGATTGCGCTCTACACGTTCACCTCCCTGCTGCAGAATCTCCGCTTCGGCTATGGCTCGGCCCTGTCGGTGCTGGTGTTCCTGGTCGCCTTCCTGCTGGCGGTCGGCTACATCCGTGTGGTAGGGGCCGATCTCACCGGGGAGCGCCGATGAGCCGGGGCGGACGCTGGGCCGCGCTGGCCGTCGGCCTCCTGGTGCTCGCGACCGCCTTCCCGTTCTACTGGACCGTGGTCGCGTCGCTCACACCGGAGGCGCGCCTGTTCCAGGCGCCGTCGCTCCTGCCGACCGGTCTGGTGCTGGATCACTATCGCGCGCTGTTCGTGGAGCGGGCGTTCTGGGTGCCCATTCGGAACTCGCTCGTCGTCGCGGGATGCACCACGATCTTCAGCGTGCTGGTCGGCTCGCTCTGTGCCTACGCCCTGGCCCGGCTGCGCTTTCGGGGCAAGGTGCCGCTGCTCGGCCTGGTGCTGGCGGTGAGCATGTTTCCCCAGATCTCGGTCGTGTCGCCGCTGTTCCTCCTGCTCCGGAGCCTGAGGCTGATCGACACCTATCCCGGACTGATTCTGCCGTACCTCACCTTTGCGCTGCCGCTCACGGTGTGGCTGCTGGTCGGATTCTTCCGCCAGCTTCCGGCCGAGCTGGAGGAGGCGGCCATGGTGGACGGCGCGGGCCGGCTGCGCGCGTTTCGCGAGGTGATCGTGCCCGTGGCCGTGCCCGGCCTCGCGGCCACGGCGATCCTCACCTTCGTGTACAGCTGGAACGAGTTTCTCTTCGCCCTGTCGTTCACCCTCGGTCCGGAGCGGCAGACCGTCCCGGTCGCGATCGCCCTGTTCCGGGGGCAGTACCAGGTGCCCTGGGGCCAGGTCCTCGCCGCGGCCATCGTGGCCACCGCGCCGGTGGCGGCGCTGGTGCTCGCGTTCCAGCGCCGGATCGTCCAGGGGCTCACCGCCGGCGCCGTGAAAGGCTGATCGATGGCGACGATTCGATTCGAGGGCGTGCGGAAGACCTATCCCAACGGGCATGTTGCCGCGCGCGGGCTCGACCTCAGCGTGGCCGACGGCGAGTTCGTCGTGCTGGTCGGACCGTCCGGCTGCGGGAAGAGCACCGCGCTCCGGATGCTCGCCGGCCTGGAGACGCCGACGGCGGGCCGGATCTTCATCGGCGAGCGCGAGGTGACCGCGGTCCCGCCGCAGGACCGCGACGTGGCGATGGTCTTCCAGAGCTACGCGCTCTATCCCCACATGACGGTGCGCGCCAACATGGGCTTCGGTCTCCGCATGCGAGGCGCGCCCCCGGATCGGATCGCCGCGCGGGTCTCCGAGGTGGCGCGCGCCTTGGGCCTGGAGCAGGTGCTCGAGCGGAAGCCGGGCCAGCTCTCCGGCGGGCAGCGCCAGCGGGTGGCGCTGGGACGGGCCATCGCGCGGGAGCCGCAGGTGTTTCTGTTCGACGAGCCGCTCTCCAACCTCGATACCAAGCTCCGGGTCGAGACCCGGGCCGAGCTCGCGCGGCTGCACCGGCGCCTGCGCGCCACGATCGTGTACGTCACCCACGATCAGGAAGAGGCCATGACCCTGGGCGACCGGGTGGTGGTGATGCACGACGGCGCCATCGAGCAGGCGGCCCCGCCCATGGAGGTGTATCGCCGGCCCGCCACGCTCTTCGTCGCCGGGTTCGTCGGGTCGCCCGAGATGAACCTTCTCCCCCAGCCTGACGGCACCCTGCTGGGCGTCCGTCCCCAGGACCTGACCGTCGTGCCGCGTGGGTCCGGAGATCTCGACGGGGTGGTGGACGTCATCGAGCCGCGGGGCAGCGAGCAGCTCCTTTACGTCCGGCCTGCCGTGGCCGATGGCGGCCGGGAGCTGCGGGTCATCGCTCCGCCCGATCTCGTGGTCGCCCCTGAGGCGGCGGTCGGGCTTCGCCTGGATCCCGGCCGCCTCCACCGCTTCGATCCGACGACCGGCCGGCGGCTGAATTAGCGGCGCGCGTCACATCGGCCACGGGCCCGGCGGATCTATTGTCTGGTGTTCCGGGAGCCAGGTCCGTCGCTCCGCTCGGCACCCCGGCGAAACGATCACCAAGGAGTTCCCATGTCGCGCAGCGCCCGGCGCCATACCGTCGGCGAAGATCTGGTCAAAGGCGCCATCGCCGGCGCGGTGGCCACCTACGTGATGGGCAGGATCACGACTCTCCTGTACGACCGTGAGGACCGGCATGCCCGGAAGCGGGAAGACGACGCCCGAGGCGGCGGTACGGCGTACGGCGCCGCGGCGGAGAAGGGAGCCGAGCTGCTGGGCCGGAGGCTGAGCAAGGAAGAGCAGGAGCAGGCCGGGAGCGCCATCCATTGGGCGCTCGGGATGGGCGCCGGGGCCGCGTACGCCGTCGCCCGCCGGCGGCTGGCGTTCCTGGGGTCGACCGTGGGCACCGCCTTCGGCACGGCGTTCTGGGGGTTCGTGGATGAAGGCCTGGTTCCGGCGCTCGGGCTCACCCCCGGGCCGCTGGCGTTCCCCTGGCAGGCGCACGCGCGCGGCTTCGTCGGGCATCTCACCTTCGGAACGGTTACCGACGGGACGCTGCGCGTGCTCGACCGGGTTTTCTAGGCCCCGTCCCGCTCTTCCAGCGGGAGTGACACCGACTTAGGTTGCGAGGCTGGCACCCGCCGTTCCCCCCATGGCGGGTGGCCGTGTTTCCGGGACGTGCACCGATGCTCGATGACATTCGCCGGTGGTGGGCGCGGTGGCGCCTCTCGCCGGCCGCGTGGGTTCTCCCGCTGGGCCTGGTCACCCTGCTCGCCGCCGCCGCACTGGCCGCGCGCTGGTGGCGCGCCCGCCCGCCGGCTCCCGCCACGATCACCTATTCCGAGTTCCTCTCCCGGCTCGACCAGGGCGCCGTTCGGGAGATCACGGTCGTGCCCGGCGCCGAGCTGCGCGGGGTCTGGAAACGGCCGGTGGACGGGGCCGCCGCCGGCAGCACCTTCCGGGTCGTCTACCCGACCTTCGAGGTCACGCCGGTGCTCGATCGGGCCGAGCGCGTGGGCGCGCCGATCACGCTCGAATCGAGTCGTGGGTTCAACCCCGATTTCTGGCGGGAGGTGCTGCTGGTGACGGTCGCGCTGACCATCGTCGGCCTCATCCTGCGGCGTCAGATGAGCGGCGGCCATGAAGTGGGGATCGGCGCCGCCCGGCGCTCGCGCACGACCTTCGCCGACGTCGGCGGGCACGACGGCACGGTGGCCGAGCTTCGCGAGCTGGTCGAGTTCCTCCGCAAGCCCGAGGCGTTCCAGATTGTCGGCGCGCGAACCCCCAAGGGCGTCCTGATGTTCGGGCCGCCAGGCACCGGCAAGACGCTGATGGCCCGCGCCGTCGCCGGCGAAGCGGGCGTCCCCTTCTTCGTCATCAGCGGCAGCGAAGTCACCGGCTTCCTGATCGGCCTCGGCGTGGCCCGGATCAAGAAACTGTTCCGCCATGCCCGGAAGCGGGGCGGGGTCATCTTCATCGACGAGCTCGACGCTCTCGGCGGCCGCCGGGGACGGAACCAGAGCCACAACGAGGACGACCGCACCCTGAACCAGCTTCTGGTCGAGATGGACGGCTTCTCGCCCCGGGAGCACGTGCTCGTCATCGGCGCCACCAACCGGCAGGAAGATCTCGATCCCGCGCTGCTGCGTCCTGGCCGGTTCGATCGCGCGGTGGCGGTGGGCCTGCCGACCGCCGCCGAGCGCGAGGCGATCCTGCGCCTGCACGTGCGCCAGCGGGGCATTCCGCTCGCCGAGGACGTCGATCTCGCCCGCCTCGCCCGGCTCATGCCCCAGAACAGCGGGGCCGACCTCGCCAACCTGGTGAACGAGGCCGCTATTGCCGCCGCGCGAGAGCGCGCGTCCACCGTGGCCTGGTGCCACGTCGAGATCGCGCGCGATCGACTGCTGCTGGGCAAGGAGCGCACCGGCTTCCGCGCCACCGACGACGAGTGGCGGGCGGTGGCGGTCCACGAGGCCGGACACGCGCTCGCCGGCCTCGTGTTCCACGCCGAGGACGGCCTCCACAAGGTCACCATCCAGCCGCGCGGTCAGGCCATGGGCGTGGCCCATTTCGCGCCCGGCGAGCTCGTCCTCCACACCCGGCGGTATCTCGAGGGTCAGATCTGCAAGGGACTGGGCGGCCGCGCGGCCGAGGAGGTGGTCTTCGGCTCAGAGGCCGTCACCAGCGGGGCCAAGGCCGATCTGCAGCACACCACGCGGGTCGCGCGGGAGATGGTCTACAAGCTGGGCATGGGCCCGACCACGGGGCTGGTGGCGTTCGACGAGCGGGAGAGCGGCGGGGCGGTGAGTGCGGAGCTGCACGCGGCCATGGATCGCGACGTTCGCGCGATCGTGGAGCAGCTCTACGAGCGGGTCAAGACCGCGATCGAGCGACACCGCGTCGCACTCGAGGCTCTGGCCGAGGCGCTGCTCGAGAAGGAGACGCTGGAGGGCCCCGAGGCCCTGGCGATCCTGCAGTCGGGCGGAGTGTCGCTCGAGGAAGTTCCCCGCCGGCGAGCCGTGGATCCGCCTGCCCGCGCCTCCTGGCGGCCTACCCTCCGGCACTGACCCGGCGGCTCGGTGACCTCCGTCACCCCGCCTCGCAGCCCCGCTCGCTACGGTGGATCTCGTCAGCTACAACACGAGGTCAGCCATGCCGATCCACCGCACCGTTCCCGCTCTAGTCCTGGCCGTCGCGCTGGGCGCCTGCAACAGCCACCGCGATCGCGACGTAGCGACCAACACCCCGGCTGCCGCCGAGACCGGCACCGTCTCGGCTGATACCGCCGGGACGACGTCCGCCGCCGCCCCGTCCTCCGATCTGAGCGACGCCAACATCGTGGCGCTGCTCGATCACGCGAACGCCGCGGACAGCACCGCCGGCGCACTGGCGGCCACCAAGGCCACCAATCCCCAGGTGAAACAGTTCGCCAAGCTGATGATGAGCGAGCATCACGCGCTGCGGAAGCAGGGTGCGGACCTGGCCAAGAAGCTGAACCTGACCCCCGAGCCGCCGGCCAATGATCCGGTGACGCCGCTGGCGCAGCAGGAGACCCAGGCGCTGCAGTCGGCGCCCAAGGGGGCCGAGTTCGACAAGACCTACATCGACCAGGAAGTCGGCGCGCACCAGGCGGTGCTCGATCTGGCCGGCAAGGCGCACGACGAGGCGGACAACGCCGAGCTGAAGGCGCTCATCGAGAAGGCCAAGCCGGTGATCGAGAAGCACCTCGATATGGCCAAGAAGCTCCAGCAGAAGCTTCAGGGCAGCGCCTGACCCTCACTCCCTCCGGGGAGCTACTCCGCCCAGTCGGCGATGAAGATGTTGGTCTCGCCCGGCTGGGCGGCGTTGCGGTTGGACGCGAAGACCAGCCGCCGGCCGTCGGGGCTGAACATCGGGAAGGCGTCGAACTCGGGGCTGGTGGTGACGCGCTCCAGCCCCGACCCGTCGAGATTCACCAGGTACAGATCGAAATTCCGGCTCCGCCGGTCAGGATAGTTGCTGGCGAAGATGATCCGCCGCCCGTCGGGGTGGAAGTACGGTGCGAAGCTGGCCGCCCCAAGATGGGTGACCTGCCGGACCTCGCTCCCGTCGGCGCGGGCCACCCAGAGCTCCAGCCGGGTCGGCCGGACCAGCTTGCGCGCGAGCAGGCTCTGGTAATCGGCGCTATCCCCCGCGGTCTCCGGATAGGCCGCGCGCCAGACCAGCATCGTCCCGTCGGGCGAGAAGAATGCGCCGCCGTCGTATCCCACCCGACGAGTCACCCGCCGGACGTCGCTCCCGTCCACGTTCATGGTGTAGAGCTCGATGTCGCCATCGCGGGTGCTGGTGAACACCACGCGGCGACCATCGGGCGAGACGGTGGCCTCCGCATCGTAGGCATCGTTGCGGGTGAGCCGGACCAAGTCACTGCCGTCCGGGCGGGCGGTATAGATCTCGAGGTCGTTGAGCGGCCACACGTAGCCCTGCGAGCGGTCGGGGGGAGCCGGGCAGGCGCGCCCGTGCTCGAACGTCGAGCTGTAGAGAATGCGCCGGCCGCCATCGTACCAGTAGCCGCAGGTCGTGCGCCCCTCGCCGTTGGAGACCCGGCGCAGCTGGCTCCCGTCCACGTTCATGGTGTATTGCTGGTCGCACGCCGAATCCACCCGCTCCTGGCGCTGGAAGATGAGCCGTCGTCCGTCGGGCGAGAAATACGCCTCCGCGTTGTTCCCCCCGAACGTGAGCTGGCGGATGTCGCGCAGGTGGCGCTCCCCGGCCTCGGGGGCGATCGCCGGCTGACGGGGGGGCGCGCCGCCGCAGCCGAGCAGCAGGAGTGCGAGCGGGAGCAGGTTCTGTTTCACTCGAGGCCTTCCATGGTCCAGAGATCGCCGCCGAGCGGGGCGGCGCGGTCGAACAGCACCCAGCGGCCATCCGGCGACCAGGTGGGGTAATCGATCCGTACGTCGGGATCGGGAAATTCGAAGACGCGCGAGGCGGGGCGGCCGTCCAGCGGATAGGCCCAGAGCGCCTTGTGGCCCCGCACGTCCATCACGATCGTCTGCGAGGGAGAGAGCGACATGTGCGCCCCGCTCGCGACGTCCGGCATCTGGGCAACCGCGCCGTCGGCCAGCGTGACCCGCATGGTGCGGATCTGGCCGCCGCTCTCGGCGCGGAAAATGATAGCGGTCCCGCCGGCGGTCCAGCACAGGAAATGGCCGCCCGCGCCGACCGAGGTGAGCTGCCGCTGGCCGCTGCCGTCGGCCGCCATCACCCAGACCTCGAGCCGGCCGCTCCGGTCGGAGAGGAACGCGATCGTGCGGCCGTCGGGAGATGGGAATGGATTGGTGTCCAGCGAACGGTCGTCGGTGAGCCGGACCAGGGTGCCGTCCCCCAGGGCGACCCGCCAGATGTCGGTGTTGCCGCCGCGGGCGGAGAAGAAGACCAGCGCTCGTCCATCCGGGGTCCAGGCCGGCTGATAGTCGCCGCCGGCACCGGTGGTCACCTGGCGCTCCGAGCCGCTGTCCAGCTCGCGCACCCAGATGTTCATCTCACCCAGCCGATCCGAGTTGAACGCGATCCGGCCCCCGTCCGGCGACCAGGCGCCCCGGCTCTCCACCCGGGACGTCGTCAGGAGGGCCGCCGGCCTGCCGGTGACCTGTCCGGTCTCCGGCGACACCGGCAGCCGCCAGAGGTCGGCATTGATGCCGCGCACCGCGAAGACGACCCGTCGGCCGTCCGGCGCGATCGCCGGCTCCACGTCGTCGCCCGCACCCGTGGTCACCTGTTCGGCCGGTCCGTCGGCGCGGCCCTCGGCGTTGACCGGGAGGCGCCAGAGATTGAGCCCACCGCCCCGGTTCGAGGCCAGGTAGATCCGCCGGCCGTCGGGCGACCAGGCCGGATCGATGTCCAGCATGTTGTCGGCGGTGAGCCGGACCAGAGTGCCGGTGCCGGGCTCGGCCGTGGCGACATCGGCGCCGCTCTTGTCCTGTCGGCGGAACACCAGGCGTCGCCCGTCGGGCGACCACCGCGCCTCGGCGTGAATGACGGCCTCGCTCGAGTCGGAGGTCACTTGCCGGGGGTTACGCCCGGTGGTGTCGGCGACCCAGATCCGCCGGGCGCCCGCCCATGTGGCATCGAACGCGAGTCCGCGACCGTCCGGCGACCAGGCGGGACCGAAGGCATTCTCGATCACCTTGGCCGCGACCCCCGTACCGAGGTCCAGGATCCAGATGTCGCCCCCGTCCTGATACCAGCCGTTGATGTCGGTCGGCTCCAGCTTGCCCCGCTCGGCGGTCGCGCGCACGAACGCCAGCCGCCGTCCGTCGGGCGACCAGACCGGCTGGATGTCGTCGCGCGTGCCGGTGGTGACCCGACGTTCGGTGCCCGTCCGGGTGTCGCGAACAAAGAGCTGGCGGAAGCCATCCACTTCGGCGGTATACGCGAGCCGGACGCCATCGGGCGCCCACGCCGGCCACTCCTCCACTCCTTCGGAGAAGGTCAGCTGCGCCAGCCGGCGGGCGAATCCCGTGGCGACCGAGCCCCCGGCCATCGCCGCGCCGCCCCCGCGGTACGAGCCGCCCGACCGCGCCACCAGTATCCCGATGCCCGCGACCAGCACCAGCGCCGCCAGGATGAGCGGGAGCCGCGCCCGCCGCGCTCCCGCGGTCTCGGCCACCTCGCCCAGCGCGCGATCGAACGCCGCGGCGGTGGGGTACCGGTCGGATGGCGCCTTGGCCAGGGCTCGCGCCAGGACGGGCCGAAGCTCCGCCGGAATGCGCCCGGCGGCCCCGCCGCGCAGCGTCGGCGCCAGCGTGAGGTGCTTCACGATCACGCCGTGAACGCTCTCGGCCCGGAACGGCGGGTCGCCCGTGAGCATCTCGTACAGCGTGCAGCCGAGCGAGTAGACGTCGGACCTCGCATCGACCGCGTCCGAGCCGCCAGCCTGCTCCGGGCTCATGTACAGCGGTGTCCCCACGACCAGCCCGGTCGTGGTGAGGTGTTGGGCCCGCGCTTCGGGTGTCTGCGGCCGAGCGATCCCGAAGTCCGCCACCATGCTGCTGCCATCGTGGGTGAGGAGGACGTTCTCCGGCTTCATGTCACGGTGGATGACACCCTGCTCGTGGGCATACTGGAGCGCCCGGGCGCATTCCCGCGCGATGCGCACGGCTTCGGCGGGGACGAGCGCGCCCTCCCGCTTGAGGCGGTCCCGGACCGACTCGCCCTCGATGTACGGCATGGTGAACCACAGGCGCCCGGCGGTCTCGCCCGAGTCGTAGACCGACACGATATGCGGGTGTTGCAGCCTGGCCGCGAGCGCGATCTCACGGAGGAAACGTTCCGCCCCCATCCGGTCCGAGGGCATGGCCTCCAGAACCTTGAGGGCGACCAGTCGGCCGTACCGGAGGTCCCGGGCCAGCCACACCGTCGCCATGCCGCCCTGACCCAGGGTGCGCTCGACGGCGTAGCGGTCGCTCAGACCCTGGTGGAGATCCATGTCGTGGCGGCCCGGCTGTGTGGGAAGAGGGTACAGATGGTCGAACGATAGACCGGGGCGCGGCACCGGACCAGATGCCGCGCCCCGGGGGCGGCCCCTAGTCGCGCCGCGCCGCCAGCATCAGCCCCGCCCCGATCACCGCCAGACCCAGCCAGGTCCGGTTCCGGTTGAGGCGTGCCGCCGTATACGCACTATGCTCGAACACCCGGCCGGGATACCGGCCACGCACCTCCCCGTCGCCGGGACGAGGGGCGTACAGGATGTCCTCGCCTCGATCGGGATTGTCGCTGTACTGGCCGGCGAAGGCGGCGGCCTCCTTGAACCGATCACCCAGCCTCGGGGTGGTCTTCTCGGTCATCTCGAACACCTTGGCGCCGCCTCCGACCAGCACGTCGCGCTCGGGATGTTCGGCGCAATGGAGAATCGCCTTGGCGACGACCTCCGGCGCATAGACGGGCGGCAGGTGCTTGGGCTCTACGCCCAGGTAGCTCTTGGCATGCTCCGGATAGGGCGTATCGATGGCCGTCGGCTGAATCAACGTCACCGAGATGGGGCGGCCCGACTCCTCGACCTCGAGCCGGAGCGAGTCGGTGAATCCCTTGACGGCGTGCTTGCTCGCCGTGTAGTGACCCTGCAGCGGATATCCGGTATCGGACAGAATGCTGCCGAGATTGATGAGGGCGCCGCCGGTCCTGAGCAGCGGCAGTGCGGCCAGGGTGCCGTGCACTATGCCCCAGTAGTTGGTCTCGAAGAGGCGCCGGGCATCCTCCACGCTCACTTCCTCGAGCCGGCCGAAGATCGAGATCCCCGCGTTGTTGACCCAGGTATCGACGCCACCGAACTCGGCGACCGCCGCGTGGCCCAGCCGCCGCATCGCCTCGAAGTCCGCCACGTCCGCCGCGAGCCAGCTTGCCTGGCCGCCGGCGGCCCGGATCCGCTCTCCGGCGGTGCGGAGGTCGCTCTCGTCGCGGGAGCTGAGCATGACCCGCGCCCCTCGACTTGCCGCCATCTCCGCGGTCGCGAGCCCGATGCCACTCGATGCGCCCGTGATCACCACAACCTGTTCGCCCAGCGGCTTCAGTTTCACTTTCATGCACGTCTCCCGGTGAGAGCCCAGGGGGGGCCCGGCCGGCCCCCGATCGTCCAGAGGCTAGGTCCAGGGCTTTGGAGACGTGGTGTGCTGTGTCACCTGGAGGGGACACGATCAGGCTCAGGCGGCCATACCGCCTTGCTGCCTGGGGGTGGGTCGGGTCCGGCTGACACGGTAGGGCCGAAGGTCGCTCTGGCGGGTGGCGCCACCCCAGATCTCGGGGTGCTGGTCGAACCATTCCCGCTCGTCTTCCGGCGCGTCGTTCCAGCCGTTGTAATCGCAAGTCATATCGTCACAACCGCCTCTCTGCGGCCGTCATCGGCCGGGCAACCCCGCCATGCAGGCACCGTGCCAGTCAGATTCTCAACCCGATCTGCGCGGATCGGGTTCCGAAGCGGACTTATTGTTGTCCGATGCCACGTCTAACCCCTCTGCCCATCGACGACCTCCTTCCCTCCGTCAGGGAGGCGCTCCTGGGCAGCGTCGGGGCGGTTATCCAGGCCGCTCCCGGCGCTGGGAAAACCACCAGGGTGCCGCTGAGCCTGCTGGAGGAGCCCTGGCTGGAGGGGCGACGCATCCTGATGCTCGAGCCCCGCCGGCTGGCCGCGAGGTCGGCGGCGCGTCACATGGCCACACTTCTCGGCCAGACGGTCGGTGGACTCGTCGGGTACCGGGTCCGGCACGAGACCATGGTGAGCTCGGCCACCCGGATCGAGGTGCTCACCGAAGGAGTCCTCACCCGCCTGGTACAAACCGATCCGCTGCTCGAAGGTGTGGGTCTCGTGATCTTCGATGAGTTCCACGAGCGCAGCATTCACGCGGATCTTGGCCTGGCCCTCACCCTTCACAGCCGCTCACTGGTGCGGAATGATCTGCGGATTCTGGTCACGTCGGCCACGCTCGACGGGGGGCCGGTCGCGTCCCTGCTCGGCGGTGTCCCGGTGCTCACCAGTCCGGGCCGAGCCTATCCCGTGGAGACCCGCTACCGCCCCCGCCACGCCGGCGGTCGCCTGGAGGGCGAGGTAGCCGGCGCGGTACGGCAGGTACTGATCGACGAGTCCGGTGATCTGCTCGTCTTCCTTCCCGGTGCCGGCGAGATCCGCCGCACCGCCGAGCTGCTGCGGGGGACTGTCTCCGCCGACGTCGTACCGCTGCACGGAAGTCTCTCCGCCGAAGAGCAGGACAGGGCCATCCGCCCGAGCCCGTCGGGCCGACGCAAGGTGGTGCTCGCCACTTCCATAGCCGAGACCAGCCTCACGATCGAAGGCGTTCGGGTCGTCATCGATGCCGGGCTCTCGAGAGTTCCCCGCTATTCGGTCCGGACCGGGATGGCCCGCCTGGTCACCGTTCGGGTATCCCGCGCGTCGGCCGATCAACGGAGGGGCCGCGCCGGCCGCCTGGGTCCGGGCGTGTGCTATCGCCTCTGGTCGGCGCGCGAGGATGCGACCCTGCTCCCGCAGTCCTTGCCTGAGATTCTCGAGACCGACCTCGGGCCGCTCGCCCTCGATCTTGCCGTCGCCGGGATCGCCGACCCTGATCAGTTGAGCTGGCTCGACCCTCCGCCCGAAGCCGCACTCGCCGAGGCACGTAGTCTGCTCAAGCAGCTCGGCGCCCTCGATGCGGTCGGCCGAGTGACCCCGCACGGAAAGCGCCTTTCGCGTCTGGCGATGGCGCCGCGCCTGGCACATATGGTCATACGCGGCAGAGAGATGGGAGATCGCTCGACGGCCTGTGAGCTGGCCGCGCTCCTGAGCGAGCGGGATCTCCTCCGGCGCGGGGACGGTGTCCCCGATTCGGACATCAGGACCCGGCTCGACCTGCTTCGAGGGGCGCTTTCGCGGTCCGACGTGGACCGGGATACGCTGCGCAGGGTCCGGCGTGAAGTGCAGGCCTGCCGTGGGGCGCGGGCCAGCCCCTCGGCTGACGTGGGCGCCGTCGATCCGGGAGTGTTGCTGGCGCTGGCGTATCCCGATCGGGTCGCCCAGCGTCGTCCCGGCGGTGCTGATCGGTACCTGCTCCGGAACGGGCTGGGCGCTCGCGTCCGGCCGCAGTCGCTCGGCACGCAGGACTATCTGGTGGCCGCCGAGCTCGACGGAAAGCTTCCCGAGAGCGAGATCCTGCTCGGGGCGCCGATCTCACTCGGCGACGTCCATAAGCTCTTTGCCGCCGATATCGCCGAGGAATCGGTGGTCGAGTGGGACCCGCACGCCGAGGCTGTTCGGGCAGTGCGGCGCGAGCGGCTGGGTGCGCTGGTACTCCGGGAAGGCCCGCTGAACGATCCCGAGCCCGAGCGGGTCACGAACGCGCTCCTGGGGGGTATTGGAAAGGCCGGTATCGGGCGGATCCCGTGGCCCCCGGCGGCACTCGTCCTCCGGCAGCGGATCGCGTTTCTCCGGCGGATCGACGAGCGCTGGCCCGACCTGAGCGACGCAGCGCTGGAGGCCCAGCTCGAAGAGCTGATCGGGCCGTACCTCGGCGGCATCCGTCGGCTGGAGGAGCTCCGTCGGGTGGATTGGACCGAAGTGCTGTTGACCGGCCTGAGCCACGAACGTCGATCCGCTCTGGACCGGCTCGCGCCGACCCACGTAACCGTTCCGACGGGATCGCGGCTTCCGGTGGACTACGCGGACCCTGGATCTCCAGTACTCGCGGTCCGGTTACAGGAGATGTTCGGCCAGTCGGAGACACCGACCTTGGCGAGTGGTGCGGTACCGCTCACCCTACATCTGCTTTCGCCGGCGGGGCGGCCGGTTCAGGTGACGCGTGACCTCGCGGGATTCTGGCGAACCACCTACTTCGAGGTGAAGCGGGACCTGAAGGGGAGATACCCTCGGCACTACTGGCCCGATGATCCGCTTCAGGCCGCTCCGACCCGGCGAACCAAGCCCCGGAATTAACGGGGAACCAGGTCGCTCCTCGAGGTGTTAGGTCGGAGCCGACAAGCGTTTGCCAGGACCTGAGATGCAACCTTTCGGCAGGGCCGGACATCTCTGCTTCCACGGCGGTAGTCGAGCCTGGCCCCGAGGGTCGTCCCTGTAAGTTGTTTTCTGACAGCGGCTTGCCATTCAGGCCCGATCAGGCCGGAAGGGGCGAGCAAGAACAGGAGCCACAGTGGCAGGTACCAAGCGTGCGCGCGGGCGCCGTCCTGCACGGACGAGCCAGCTCCCCAAGGCGGTAGACGAGGGCCGGGAGAGCCTGGATTTCTACCTGCAGGAGATCAGCCGGATCCCTCTGCTCACGGTGGAGGAAGAGACGGCTCTGGCGCGGCGCGCGTTCAAGGGCGACATCGAGGCGCAGGAGCGGCTGGCCCGTCACAACGTCCGCTTCGTGGTCTCTGTCGCCAAGAAGTTCCAGAACCGGGGCGTTCCGCTCATGGATCTGATCGGCGAAGGCAACGTCGGGCTGATGACGGCTGCGCGAAAGTTCGACCCGGATCGTGGCGTCAAATTCATTTCCTACGCCGTCTGGTGGATTCGTCAGGCGATCCAGGCCGCCATCGCACGGCATGGCCGGCCGGTCCGGGTCCCGCTCAATCGGACAGCCGACCTGAACCGGCTGGGCCGGGCCACCGTCCTGCTCACCGAGCGGCTCGGACGGGCGCCGACCACCGACGAGCTCATGTCCGCCACGGGATTGACGCGGGATGCGGTGCGGTCACTCAGCGCGCTGCACATCGAGGCCATGCGGCTCGACCACCCGGTTCGCGAGGCCGACGACCGCGGACAGCTCGAGCGCTTCGTTCCGCTGGCGCAGGAAGGGACGGACGCGAACACGCTGGCCAACAGCCGGACCCATGATCTGGAGACGGCGCTCGCCGCGCTGCCGCCGAGAGACGCGAAGGTGCTGCGGCTGTACTTCGGCCTGGACGATGGAAAGAGCCGCACCCTGGAGGAGATCGGCCGGATGATGGGCGTCACCCGCGAGCGGATCAGACAGCTTCGCGACCGGGCGCTGCGCCAGCTCCGGGAGCAGCACGGCGACAAGCTGCGCGAGCTCGCTGCCTGACCGATTTCGCGATCTAGAAACAATTGCCCCACTGGAGGTTGGCTTCTCCGGTGGGGCATTTCATTACGGCCTGTGCCAGCGCTGGCACTGGACATCGTGGCCTGAACTTTCGATACTTACAGACCCCCCTGACACACCAGTTGCGGTCGATCGGCGACAGCCCGGTCTCCCCTTGTTATGAGGTCCCTGTGACGCAACTCCGTACGCGGAGAATCCGGGTGATCCTGAGCGAGTATTTCGAGCTCTTCCTCACCACCGTGGGTGTGCTGGTCGCGATCGGCGTGACGTTATCCGAGCTCCCCGGGGGCGAAAAAGGGCTCGCGCTCACGTTCCTGGTCTGGCTGCAGGGTTTCATCCTTTGGGCCGTCCACCGGCACAATTGGTTCCGGCGTCAGGCGCTGCTCCGGCAGATGCGGCTCATGCTCCAGGACCGGGTCAACAACCAGCTCACCGTGATGCTCAGCGTCGCCGAGGTGCGCGGTCGGGAAATGACCGACACCGACCAAGCTGACCTCGAAGCCGCGGTGGCCGCGGCGCGCACCGTCTCGGTCGAGATCGAGAACCTGTCCTTCGAGTCGCTCCGGCGCTGGGAGCGGCGCTACGGGCGGCACCTCCCCACGATGTCCTGACCCGTCTCCGGCACGACGGAGAAGCGTTTTGCAGGAGGCCTCGGCGCCCGTCTCGGGCG
>DATEIR010000044.1:0-18393 GCA_035278885.1 Gemmatimonadales bacterium | reverse complement strand
CTCCAGGCCTGGGCCGGGAAGGTCACCGGCTCCGACCCGGCCCTGCTGGCGGCCTCGCGCCGGCTCCTGGGCCATGCCGATGCGGGTGTGCGAAGCGTGGCGGGGGACGTCGTCTCCCGCGCCGGGGACCTTGCCGATCTCCCGGCGCTCGTGGCCGCGTACCGCCGGTCGGCCAGGGACTCGTTTCCGGACGCCGCCCTGGCGGCGCTCGACGGCATCCTGGCGATCCGTCACAGCGGACCCGACGGCCGGAGCCGGGTGGACGCGGAGTTCCTCGCTACCGCCGGCCGGCCGCGCGACTACCTGCTTCGCCGCTGGGCCGAGGAGCGCTGGCCCGAGGCGGCGGCACGCTGGGGGCCCGCCTACCCGATCGAGACCGGACGCACCGCGCAGGATTACCGCGACGTGGCCGCGCGGTACATCCTGGCCGCCGATTCGATCGCGCGGCCGCACGTGCTGATCGATACCGAGCAGCGTGGGGTGGTGGAGGTACAGCTCCAGGGGCCCGAGGCCCCGCTCACGGTGGCCAACTTCGTCCGGCTGGTGCAGCGGCGGTTCTTCGACGGCCATCGCTGGCATCGGGTGGTGCCCGATTTCGTGATCCAGGACGGAGACCCGCGCGGGGATGGCTTCGGCGGCCCGGGCGGGACCATCCGTGACGAGATCAATCTCCTGCGGTACGAGGCGCCGATGGTGGGGATGGCGCTTTCCGGTCCCGACACCGGAAGCAGCCAGTGGTTCATCAATCTCAGTCCCCAGCCCCACCTCGACGGGACCTACACCATCTTCGGCAAGGTGGTGGGCGGGCTCGCGGTCCTGGTCCGGATCTCCCAGGGCGAGATGATCCGGACGATTCGCATGAACTGAAGGCGGCGGCGGTCGTGCGCGCGGCCGCCGGCTGAGGAAGGGTTGCATGACTGGCAGCGCCGCGCGCTGGTTCTTCCGCCTCGGTCCGCTGCTCGGGGTGCTGGCCGCCCTGGCGGCGGGCCCGACTTCGGCGGAGGCCCAGTACTTCAGCTTCGGTCAGAACAAGATCCAGTACCGCCGGCTCGACTGGCACGTGCTCCGGGGTGAGCACGTGGACCTGTACTATTATCCCGCCGAAGCCGAGCTCACGCCCGCGGCCCTGGCCTACGCCGAGGCCAGCTACGATACCCTGGCCATCCAGTTCGGCCACGAGGTGGGCGCCCGCATCCCCCTCATCGTCTACGCCAGCCACACCGACTTCGAGCAGACCAACGTCCTCCCCTTCACTCCGCCGGAAGGGCTCCTCGGCGTCACCGACTTCCTCAAGCGCCGGGTCTCCCTGCCGTTCCGGGGCAACTTCGCCGAGTTCCGCCACACCATCCGCCACGAGATGGTGCACGTCTTTCAGCTCGACCTCCTGACCCGGAATTACCTGGACGCCCCTCGCCACACCCGGTTCGACTTTCCCCTCTGGTGGTCCGAGGGTCTGGCCGAGCTCTGGTCGGGCGGCCAGGACGCGCGCGACGACATGGTTCTGCGCGACCTGACCATGACCGGCCGGCTCCCGCCGATGCGGACCCTGAGCTACGTCAACAGCCCCATCGTCTACCCGATCGGCGGGCAGATCCACCGCTGGCTGGCCGACACCTACGGCGACTGGCGGATTCCGCTGATGTACAAGGAGCAGAACCGCTACGAGACGTTCGAAGCGGCGCTCCAGGGCGTCTACGGCCGCTCGATCGACCAGTTGGACGAGGAGTTTCAGCTCGCGATGCGGCGGCGCTTCTATCCGTCCGTGGACACCCTCGCGCCGCTGTCCGTCCTGGGACGGGAGGTCGCGCGGCTCGCGGTCAAGGCGGCCTACGTGCCGGACAGCAATGGCGGCCAGGTCGCGTACCTCAGCCCCAACCACGGGTACGTCTCGATCTACCGCCGCTCGCTGGACGGGGACTTCACCCGGACCGTCCTCACCGGAGGGCGCAATCCGGAGTTCGAGGCGTTCCACGCCTTCGATTCCCGGATGGATGCCAGTCGGCCGGGCTTCCTGCTGTTCACCTCACGGTTCGGCGGCCGCGATGCGCTGGTGATCTGGGACCTCAAGCATCAGAAGGTGCGCGGCCGGTACCGCTTTCCGGGGATCGTCTCGTTGCTTTCGCCGCAGTGGATGCCGGACGGGCACAGTATCGTCCTGAGCGGCCTGAGCGACAGCGGCGTGTCCGACATTTACCGGGTGCTGCTGCCCGACGGGACGATCGAGCCGCTCACCCACGACCGGTATCGCGATCTCGACCCGGCGCCCCACCCGGACGGGCGGCGCATCGTCTTCACGTCCGATCGGACCGCGGACGGCAAGGACGGCGCTACCAACCTCTTCCTCCTCGATCTGCGCCGCAACGAGGTCCGCCAGCTCACCTCCGGCAGGTGGACCGACGAGTCGCCCTCCTGGGGCGCCGACGGGCGGATCTACTTCACCTCCGATCGGGACGGCGTGCTGAACGTCTTCTCGGTGGACACCCTGGGCAACGGCCGGCGGGAGACGTCCTCCTGGAGCGGCGCCTTCGACGCGGTGCCCCTGCCCGACACCTCCGGCCTCGTGGTCGGGGGGTTTCACAACCTGAGCTGGAATCTCTATCGCTACCCGGTCGACAGCGCCGCCCGCACCGAGGAGTTCGCGCTCGGCGAGACCAAGCCCGCGGGGCAGTGGGGCTGGGTGACGCCGGGCGACAGCGCCGGCAGCCTGCTGGCCCGGCGCGAGCCCTACAAGAGCAAGATGACGATGGATTTCGTGGCCGGGAGCGCGGTCGTGGTTCCGGGCTACGGCGCGTCGCAGGGATTCGTGTTCGTGGCGAGCGACCTGCTGGAGGACAACCAGGTGTACGCGTCCATCGGCTCGTTCCAGGGCCGCCAGCTCGGCAGCATCGTCGCCAACATCAACGCCAACGCCGTATACGTGAATCAGTCCCGTCGCCTCAACTGGGGCCTGGGCGCCTTCCGCACCACCGGACGCAACTTCGAGGGCGACCGGGTCGTCGCCTACCAGGAGACCGCGGCCGGCGCCCTGGGTCTCATCCGCTTCCCGATCAGCCGCTTCACCCGGGTGGACGGCATCTTCACCTTCGAGCATTCCGACCGCACCGACTTCACTCTGCCGGTGGACGAGCCCCGCCGGGTCGGCTGGATCGCGTCTCATTTCCTCAGCTACGTGCACGACGCCTCGCTCAGCGTCGCGAGCGGTCCCATCGACGGCGGCCGGTACAGCATCACCACCGGTCTGTCCACCGACTTCACCAACAGCCGGTTCGACAGCTACCTGGTCACCGGCGACTGGCGGAAGTATCTCCGTCTCGGCGAGCGGAGCACCTGGGCGTTGCGGGCCTACGGGTTCTACAGCGGCGGCGACCGGCCACGGCGCACCAACATCGGCGGCAGCCTCGCGTTGCGCGGGTACCCCCTCTTCGGCTACATCGTCGGCACCCAGGCGTACATGTTGAACCACGAGGTCCGCTTCCCGGTCCTGACCCACCTCACGCTGGGCACCCCGTTCGGCGACATGCAGTTTCCCGAGGTCCAGGCCGCCATATACACCGATGTGGGCAAGGCCAGCTTCGCCCACGTGGGTCGTGACTACATCGGGAGCTACGGCATTAGCTTCCGCATGGCTTTCGGACCCTTGGCGGTCGTCCGGATGGACGTGGGTCGCCGCTTCAGCGGCGATAACTTCCGGGGGTACGCCTTGGACCGGGACCAGCGCAAGCCCAGCTACATCACCTTCTTCATCGGGCCTAACTTCTAGTGGCGCAACGCCTTTTCTTTGACCGGCCGGCCCAGGCCGGATATCTTGTGCTGTTGCTCGCCGGCTGCCACGGCGCCCCCGGCGCGGTGGTGCCCGCCAATGCGGAACCGATCAGCTCGGCGCAGGTGGCCCAGTGGGTGGCTGCGACGGTGCCGAAGGACCACCGCATTCACAAGTTCAAATGGCTCTTCCGGGACGAGAAGTCGAGCGCGGGCGGGCGCGGCAGCGCCCGGATCGCTCCGCCGGACTCGATGCGGTTCGACGTAGCGGGGCCGTTCGGATCGGGCGCATCGTCGGCGGCGGTCGTCGGGGATACCCCGCTCTGGATCGAGCCGCCCGACGCGATCAAGAAGATGGTGCCCAGCTATCCGCTCATGTGGGCCATGTTCGGCGTCGCCCGCATGCCCGCCCCGGGCACCGAGGTGCGCGGCGTCCAGGACGAGCACACCACGGCCTGGGAGTACGCGGACGGGGGCGACACCATCGCCTACGTCCGCACACCCGGGAAGCCCCAGCGCATGGTGACCACGGTCCGCCGGGGCGGCGAGCTGGTCGGGAAGGCGGAGACCACGCTCGACAGCCTGGGCGTGCCGGTGACCGCTCGGCTCACCGTGCCGAGCGTGCCGGCGCGACTCGACCTCACATTCCTTTCCACTGCGCGGGCGGACTTTGCGCCGGATATCTGGGCTCCTCATAAGCCTTAGTCTGCTCGGGCTCGGCGGCTGTCTCTACGGCTTCGCCGGTGGCGGTCTCCCGCCGTCGATCAAAACGGTGGCCGTGCTCCCGTTCGAGAACCAGACGGCGGAGCCGACCCTCACGGCAGAGGTCAACTCCCGGGTCCGCGAGGCGGTGCAGGGCCGGCTCGGCCTGCGTCAGGCGAGCGAGAACCAGGCCGATGCGGTCGTCCGCGGCACCATCACCAGCTACGAGCCCGATCGCCCGGTCGCCTACAACGCCCAGGAAGGGGAGACCCCCACCGTCACCCGCCGACTGGTGCAGATCACGGTGTCGGTGGAGATTCTGGATCAGCACGCGGGCAAGCCGCTCTGGCAGCGCAACGGCCTGGTCCTCGAGGGTGACTATCCCCCCGGCCGAGAGGTGGAGGGGCGAACCAAGGCGCTGGACAAGCTGGTCACCAACATCGTCGAAGGAGCCCAATCGCAATGGTGAGCGATCGGCGGGGCGAGAGCAACCTCGGCTGTCTCCTGTCGCTGCTGTTGTTCGTCTCGGCGCTGTACTACGGCGTGCACATCGGCGAAGTCTACCTGCGCTACTATCGCCTGCTCGACGCGATGCGGTTCCAGGCCAGCCTCGCCCCCTCGACCACCGATGACGTGATCAAGCGGCGGCTCATGGCCACGGCCGACTCACTGCTCGGGCAGACGCCGGCCTTCGGGGTCGTGCGCGCGGGCAACCCGCCCCGGATCACCATCCAGGCCGAGTACCAGGACAGCGTCGACCTTCCCTTCTTCAAGCGCTCCTTCCCCCTCCATCCGCGCGCCGAGGCGCCGCTCTAGCATTCCGGTCGCGCATTTCTTTCTCGTCCTCGCGGCCATCCTGATCGCGGCCAAGCTCCTCGGGGAGCTGGCCGAGCGGATCGGTCAGCCCGCGGTGCTGGGCGAGCTGGTGGCCGGCGTCGTGCTGGGTGCCAGCGTCCTGGGCGTGGTCCCCGCCGGCGGCCCTGAAGCCGAGCTGATTCATGTCCTGGCCGAGCTGGGCGTGCTGCTGCTGCTGTTCGAGATCGGCCTGGAGACCGACCTTCGCGAGATGTTCCGGGTCGGGCCCGCCGCGCTCTCGGTCGCCACCGTCGGAGTCGTGCTGCCGTTCGTGCTCGGCTACCTGTACTGGCGCTATGCCCCCCACGCCATGAGCGGCGGCGACATCGAGACGGCGGCGATCTTCCTGGGCGCGACCCTCACGGCGACGTCGGTGGGGATCACCGGGCGGGTCCTGGCCGATCTCGGCCGGATGAGCACGCCGGCCGCGCGCATCATCATCGGTGCCGCCGTCATCGACGATGTGCTGGGTCTGGTCATCCTGAGCGTGGTGAGCGGCGTCGCCTCCGGGAAGACGATCAGCGCGGGCGGGGTGGCGTGGACCTTTGCCGTGGCGGCCGGGTTCCTGGTCGTGGCGGTGCTGGTGGGTCGGTTCGCCGTACCGCGCCTGTTCGATCTGGTGGTTCGGATGCGGGTGCGCTACGTCCTCCTGGTCTTCGCGGTCGCGTTCGCGCTTGCCCTGGCGTCGCTCGCCGACCTCGCCGGCTCGGCGCTCATCATCGGCAGCTTCGCGGCCGGACTCATTCTCTCGGGGACCAACCAGTTCGACACCATCGAGCACGAGGTTCGGCCGGTGGCTTCGATCTTCGCCCCGATCTTCTTCGTGAGCGTCGGCGCTTCGGTCAACCTCGCGCTGCTGAGCCCGGCCAGACCGGAAGCGCGGGGGACGCTGACCGTGGCGGCCGTCATCACTCTCCTCGCGATCGTCGGCAAGCTTGCGGCCGGCTGGGCCGCTCCCTGGGAGCGATTCCGGCGACTCGTCGTCGGGGTAGGGATGGTGCCCAGGGGTGAAGTCGGACTGATCTTCGCCGATATCGGCCGGCGCGCGGGGGTCCTGTCGGAAGAGATGTTCGGCGCCGTCCTCCTGATGGTGATGGCGACGACCTTCGTCACCCCGCCCGCGCTCAAGGCCCTTTTCGGTCGGGAGCCGACATGACCGGGTCGGCGGGCAAGGTTCGTGACCGGCGCCAGGCCGTCGCCTGGCGAGCGAGCGCGAGTGCGCCGGTGGTGTTCACCAACGGCGTCTTCGACCTGCTCCACCCCGGGCACGTCGAGCTGCTGGAGGCCGCCCGCCGGGAAGGCGCCGCGCTCGTGGTGGGAATCAACACCGACGCCTCGGCGCGGCGCCTGGCCAAGGGGCCGGGCCGGCCGGTCGCCGGGCAGGACGCGCGGGCGCGGGTGGTGGCCGGCCTGGCGGCGGTGGACTGTGTCGTCCTCTTCGAGGAGGACACCCCGCTCGAGCTGATCCGGGCGCTTGCGCCCGATGTACTGGTGAAGGGCGCCGACTATTCGAGGGACCGGATCGTCGGCGCCGATTGGATCGAAGAGCGGGGCGGGCGGGTCGTCCGGGTACCGCTCCTTGCGGGATATTCGACCTCAGCCCTTGTGGAGCGTTTCCGTGCCTCGACCTGACGGCCGCAGCAACCAGCAGCTCCGTCCCCTGGTGCTGGAGCGCAGCGCCAACCCCTACGCCGAGGGTTCCTGCCTGATCCGCATGGGGGGCACCCTGGTCCATTGCACCGCCAGCGTCGAGACCGGTGTTCCCGGCTTCAAGAAGGGGAGCGGGGAGGGCTGGGTCACCGCCGAGTATGCCATGCTTCCGCGCGCGACGGTGGAGCGCACCTCCCGCGAGCGCAACGGACCCGGCGGCCGGACCCAGGAGATTCAGCGCCTCATCGGCCGCTCCCTCCGCGCCGCCATGGCCACGATGGCCTTCGGCGAGCACACGATCCGGATCGATTGCGACGTGCTGCAGGCGGACGGCGGCACCCGGACGGCCAGCATCACCGGCGGCTGCGTCGCCCTGGCCGACGCCTGTGCCTGGCTCTCCAATCGGACCGGGATTCCGTCGCCGTTCGGGCAGCTGGTGGCCGCGGTGTCGGTCGGCGTGGTCGAGGGCGAGGAGCGGCTGGACCTGGCCTACCTGGAGGACCGCGACGCGCAGGTCGACGCCAACGTCGTCATGCTGGACCCGGCACGTTTCGTCGAGGTGCAGGGCACCGGCGAGCACGACTCCTTCAGCCGCGACCAGCTCGACATCCTCCTCGACCTTGCCGAGAGCGGCATCGCGCAGCTCTTCGCGGCCCAGCGTCAGGTCCTCGGCTGGTAACGCTCCTGGTGGCCACCCGGAGCGGTGGGAAGCAGCGGGAGTTCGCCCGCCTTCTCGGCCCCCTCGGGGTGGGCCTGGCCTTTCCCGACGACGCCGGTCTCACGCCGCGCGGCGACGAGGATGCCCTCGAGCTGGGCGACAGCTTCGAGTCCAACGCGCGGCATAAGGCCGAGTACTTCGCGCGGCGGAGTGGCCTGCCGACCGTCGCCGACGATTCCGGGCTGGAGGTCCTGGCCCTCGGGGGCGCCCCCGGAGTGCGCTCCAAGCGCTGGGCGAATGCGTCGGGGACCTCCGACGAGGTGGACGCCGCCAACAACGCCGAGCTGATACGCCGGCTCGCCGGCGCGCCGCCGGAGCGGCGGAGGGCACGCTACCGCTGCGTGCTGGTCCTCCTCCGGGCGCCGGGCGCGATTCCGGAGAGCTTCGAGGGGACCTGTGCCGGACGGATCCTCGAGCGCCCGAGCGGCACCGGCGGGTTCGGGTACGATCCCTATTTCTTCAGCGACGAGCTGGGGAAGAGCTTCGGCGAAGCGACGGCGGAGGAGAAGGACCGGGTCAGCCACCGCGGGCGGGCCGTGCGGGCGCTGGCCGCGGCGCTGGAGCAGCGGCCGGCCTCCGCATGACGGAGCGGACGGCGGACCGGCTCGCGCTGGCGGCGTGCCTGGGGGCGCTGCTCCTGGCGCTCCGGCTCGGCATGGCCCACCGGATCGGCACCTTCACCCTCGAGACCGATTTCTACAACTGGTACGCGCCCCAGGCGGTGGGTCTGCTGCAGGGCGAGCCCTACACCTTTCGCCACAATCCGCCGGGCTACATCCTGATCCTCGCGGGAGCCACCTGGCTGGTGGGCGAACCGTTCGTGGCGGGCAAGCTCCTCACGGCCCTCGCCACCACCGCCCTGGGCTGGGTCTGCTATCGCTTGGTCCGCTCCCTCTTCGATCCCTTCGTCGCGCTCGGCACGACGGTGCTGCTGCTCCTTGCGCTGGTCTCGTACTCCTACCGGGCGGGCGCCGACCTGCTGGGCGCGCTCGCCACCATGGTCCCGATCTGGCTGGTGCTCCGACGCGAGCCGATCGCGGCGCGCGATGCGGCGCTCGCCGGGGTGGTGGCCGGATGCGCCTACCTCATGCGGGCGAACACGCTCTTCCTCCTTCCCGGCCTTGGTCTCGCCCTGCTCCTGCTGCCATCCGGGCGGTCCATCCGGGAGCGGCTGACGTTGCCCGCGCTCCTCGTGGTCGGATTCCTGGCGGCAACGCTTCCCTGGTTCGTATGGAACACGGCTCATTATGGGAGCCCCTTCGCCGGCACGCCGCAGCTGCAGGTCGCGATGCACTTCTATGATCCCAACGGCGATGTATACGGCGAGCAGATGGGCCTCTACGCGGACAAGTTCCACTCGCTGCTCGACGTGCTGACGTACCGGCCCTCGCGGGTCATCAAGGTCTACCTCTCCGACGTCTTCCTCGACTATCCGGCCGACCTCGCTGACCAGGTGGTCACCTTTCCGGCGTATCTCTTCCTTGGCGCGGGACTGCTCGTCATGGTGCGGCGGGGCGGGGCGCGCCGGATGACCTGGCTGCTGGTCACCGCGTTCGGGTACCTGCTCCTTGGGCTGGTCGGGTTCTATCCCCGCTATCACCTGTTCGTGTTTCCTGTCCTTTTCCTGCTCGTGTGCTACTTCCTGCTGAGCGAGGAGCCTGGCGCCGCGGGGGCGCCGGCGTCGGCCCTGGGCCGCTGGCGGTGGGCGGCGTGTCTGGTCGTGCTGGCCGGTGCGGGCTACTCGTCGGTGTCCGCGGTGGAGAGGGAGTTCAAGCGGGAGCCACGGTACCTGCTCCCGTTCGCGGCGGACCTGCGGCGTCGCTCGCATCCCGGCGACGCCATGGTGAGCGGCAAGCCGCACCTGGCGTGGGTGGCGGGCCTTCGTCGCATCGTGCCGGCGCAGGAATCGCCGGAAGCCTTCCTGGCGCACGCCCGCGGCCTGGGGGCGCGCTACTTCACCTACAGCCCGGCCGAGGCCGCGATCTACCCGGCGCTGCGCGCGCTGCGTGACACCGCCGCGGTGGCGGATCGTTTCAGGCTGCTGTATCGAGACGCCGAAAGCGGGACCCTAGTCTACGAGATCCGGCCCTGAGGCACTTGGTGGGGTGTCCTGAAACGGCGGATACTGCCGGAGCGCGCGCTCGACCGCGAGGGCACGGCAGAGATCGGTGACGTGGCGGGCGGTGCGGGTGATCTTCTGGTGGAAGTAGAACCACGACCAGAGAAACGCCAGCGCCACCACGTAGGTGACCAGGTCGGTGCCGCGGCCGATCCCGAGCCGGTTGGCGATCTCGGTGGTGGCGTTGGGAATGAGGATCGTGCCCGCGGCCACGATCCAGAGGAGCGTCCCCAGGATTCCCCGCAGCCGGTACCGCTCGCCCCGGATCAGGCGATAGGCACTCCGGACGCCGAGCCCGAGCGTGATCGGGAAGGTGATGAGCTGGAAGAGGGTCATCGCTGGAGCTTGTCGATGAGGACCTGGGCCGCGATGCGGAAGCTGTCGCTGGAGCGCTGGCCCTTGGCCAGACTGTACTCAGAGTAGCGAACGGTCACCGGCACCTCCCGCCAGCGAAGCCCCAGCGCGGAGATCTCCTCCAGGATCTCGGAGGCGTGGGCCATCCCATCCATCGTGATGCGGAGCCGCTGGGCCGCGCTGCGGCTGAAGGCGCGAAGCCCGTTGTGGGTGTCGCTCACCCGAAGGCTCGCCGTGAGCCAGGTGAACCACACGGCCGCCCTGAGCAGCAGCCGGCGGCTGAGCGGCATCCGCTCCGCCCGGCCCCGGAAGCGGGAGCCCAGGGCGACGTCGCACTCTCCGGCCAGGATCGGCGCCACCAGGGCCGCGATGTCGCCCGGGTCGTGCTGCCCGTCGGCGTCGAAGGTCACGATGACGTCGGCACCCAGCGCGAGCGCGACGGTGATTCCCGTCTGCAGGGCGGCGCCCTGACCCCGATTGATCGGATGGGAGACCAGGACCACCCCGGGCCGACTCGCCTTGGCCGCGGTCGTGTCGCGAGACCCGTCGTCCACCACGACCAGATGGTAGCCGAGCCCTCCCAGACGATCGAGGACGCCCGCGATCACCGGCGCCTCGTTGTAGGCCGGGATCACGACCGCGACCTGCGCCTGCCGGGTCATAGGGGCCTTTGGACCAGGGAGATTTCCCAGGGGAACGATGCCTCCTTCGCAACCCTCGTTCCTCGGCCAGGGCCAGGTCACGGGCCGGTGCCCGTTTGCCATACCCTTCCGCTGCCGAACGTTACCATGCCGGCACGGCACCGCCAGCCTCAGTGCTCTGTAACGAGGCACCCACAGTGTGGAGCCCGCACCGCAGTCCAGAACGGTCCCGGCTCGCCGGAGGTTAGCGTCCGCGCACGCTCTCGGCCCCCCGGCTCGACGTGCTGGCACCGAAGTTCGGTGGCGTCTCCCATCGCACCACGTCAAGTTGTAGACATGGGCCAGGATCACTGGGAGCGTATCTACCGCACGAATGACCCGACGCAGGTCAGCTGGTATCAACCTGAGCCCCAGCTTTCCCTCGATCTCATCCGTCGCGTGGTTTCCGATTACGAGGCTCCCATTATCGACGTGGGCGGCGGGGCCTCCGCGCTCGTGGATGGCCTCTTGAATGCAGGCTATCGCAACGTCACTGTGCTCGACTTGGCCCCCTCGGCCCTCGCCATCGCGCGCCGGCGGTTAGGCAGTCGGGCAGGTCGGGTGGAGTGGCTAGCGGGCAGCGTCTTCGACGTGCGGCTTCACCCATCAGCCTACGCCGTCTGGCATGATCGAGCCGTTTTTCACTTCCTGACGGATCCGGCAGACCGAGCCCGGTACGTGGATCAGGCGCGCCGGGCCGTACGCCCCAACGGACACGTCATCGTGGCGAGCTTCGGGCCGGATGGGCCGACGCGGTGTAGTGGGCTCGATGTGGTGCGCTACTCCCCTGAAGCGAGACTGGGCATGACTGATGTGGCCGGCGCACAGGCCCCCCTCGAGGCGGTCCTCAAGGACGAGATCCTCCGGATGTACCAGGAGGTCGCAGACCAGCCGGAGGGCACCTTCCATTTTTATCACGGACGTGAAGCCGCCACACTGTTCGGCTACTCCACTGAATGGCTCGATCGCGCTCCGGCAGGAGCAGTGGCATCGTTCGCGGGAGTCGGGAATCCGCACGCGCGCAGCCATCTGAAGGCAGGAGAGACAGTGCTCGACTTGGGCAGTGGAGCGGGTCTCGACGCGGTCATCGCCGCCTGGCAGGTCGGTCCGGCAGGGAGGGTCATCGGAGTCGATCTGAACCCCGCCATGTGCGTGAAGGCGCAGGCCCACGTCGCTACAACGGGGATGCAGATGGAGTGCCGGGAGGGAGGGATGGAGAACATCCCGGTGCCGGACGGTACCGTGGACGTGGTGATCTCGAATGGCGTCATCAATCTCTCCTTCCGCAAGCGCCGGGTTGTCGAGGAGGTCTTCCGGGTGCTGCGGCCCGGAGGTCGGATCTCCATTACCGACATCGTGAGCGCGAAACAGCTTTCGCAGTCGATCGTGAATGATCCCAAACTCTGGGCTTCGTGAATCGGCGGGGCTCTCCCGGAGGGAGAGATGTTCAGGCTGCTGGAGGAGTCGGGCTTCTCCCGCGTGCGGTCCGCAGTGGTGCAGGGGTTCCGGTTTCGAAAAGCAGCAACGCAGGACGCGGCGGAGGCCTACGGGGTGAAGTCGGTCATGATGACCGCGCTCAAGCCCGCAGCCCCGTGAACCTGAAGCCTGGTTCGAGGGACACCGGCGCTCACAAGAAGCTCCCCCGTCGGGTACCAGCAGCCCGATGAGCTCACTATGTTGAACCCCTCCTGAACGAGGCGGAATCGCGGCCGCGGCCGCCGGCCCCAGCGCGGATCTCGAACCGCCGGCCAAGTTCAGAAGGTCCAGCAATTTCGGGGTGTGGCGCAGTCCGGTAGCGCGCCTGCTTTGGGAGCAGGAGGTCCCGGGTTCGAAGCCCGGCGCCCCGATGACACGGTTCCCCCACCACCTACCCGGCGGGCTCCCCGCCTGACCCCGGGGGGCTCCCCGCCAGGATAGAGACCCCTCCATCCTGAGGACATGGCAATCCGGATACCCGGACGATATGTTCATTCCTGCGGCTGGCCGGCACCACCGGTCGGAGGAGTTACGTGGCTGCCCCGGACGGGAGCCGCCTGTTGGCTCGAGGTTGGTCTCATGCGTCAGTGCCCAAACTGCGGTTTCCAGAGCGAAGGCGGCCTCTCCTGCCAGCTCTGTGGCCATCGGCTTCCGATTCTGTGGGGTATCAACGACCTGACGGTTCGGCGCATCGGCATCACGCTGCTGGTGCCGGTCCTGGTCTGGATCGTGATGACGAGAGTGCTCGGCGTCTGACGCCGACGGCTCGATCGGTCCCTGCGGAGCCGGCCTTCCCCCTGTTCGCACGCCCGCGCCTGTAGCTCAACTGGATAGAGCACCGGCCTTCTAAGCCGGTGGTTGGGGGTTCGATTCCCTCCAGGCGCGCTCCGGCCATGCCGGCCGGTAGACAGCGACATCCGTTCGTCGGATATTCCTCGCCATGCTCACCGGACCCGCCGCCGCCGCACCTTCTCCCCGCTCCCGGGGGGTGGCCCTGGCGCTCGCCGCCCTGCTGGGCCCCTTCGGCGGACATCGCTTTTACGTGGGGAAGCACAAGACCGGCGCGCTCATGTGCGCGACGCTTGGCGGATTCGGCATCTGGTATCTGTACGACCTGATTCTGGTCTCCGCCGGCTCCTTCCGCGACATCGAAGGCCGGCTGGTTTCCCGCTGGGATCCGGAATACGCGCTCGACGCCGCGCCTTCGGAAGCCCTGCTCGAGGAAGTCGAAGCGCTCCGAGCAGAGGTGGCCGAGCTCGCCGAGCGAGTGGACTTCACCGAGCGCCTGCTCGCCCAGCCGCGACCCCCGGCCGAACCCTCCGTCTTCCGCTCCTGAATGAGCGACCCCACGACTCCCTCCCGCCGGCTCCTCCCCCGGCGGGACGATCTTCGCGCCATGGTTCGCCTGGCCCTGCCTGTGGTGGTGATTCAGGTGGGAATGATGGCCATGGGGGTCGTGGATACCCTGATGGTGGGCCGCCTGTCGGCCAGCGCGCTGGCGGCCGTCGCGCTCGGCAACCTCTACTTCTTCCTGATCGCGGTGTTCGGGATGGGCACGCTGATGGTGCTCGACCCGGTGGTCGCTCAGGCTGTCGGAGCCCGCGATCGCGAGGGGGCCGCACGCGGCATGCAGCGGGGGGTACTCCTCGCCGCCGTGCTCGCCCTTCCAGCCGCCATCCTGCTCCTCCTGGCCGAGCCGTTCATGCTGCATGCGGGGCAGCCGGCGGAAGTCGCCCCGCTCGCCGCGGACTACGCGGAGCGCCTGGCGCCCGGGGTCTTCCCCTTCTTCCTCTTCGTGGTCCTGCGGCAGACCCTGCAGTCCATGCGGGTCACGCGGCCCCTCGTCGTGGCGATCGTGCTCGCCAACCTGGCCAATGCGGGGGTCAACTGGGTGCTGATCTTCGGCCATCTCGGCGCGCCCGCGCTTGGAGTTGCCGGGTCCGCCTGGGCCACCACCATCAGCCGCTGGCTGCTCGCCGGGATCCTCCTCGCCATGGCGTGGCGGGCGCTCGCCCCTCTGCTGTTCCCGATCCGGCGGGAGGTCTGGCAGACGGTTCCCCTGGCCCGGATGCTCCGCCTTGGCCTCCCCATCGGCGCTCAGGTCTTCCTCGAGTTCGGCGCGTTCGCGCTGGTGGCGCTCATGATGGGCTGGCTGGGGACACCCTCGATGGCCGGACACCAGGTCGCGATCAACCTCGCCTCGCTCACCTTCATGGTGCCGCTCGGGGTGGGCGATGCGGCATCCGTCTTGGTCGGACAAGGGGTCGGGCGCGGGGACCCGGTGGCGACCCGTGGCGCCGCGCGGGCGGCGCTGCTCTGCGGCGTGGGGTTCATGATGGGGACGGCCGTGCTCTTCCTGACCGCGCCGGTCGGGTTGGCCCGACTCTACACGCCCGATCCCGACGTGATCCGGGTGGCCGCCGTGTTGATTCCACTCGCGGGCATCTTTCAGGTATTCGACGGCACCCAGACAGTCGCGACGGGAATTCTCCGGGGTTTGGGTGAGACCCGCGTCGCGATGCTGGTCAACCTGCTCGGCTATTGGTGCATCGGGCTGCCGGTCAGCTACCTGTTCGGGATTCACCTGGGCCGGGGCCCGGTGGCGCTGTGGTGGGGATTGGTCCTGGGACTCGGGGTGGTGGCGACGGTGCTGCTGATCCGGGTCCGTATGGCTCTGGCCCGGGAGCAGCGCCGGGTCGTCATCGACGACCCGGCGACGCTCCGACCGCCGTTAAAACAGACCGCGGAGGCCCAAGCAGACTAGCGGGAGGGCTCTTCCTCGGATCCCTCTTCGATCTCGGCGTCGATGTTGATGACGGTCTCGGCCAGGGCGGTCAGCCGCTGGTCGGTCTCTTCCTCCTCCTCGAGGGTCTGTCCCAGAAGCTCGTGCACCTCGTCATGCCCGAGCATCTCGGCATAGGTGCAGACGCAGCCGTAGGCCGCGATCTCGTAGTGCTCGACCTTCTGGGCCGCGGCGATCAGGGCGGCATCCAGCACCGCGGGCTCGGCGTCCTCGGCCATGGTCTTCTTGCCTTCCTCCAGCAATCCGGCCATCCCCTCGCACTTCTTCCCCTTGGCGGGAATGCCGAGCAGTTTGAAGGCCTGCTCCAGGCGCTCTACCTGGCCCTCGGTCTGCAGCCGGTGCTCCTCGAACGCGGACTTGAGCTCGGGGTGGGAGGCGGCCTTGACCATCCGGGGAAGTGCCTTGAGGATCTGTCCCTCGGCATTGTAGATGTCCTGCAGCTCGTGGACGAGCAGGTCCTCGAGCGATGACAGCTTGGGCATTCGAAGTCTCCTTCCAGCGTGGGACGACAACACTCATGGCCGGGGCCCGCGCGAGCGGTGTTCCAGGTCACCTGTCCCGCGCAGCCCCGGCCGACTGACCACGGGAGCTCATGCAGACCACCCTCGCGGCGATCGCCGTCGTCACCGTCGGCTACATCTTCGCCTATCTCCTCTTCGACCGCCTGCGCGATCGCTACGGCTACGTCGGCGGCGCGGAATACGTGATCATTGGGTTTCTGCTCGGCCCCCAGGTCAGCGGGCTGCTCAATGCCGGACAGGTCCAGGACCTCACACCGATCGTGAGCCTCGCGTTGGGCTGGCTGGGCATGCTGCTCGGCACCTATTTCCGGCTCCCGACCATGGCGCTCATCGAGGGAGATCACCTTCGCGTCGCCTTCGCCGAGGCGGTCGCCACCTTTCTCGCGGCGGGCGCGGCGCTGCTGGCGGTGTTCCGTGTTCTCGCCGGAGCGAGCTGGACCGAGGCGTCGGTTCAGGCCGTGACACTGGCCGCCGTCGCCACGCTCACCTCCCCCGTGGCGGTGGACGCCGTGGTGGATCGGATCCGGAGTCGCAGCCGAGTGCCGCCGGTGCTCCAGCTCACCGCCCGGATCGACGCGCTCATCGCGGTGGTGGCGTTCGGGCTGGTGCTGGCGGTGCTGCACCAGGGTGAGGTCGCCCCCGGCGTCCGTCCACCGACCCCGACGGAGTGGGCGGTCATCAATGTGGCCGTCGGGGTGGCCTCCGGGGTGCTCTTTCACCTGTTCCTGGGTCCGCGCGGTCACCTGGACGAGGGCCGGCTTTTCGTGGCGCTCGCGGGCGCCATCGTGGTCGCGAGTGGCGCCAGCTACTATTTGAACCTCTCGCCGATCTACACCAACCTGATTCTCGGCTTCATCCTGGTGAACAGTGGGAATGCCCACCGCGACGTGACCCGCCTGCTCCTGGCCACGGAGCGCCCGGTTTACCTGGCGCTGCTCCTGTTCGCGGGCGCGGCCTGGAGTCCGGGCTCCGTGGACCTGCTCTTCATCGCCCCGCTCTTCGTGGCCATCCGGCTCGGCGCCCGTGCCCTCGGAGGTCGGGTGGCGGGTCTGCACGTGGCTCCGCCCGAGCTCCGGACACCCGGACTGGGGCGGGGGCTGCTGGCGCTCGGGGGAGTCGGCGTTGCGATCGCGCTCAACTACGGGCAGGTCTATCCCGACCTGCACCCCCGGCTCATCCTGAGCGCAACTTTGCTGTCGGTGTTGTTGTTCGAGATCGTGGCCAGCCGGGAAGCGGCGGCATACGTCGCCGGATTGGGCGATCACGGTGCGGCGGCCCCGAGCGTGGCGACGCCGACCGGATGATCCGGCGGCTGGTGGTCCTCGCCCTGCTGGTGGGCGGCGCGGTTCTGCTCGAGCCGCTCCGGGTCCCCACGGAAGGGGTCATCGCCCCGCGCTCGCTCTTTCTGTTCGGCATCCTGCTGCTCACCGCGGACACCTTCGGCGCCTTGGCACACGACCTCGGGTTCCCTCGGCTGGTGGGCTATCTCGTGAGCGGACTCGCGCTGGGCCCGTCGGCGATGGAGATCGTTCCACCCGGCGTGTTGCAGGATCTCGGAATGATGAAGCAGCTCGCTGTCGGCGTCATCGCATTGCTCGCCGGCGCCGAGCTCAGACTGTCCGATCTGCGCCAGCGATACCGGCCCATTCTCTGGATCCTGTTCTGCCAGGGCGTGGCCGTGCTGGTGCTGCTCACGGTGGGAACGCTCCTGTTCCGGGACTGGGTGCCCTTCATGCAGGACCTCACGCCCTGGGCGGTGCTCTGCGTGGCGCTCCTGTTCGCGACGGCCCTGACGGTCAATTCGCCGATGGTGACGCTCGCGCTGCTCACCGAGACCCGGGCGGACGGTCCGGTGGCGCGCACCACCCTCGGCGTCGTGCTCGTGGCCGACGTCGTGGTGGTCCTCGTCTTCACGGCGACGTTCGCCCTGGCCCAGTCGAGTCTCGGCGGGGCCAGCGAGGGCGCGCTGCCCATGCTGCTTCGCCTGCTGCGCGAGGTGATGGGGTCGATCGCGGCGGGCGCGCTCATCGGCGGACTGCTTACGCTCTACCTGCGATTCGTGCGCCGGGAGCTGGTGTTGTTCGCCGTGGTGGTCGTTTTCGCTACGGCCGCAGTGGCGCAGGCGCTGCATTTCGAGCTGCTGCTGAGCCTCCTGGTGGCCGGTTTCCTGGTCGAGAACGTGGCGCCGGTCCGAGCCGAGCCGCTGGTGCACGCGCTCCACCTGATGGCGGTGCCGGTGTTCGTCGTCTTCTTCGCCATGGCCGGGGCGGAGCTCCGGGTCCAGGCGTTCGTCGCGTTGTGGCCCCTGGTGCTCGGGGCGGCGCTGCTCCGCATTCTCGGCGTCTATGGGGGTGCCCGGGTGGGGGCGACCTGGGGGGGTGCCGAGCCGATCGTGCGGCAGCACGCCTGGACCGGGCTGGTGTCCCAGGCCGGGGTGGCGCTCGGCCTCGCCAGCATCGTGGCCGACCGGCTCCCCCGGATCGGCGTGGCGATGCAGACGCTGATCGTGGGGGTCATCGCCTTCAACGAGACGGTCGGCTCGGTGGTGTTCCGTCGCGGCCTCGAGCTGGCGGGTGAACTCAGGGAACGGTGAGGACTTGACTGGGCTGTGACGGGGCCCTAGTATACCCGCCCGCCGATAACCGGGGGTAGGTAGCCGGGGTGGGCAGGGCTGGCGTAACATCCGCAGCAGCAACCTGTTGACAATCCGATCGGTTTCGGTATATTATCGGGCTCTGGTTGGCTTGGCGGGTGGG
>DATEIR010000043.1:0-23973 GCA_035278885.1 Gemmatimonadales bacterium | reverse complement strand
CTCCACGCCCTGGCCGGAGGCGGACGACGTGGAGACGAGCGCGAGCGCGGCGGCGAGGAGCAGGCTGAACCTGAAGCGGCGGCTGGCTGGCATGGCAACCTCCGGTAAAAGAGAACGCGACGGGTCCAACCTGCTGCGCCGAGTCGGAGATGAGCACGGCACGCACAACCAGAGTCGTCGGCGGGCGTGAAACCATCGTGAACGGAGTCGCGGGGCGGGTGAGGGGACTGGCCGGCCAGCCGGGCGTTATGGGTACCTTACGGTTCATCCTCTGCCGGCGACTGGGGCACTCGCGGGAATGCTGGAACCCGAGCAGTAGCAGCGATCGCTCTATGCGTCTGAGATAGTCACGCCCCTTCTGCCGGGCCGGCAACCCTCCCTCCGAGCGGCATCAGGACGACCAGCCCCACGATCGCCACGACGACCACCATGACCAGGACTCGAGGCTCCTCGAAGTTCTGGCCGCCCACCACGAGCGCGGCGGCGATGTTCCGCTGTGCGGTGCCCAGCGCGAGCACGCTCCGGGTATCCCGGGCGGGCCCGCCGAGGAGCCATCCCACTCCAAATCCCACCAGCAGGAAGACGATGCTCGCCAGGACTCCCCGCGTTCCGAACAGGTCGATGATGTTCCGGATGTTGGTGACCAGCATGAGCACGATCATGATCGTGAGGCTCAGCGTGGACAGCTTGTTGAGCACCGGCGCCGCCCGGCCCGCGGCCGCGGCAAAGCGGGCCCGCACGCCCAGTCCGATCACCAGTGGGAGCAGCATGAGGAGGACCAGCGAGCGGGCGATGGCCGTCGGATCCACCGATACGCCTTCCAGCAGGAGCGGCATGACCAGCGGCATGTACCCGACCGTGAGCACCATGAGGAGCACCATGAGCCCAACGGCGAAGGCGAGATTCCCCCTGGCCACCCCGGCCAGCTTGGGCAGGAACGGCGCGCCGGCCGCTCCCCCCAGCAGCAGCAAGGCCACCGCGAGCGGCTGATCCAGCCGGAAGACCCGCGCGATGAGCAGGGCGGCGAGCGGCATCAACACGAAATTGGCCACCAGCGCCAGGATCACGAGGCGGGTGTTGCGGAGCGGCACCAGGATCTGTCCCACCGTCAGACTCAAGCCCACCGCCAGCATGCTGGACACCACGAACACGAGCAATGCCACCGGGACGGCCTTCGCCAGGAGCTCCATTTCCCTCTCCTACATGCGAGCCACGTTCCTCCAGAAGTTCGCCAGGCTATCGGTGCCGCCGAACAGCGTCGTGAAGATGGTCGAGTCGGCCATCAGGATATGGCCGGCGCGCGCATCCCTGGGTGGCATCCACAGGCAGGAGTTGAACTCCCGGTTCCCCTCGGCCGTGAACGGATGCGGGCGCTCCAGGTCCACCGGCTGCCGGGTGAGGACGCGAACCGAGGCCTCGTTCCCCGGCGTGACCGCGTAATGCGGCAGATGGAGATGGAAGTTGAAGGTCGTGACCCCATCGAGCAGACGCAGCGTGTCCAGGTCCTGGTTGACCGTGAGCGGCGTGATCTGCTTGGTGCCTTTGACGACGGCGGGCCGGAGCCCGAACTGATTCATCACCGGCACGTCGAGGGCCTTCAGCAGGGAGCGGGTGTACTGCCCGAACCGTTGCTGCCTCGGCACCAGCTCGTCGCCGTGGTGCTTGTACTCCATCTGCCGCTGCTGCATGTCGGCGGTGAAGCCGACGTCGTGATGCGGCCCGATCAGCAGGCAGGTGTCCTCCCGCTTGAGCCACTCCCGGATGGCCGCGATCTCCTCGGCCGAGGCCTCCTGCTCCGAGACGAGATGGTCCAGGCCGAAGACCAGCAGCGTGTCGGTGTCCGCCAGGATGCGCTCGTCGATCGGCAGCTTGTAGCCGGCCTGGTCGATGCGCTGGAACACGGCCACCGGATGGCCGGTGGCCTCCCCGACCGCCTTCTGGAAGTCGAGGGTGGAGCGATGGAACAGCTCCAGCGTCCCCCCGATCCCCTGGAGGAAGTGCATCTCGTCCCACTCGGTCCCCTCGTACGCCGGCCAGGCCACCCGCCGAACCTCGGTCATGGTCGAGAAGCGGTTGTCCAGCTCCGCCGGGTTCCGGTTGGCCTCCCAGGGATAGCTCCAGGTCCAGTAGATGCTCACCCGCCGCTTGCCGCGGGTGTATTTCCGGGGGACGTGGTCCTGGTTGTAGGTCCGCCCCGGCAGCCTGGCTACCGCCATAACGCGCTCCCTTTCCGGTCCCGCGGCCCGGTCGTCAGAAGGCGACCGAGCCCGTGATCTGCAGCGAATATCCCTCGTACGTGGATCGGTTCGAGAATTCCTGGTAGTACCTGAGGCCCAGGCCCGCACCCCGCGCCGGCAGATTCAGGTTGCCCGAGACGCCGAGGGCGTTCACCGCGTAGCGGGCGTCGGCCTGCGCCGACGTGACGCCCGGACCGCCCTTGTCGGTGGTCTGCCGCTGCCCGTAGCCGACGATGCCGGCCTGCAGAATCACGCCCTCGCCGAGCGGGAGCAGGCGGGTCAGCGAGTAGTCCAGGTTGATGGTCTGGCCGGGCTCGACTCCCGTGCCTTCCTGGCTGGTATGGAATTCGTACATCTGGAAAGCGGAGACCGCGGTCCGCCTGTCTTTGGACAAGTACAGCGTCTGCCCCGACGCCAGCACGTGGGTCCAGTAGCCAGACCCGACGTTGTCGGAGTGGCCGGCGTCGAAGCGCCCGGTCGGCGCGAGGAACCCGTAGATCGCGCGGATGCCGAAGCGCTCCCTCATCCATCCCAGGATCACGGGCTGATAGTACGAGTCCGCAAAGCCGCCGCCGCCACTGATGGAGCCGCTGGCATCGGACGCCAGCGAGTTGTTGGCGATCGGGATCGTCGCGGAGGCCGAGTACCTGGCCCCCAGGATCTGCTTCCGGGTCACCCAGACGAACGAGTTCATGTCCATCAGCACCGAGTTGCTCCCGGTCGCCACCACCTCGCCGTCCGGGCCCTTCGACTCGTTCCGCGAGTAGTACAGGAACAGGTTCGCATAGGTGAACCCCGGATCCGCCGTGATGCCGGAATTGACGGCGCTCATGCCCAGCGGGTACACACCCCGGTTCTGGGCGCCCGCGGGGGCGGCGAACACGAGCGTGGCGGCAGCGAGGATCCGGATCGGGCGTTCCGCCCTCACACCCTCGCCTGTCCGTCGCCGAGAGACGCGAGATATCGCAGGGCCCGGAGACCGGGCAGGAAGAAGTAGGCGCCGCCCCGCACCGTGGTGAACGCCGGCAAGCCGGTGATGCGCTTCCGGATCGGCCGCTTGGGGATCTTGTACTCGAGCGTGCCGTCCTGGGTGCCGATGATCGGGTCCCGCTCGTTGCCCAGCTCGTGGAAATTCAGGTCGTTGATCCAGACGTTCTGGGCGAACTCGAACTGCCGGATGAGGCTGGCGCAAATCACGAAGGCCGCGATCCCGCGCTCGACGTCGTCCTCCGGCGCCCCTTCCGGCAGCGGCGGCCCGTAGGTGGCGCCGCGGCGGATCATCCGCCGGCGGTTCATGTTGTGCGCGGTATCGCGCGGGTTCATCCGGCGGCAGTGGGAGCCCAGCGGCATGGCATACCCATGTGGATCCATCTGCTTGTAGTTGAAGTCGTTGTTCCGCTGCATGTCGGCGCCCAGCGCCGGATCGTCCTGCTCCGGCGCCAGCACCAGCGGCGCTCCGCTGCGCCAGCGTCCCATGAGCTTGGCCGCGATCAGCTCCTGCTCCTCCGGCGTGTTGCCGTGCTGCCGCAGGAAGTCGCGGAACTTGCCGACATGCTCCTGGAGCCGGCGGTAGGCCAGGAAGCTGCCGTTGCGCGAGAGGGCCTCGGGCTGCGGCACGAGCTGCTGGGGACCGTCCTCGTCGGGATAGCCGAGGATGAACTCTCCCGCCTTGAGCGGCGCTCCGGATCCCGGCGTCGGGACGTCGCCGCTGCCTTCGATCACCGGCTGCGACAGTCGGTCGCGATACCCGAAGTGATCGTGGGCGTAATCGAACGGCGGCGTGGCCTCCAGCTCCAGCGACGAGAGCAGCTCCACGCCGGGAATCTTCGCGAGCAGCTTCTGGTGCTCCGACAGGCAGCGCACCCGCTCGGTCTCGTCGCGGGCGAACAGGATGGCAATGGCGTGTAGGTCGGGGCTCGCGAGCCCCCCGACCCAGTTGTCCGGGTGATTGACCCCGGTGTCGCCCAGCATCTCCGCCCGCGCCACCATTCCCTGCTTGAACTCTTCGGGAAAGGTGGCCAGCGAGGCCTCGTCCACACCCAGTGCCCGCAGCCCGTTCCAGGTGAAGGCCAGGGTCACCCACCGGCTGCTGGACGCCACCGTCGCTTCGACCTCGGCCGCCGACTGCACCTTGTCGAGCAGCGCGCCGAGCCACGCGCGTCCCGCCGCCGCGTCGCGGAAGGAAACGAACTCGTATTGCCCCGACAGGGCGGGGGTGCGGGTGAGCAGGATGTGCTGGATGTCGTCCAGCTCCAGCATGGTACCGGCCGACATCACTGCATCTGGTCCAGCATCTCCGAGAACGCCGCTTTCAGCTTCAGCGCCTTCTTGATCTCTTCCGCGCTCACGTACGGGTACTCACCGTATTCCAGGAAGCTCGGGCGTTGGTGATCGCGGACGAACTTGATGAACGCGGGCGTGTTGGTCTTCCAGTCCTCCGGGAAGCCTTCCAGGTTCTCGAACACCGTGTTGATCCCGTACTTCGAGAAGAGCGCGACGGCGTCCTCGGTGTACTTGTCGAAATCGGTGTCGAAGATGCCCTGATACATGAAATAGGTCTCGGCGCCGATGTCGAAGAGGACCCAGCGGAGGTAGTGCAGCTTGAGCACCTCCAGGCCATTGGGCAGGCCCTTGATCGTCTCCTCGATCCGGTTGCCGTACTCCCGGATGACCTTCTCCCGGCCGGGCTTGATCTTGGCGATGATGGTGAAGCCGTAGCATGCCGGCGTCCTCGGGTAGATCGGACCGTATCTGCCCTGCTCCAGCTTGAAGTAGCCTTCCTTGGGGATGGCCATGGCGGCGGGCTTGGTCCAATCCTGGGACGTCGGCGCGGTGGGCGCGGCGGTGGCCGGCGCCGAGGCGGCCGGCTTGGCTGTGGCGGTCATGGGGGTGTCTCGTGGCTGGCGGTAGGTGGGTGGATGTCGACTCGTCTGCGAGTGCCTCCAGGATCAGCCGTAAAGTTGTCCGGCTGCTCCGAAGGGAGGTAATAGACAAAGGTGCAGGTCAGGCGCTGCGACGCTCGGCGAGCGGGGGTTCCCCCGGATGTCACTCGGCGGCTCGTAATCCGGTAAGTGGTCACGTCCGGCCACTTTGGCCCGAGCCGCGCCACCCGGTCAGCCCGCCTTCTTGCTCCACGGCGGCACGACCTGCTGCATCCGGGCGTACGAGACCAGCTGCCCCAGGTGCTCGTGCAGGTCGTTCAGCGTGTACATCATCCCCACGCGGGGCAGGGTGGGCTGCCCGTAGTAGGTGATGGACGTATTCATCTTATCCAGCGACAGCCCGGCCACCGTGGCGCTCAGGAGCTGGAGCGACTGGTCCATCACCGAGATCAGCTGGTCGTCAGGCAGCTTGCCGAGGCGGGTCTCCTCGGCGTCGAAGTTGGCCACCGAGCCGGCCGGCAGCTTCGCCCCGAACATCGCCGCCTCGAGGTTGCCCTCCGCGGCGACGTGGGCGAACACCTGGTGGAACGACCGGGACCCCTCCATCGGCCGCCAGCCATGCTTGTCCGCCGGCACCGCCCTGGCCAGCGCCAGAAACTTGTCCCGCATGCCGTCGATGTCCTCTTTCTGGTTTTTGCGCCAGGTCTCGAACTCGGCGGCGTTGCTGACGGCCTGGGCGGCAAGGGGAGCTGGGGCGAGGCAGGCCACACCTGCCAGCAGGGCCATTGCCCACAGCGAGAGCCGCTTCGATGAGGCAGTCATAGGCGCTCCTTGGGGGGTCGAGCCAGAGGATCACCTTATCGTACGGATGGAAGCGACCGAAGTTCCGTCCGGCCCGCGCCCGGGTGCTGCAGGCAGGGAACCGAATTTTCGCAGGTGGCGTTCCACGCGTGAGTGGAGCACACCACCCGCCAGCACCGAAGCGCCGCGCGATCTGAGGAGGAGAGTGCCGTGCCTGGAGCCGAAGCAGAACGCCTGGGCCAGGATGCCCGGCGGGAACGAGACTGGAAGCGGTGGGGCCCGTACCTTTCCGAGCGTCAGTGGGGAACGGTGCGGGAGGACTACTCCGAAGGCGGCGACTGCTGGAACTACTTCCCCCACGATCACGCGCGAAGCCGGGCCTATCGCTGGGGCGAGGATGGGCTCCTCGGCATCACCGACCGGCAAGCCCGGATGTGCTTCGCTCTCGCGCTCTGGAATGGTCGCGACCCCATCCTCAAGGAGCGGCTCTTCGGGTTGACCGGTCCGGAGGGCAACCACGGCGAGGACGTGAAGGAGCTGTACTACTACCTCGACTCCACCCCGACCCACTCCTACCTCAAGGCGCTCTACAAGTATCCGCAGGCCGAGTTCCCGTACGAGGTGCTGGTTCGGGGCAACCGCGAGCGGGGCAAGCAGGACCCCGAGCTGGAGCTGCTCGATACCGGCGTCTTCGACCGCGACCGGTACTTCGACGTGTTCGCCGAGTACGCCAAGGCCGACACCGACGACATCCTGATCCGGATCACCGTCGCCAACCGCGGGCCGGAGACGGCGACCCTGCACCTGCTGCCGACGCTCTGGTTCCGGAACACCTGGAGCTGGGGACGGACGGGCGAGGGCTACTGGCCCCGCGGGTCGATCCGCGCCGCGGGGGCGGACGCGCTCGAGGCCGAGCATGCGAGCCTGGGCCGTTGGAGGATCGACGCCGAGGCGGTCGACGGGGCCACGCCTGAGCTCCTGTTCACCGAGAACGAGACCAATACCGCCCGGCTCTACGACTCGGCCAACGCACGGCCCTACGTGAAGGACGCCTTTCACCGCGCGGTCGTCCAAGGCGAGCAGGCGGCGGTGAACCCGGCTGGGGAGGGGAGCAAGGCCGCCTTCCACTACACCCTCGCCATCCCGGCGGGTGCGGAGCGCGTCGTGCGCCTGCGCCTTCGGAGCCAGGATAGCGCGTCGGGTGCGCCGTTCGGCCCGGCCTTCGAGAACGTCTTCCGGGATCGGATCGCCGAAGCCGACGAGTTCTACGCGGCGCGGACCCCGGCCGGCGCGACGGAGGACGAGCGCCGGGTGCTGCGCCAGGGCTACGCCGGCCTGCTCTGGGGCAAGCAGTTCTACCATCTGGTGATCCAGCACTGGCTCGAGGGCGACCCCGCCCAACCGAAGCCGCCCGAGAGCCGGAAGCTCGGCCGCAACGCGGACTGGCCGCACCTGTACAACCGTGATGTGATCTCGATGCCCGACAAGTGGGAGTATCCCTGGTACGCCGCCTGGGACCTCGCCTTCCACATGATTCCTTTCGCGCGGATCGACCCCGAGTTCGCCAAGGAGCAGCTCGTGCTGCTCCTGCGCGAATGGTACATGCATCCCAACGGGCAGCTCCCCGCGTACGAGTTCGCCTTCGGGGACGTGAACCCGCCGGTCCACGCCTGGGCCTGCTGGCGGGTATACAAAATGACCGGGGCCCGCGGGCAGCGGGATCGGCTCTTCCTCGAGCGGGTGTTCCAGAAGCTGTTGCTCAACTTCACCTGGTGGGTCAACCGCAAGGACCCCGAGGGGCACAACCTCTTCGCCGGGGGTTTTCTCGGTCTCGACAACATCGGCGTCTTCGATCGCTCCAAGCCGCTGCCGACGGGTGGCCACCTGGAGCAGGCCGACGGCACGGCCTGGATGGCGTTCTACTGCAACACGATGCTCTCGATGGCCCTGGAGCTGGCGAGCGAAGATCCCGCCTACGAGGATGTCGCCTCCAAGTTCTTCGAGCACTTCATCGCCATCGCCGACGCGATGAATCACCTGGGCGGTACCGGACTGTGGAGCGAGGAGGACGGCTTCTACTACGACCAGCTCCATCTCGACAGCCAGCACATCCCGCTCAAGGTCCGCTCGCTCGTGGGCCTCCTCCCGCTCATCGCGGTCGAGGTCCTGGATGAGCAGAAATTCCGCCACCTCGAGGGATTCAACCGGCGGATGAAGTGGTTCCTCGAGAACCGCCCGGAGGTTGCGGCGCTCATCGCCTGCATGCGGCCACGTCACGTCGAGGGGCGCATCCAGCGCCTGCTCTCGATTCCCAGCCAGGAACGGCTGGAGCGGGTGCTCCGCTACGTGCTGGACGAGACCGAGTTCCTCTCGCCGCATGGGATCCGGTCGGTGAGCCACGTGCACGCCGCGCACCCCTATGAGTTCGATGTGATGGGCGAGCCCTACCGGGTGGACTACGTCCCGGGTGAAGGCAACACCGGCTTGTTCGGCGGCAACTCGAACTGGCGCGGACCGATCTGGTTTCCCATCAACTTCCTGCTGCTCGAATCCCTGGAGCGCTATCACCACTTCTACGGCGACGACCTGAAGGTCGAGTGCCCCATGGGCTCAGGCCGCATGCTCAATCTGCAGGAGGTGGCCCTGGAGCTGGAGGCCCGCCTGGCGAGCCTCGTGCTGCGGGACGATCGAGGCCGGCGCGCCTGCCACGGCGCGGAAAGCCGGTACGCCACCGATCCGCACTGGAAGGACCTGGTGCTCTTCTACGAGTACTTCCACGGCGACAACGGGCGGGGCGTCGGGGCGAGCCACCAGACCGGGTGGACCGCGCTGGTGGTCCGTTGCATCGAGGACCTGATCCGCCGCCGCACCCAGGCGGCGGCCGCCCGGCAGGACACCGTCAAACCCTCAGCCCTCGCGGGGAGCCTCCGATGACGACGGTCCCGATCAACGATCAGACGGAGTGGCTCGAGGCGGACGGGCTGGGCGGATTCGCGTCGGGTACCACATCCGGTGTCCGGACCCGGCGGTACCACGCGCTGCTGCTCGCCGCCACGACCCCACCGACCGGTCGCATGGTCCTGGTCAACGGCCTCGATGCCTGGATCGAGCCGGAGAAGCCGGGCGCCGGTCCGGCACAGGAGTATCTCACCCGGCAGCGCTACCGGCCCGGCATCGTCGTGCCGGAGCAGGGCGCCACGCTGGAGTCGTTCACCCACGAGCCATGGCCGACCTGGACCTACCGCCTGTCGAACGGGACCAGGATCGAGCATGAGGTGTTCGTCCCGGCGCGCAGCGCCTTCGTCGCCCTGCGCTGGAAGGTGGTGGATGGGCCCGCGCGGCTGAGGCTCAAGGTCAGACCCTTCCTCTCGGGCCGCGACTCCCACGCGACCCATCACGAGAACCCCGCGTTCCGCTTCGGCGCCGAGGTGGATGGCGATCGGGTCCGGTGGCGTCCCTACGAGGGGGTACCCGAGATCACCGCGATCAGCAACGCGCGCTATCGCACCGATCCGCAGTGGTATCGCGGCTTCCTGTATGAGGAGGAGCTCGCCCGCGGGCTGGATGCGGAGGAAGACCTGGCCGCGCCGGGGGTCTTCACCTGGGACCTGAGCCTTGGCGCCGCCGTGCTGCTGCTCGGCATGGGCGACGCGCTGCCCGAAGGCAGCGAGCCGGCCGCGTTCGTCGCCCTGCTGGCCCGGCGCGAGCAGGCGCGGCGGGCGCGGCTGGGCACGGCGCTGGAGCGGGCGGGGGACGCGTATCTGGTGCGGCGGGGCGACGGCAAGACCATCATCGCCGGGTACCCGTGGTTCACCGATTGGGGCCGCGACACCTTCATCGCGCTGCGCGGGCTCTGTCTCGCGACCGGCCGCATGATCGACGCCCGGTCGATTCTCCAGGAATGGGCGGAGGCCGTTTCCGAGGGGATGCTGCCCAACCGCTTCGCGGATCGGGGCGGTGCGGCCGAGTACAACACGATCGACGCCTCGCTCTGGTTCGTGGTCGCGGTGCACGACTACATGGCCGCGATGGCGCGTCGCCGGCTCAGGGTGCCGGCCCAGGAGCGTCTCGTCCTGGAGCACGCGGTGCGAGCGATCCTGGACGGACACATCCGGGGCACTCGCTACCGAATCCGGGCCACGGAGGATGGCCTGCTCGCCGGCGGCGAGCCCGGCGTGCAGCTCACCTGGATGGACGCCAAGGTGGGCGACTGGGTGGTCACGCCGCGGGTCGGCAAGCCGGTGGAGATCCAGGCGCTCTGGCTCAACGCCCTCAGGGTGGCCGAGTGGTTCACCGAGGAGTATCGCCCGCTGTACCAGCGAGGCTCGGCGGCGTTCGCCGAGCGTTTCTGGAACGCCGAGGGCGGATACCTCCACGACGTCGTCGATGCCGACCACGAGCCCGGCAAGGTCGATGCCTCCTTGCGGCCCAACCAGATCTTCGCGGTCGGCGGGCTGCCCTTCCAGCTGCTCGAGGGCACCCGCGCGCGTCAGGTGGTGGACGCCGTCGAGCGGGCGCTCTGGACTCCGCTCGGACTTCGGACCCTGGCGCCCGGCTCGCCGGGCTATCAGCCGGTCTACGCCGGCGACCCGCGTGCCCGCGACGGGGCCTATCACCAGGGCACCGTCTGGCCCTGGCTGCTCGGTCCCTTCGTCGAGGCGTGGGTCAGAGTGCGGGGCAGCACCGTGGAGGCCCGCCACGAGGCCCGCCGGCGCTTCCTCGAGCCGCTCCTGGCCCACCTGAACGAGGCGGGGCTGGGGCACATCTCCGAGATCGCGGATGCCGAGGCGCCGCACACCCCGCGAGGCTGCCCGTTCCAGGCCTGGTCGGTAGGGGAGGCGCTGCGGCTCCAGCTCGAGATTCTGCGGGACGGGCCGGCGGTCGTTCCCAACCCAAGGCTCGCCGCCATCGTCACATGAGCGCGCGGTACCGGGTCGAGTATCTGATGGAGGCCGCGCTGCTCGGGATCTTCATGCTCTCGGCGTGCGCCTTCGTGGTGCTGGTGGAGTACCCGACCTCGCCGGTACGTCTCGCGCTGCCTGATGCCGCTCTGCGCCGCCTTCTGATCGGATTGGCGATGGGCGGCACGGCGGTGGCCCTCATCTACTCGCCCTGGGGGATGCAGTCGGGGGCGCACTTCAACCCCGCCACGACCCTGACCTTTTACCGGCTGGGCAAGGTGCGGCGCCGTGACGCGCTGGGCTACGTGGGTGCGCAGTTTGCCGGGGCGGCGGGCGGCGTGGCGGTCGCCTTCGCAATCCTGGGGTCCCGTCTGGCCGACCCGGCAACGCACTTCGCGGTGACCGTGCCGGGCTCTGCCGGGATCGCCGCGGCTTTCATCGCCGAGGCCGTCATCTCCTTTCTCCTGATGTCGGTCATCCTGCGGGTCTCCAACCACGCCCGCTACGCCCGCTACACCGGTCTCTGCGCCGGAGTCATGGTGGCGCTCTTCATCACCGTCGAGGCGCCCCTGTCGGGCATGAGCATGAATCCGGCGCGGACCCTGGGCTCGGCGCTCTTTGCCCGGGACTGGACCGCGCTCTGGATCTACTTCTTCGCCCCGCCGGTTGGGATGCTCGGCGCCGCCGAGCTGTACCTCCGGCAGCGGGGAAGCGGCGCCGTGTTCTGCGCCAAGCTGCACCACCAGAACCGGAAGCGCTGCATCTTCTGCGAGGCGCGCCGGCCGGCCGCCGCCGCGGAAACCTTTTCGAGCATGGTGGCATTACACCCGCCGATGACAGGCTCGCACTCGTTTCCGCACACGCCAGGAGAATGAAGGATGAAACGCCGCATCTGGATCGGAGGGTTCGTCGTCCTCGGGATCGTGGGATGGTACCTGTTCCGCCCCGAGCTGCTGTTCGTGAACACGAAGGTGAACGAGGAGGAGGTGGCCAGCGTCGGCCCCTCGGCGGTGCGGTCACTCTCGGCCGGGCAGTTCCACTCGGTGGCCCATGAAACCCACGGCACCGCGACGATCGAGGATGTAGGCGGCGGGCGCCGGGTGCTGCGGCTCACGGATTTCGCCACCTCGAACGGGCCGGACGTCCGGGTGTACCTCGTGGCCGCGGCCGACGCCGGGGACAACGAGACCGTCACCCATGCCGGCTTCGTCGAGCTGGGCAAGCTCAAGGGCAACCAGGGTGACCAGAACTACGATGTGCCCGATGATCTCGACCTGACGCGGTACCGTGCCGTGACGATCTGGTGCCGTCGCTTCAGCGTCAACTTCGCCACCGCGCCGCTCGCGCCGGCGTCCTGACCGGGGGAACCACATGTCGCTCGCTCGCGCACTCACGCTGTCGGCGGCGCTGATGGCCGCGGCCCAGGCCGCGGCGGCCCAGGCCCAGCCGACCAAGTTCACGATCAAGGTCGAAAACATCTCCCGGGGCGAGGCCCTGAAGCTCTCCAACGGGAAGGCCGCCCCCTTCGTCGCGGCGCCGGTGCTCTGGGCCGTGCACGGCGGCAGCGCCAATCCGCTCTTCACCGGTGGGCAGCCCGACGCCGGCAGGGGGCTCGAGACGCTGGCCGAGACCGGCAATCCGGGGCCGCTGCTCAAGTCGGTCCAGGGCGCCAAGGACATCGCGAGTGCCGGAGCCGACGACCAGCCGGTGGGCAGCACGGGCCATGGGCCGATCCCGCCGGGCCAGGGCTACCAGTTCGAGATCTCCGCCGTGCCCGGCCAGACCCTCTCGGTGGCGTGGATGTTCGGCCAATCGAACGATCTCTTCTACGCCAACGACCGGCCGATCGCCCTGTTCGACGCCGCCGGCAAGCCGGTCCGGGGTGACATGACCCCGCAGCTCTTCCTCTGGGACGCCGGCACCGAGGTCAACGAGGAGCCCGGCCTGGGTCCGAACCAGGGCCCCCGGCAGAAGACGCCAACCGCCGGCGTGACGGAGCACAAGGCGGTGGCGCACGTGAGCGACGGATTCACCTATCCCCATACCGCCGAAGTGCTTCGGCTGACGATCGCGCCGGCGGGCGAGGCGGTGAGCAGCAAGTAGGCGAACCTGTGCGCGCCTAGCCAGCCGGCTGGCCGCGCACTAGTATCGAAGCTCCCCTTTCCCTCAGCCTTGCGTGGCCCAAAGCATCCTCAGCCAGGCCCCGGCCCCGGTGGCGATGGCCTCTGACGGCATGACCCGCCTGCTTCCGGGATATACGGTCACCGAGATGGTGCACCGGAACCGCAGGCGGGTCGTGTATCGGGGGATACGCGACGGCGACGGAGCCAGGGTCGTGCTCAAGACTCCGGCCGAGGGCTTCGGAGGGGCCGGCGCCCTCGCCCGGGAGTTCGAGCTCATTCGAAGCCTCGAGGTCGAGGGCGTGCCGCGTGCCCTCGATCTCGTCGCCGCGGGCGAGCGGGAGGTCCTGCTGCTCGAGGACGCGGGGCCGATGCTCCTCAAGGGCTTCATCCCCGCCGACGGTCTCGAGGTCGGAACCTTCCTGCGGCTCGCGACCCAGCTCGCCGAGATCGTGCGGGCCCTGCACCAGCGCAAGCTCATCCACAAGGACATCAACCCCGACCATATCCTGATCGATCCCGACGCCCGCCGCCTGGCGCTGATCGATTTCAGCATCGCTTCCCGCACGCCCGCCGAGCACCAGGATCCGCGTCACCCCAGCGTGCTCGAAGGGACGATCGCCTATCTGTCGCCCGAGCAGACCGGCAGGATGAACCGCGACATCGACTACCGGACGGATTTCTACTCGCTGGGCGTGACGTACTACGAGATGCTTACGGGTCGGCTCCCCTTCGAGTCGGACGATCCGCTCGAGGTGATCCATGGCCACATCGCCAGAACGCCGCCGTCGCCGCGAGAGCGGCGGCCGGCGATTCCGCTCCCGCTGTCCGACATGATCATGAAGCTGCTGGCGAAGGCCGCGGAGGAGCGTTACCAGAGCGCGGCCGGGCTGCTGGCGGACCTGGGACAGTGGAACGCCGAATGGGACGCGGGGCGCGAGCTCGGCGCGACGACATCGGCGAGCGACATCGGCGATCGCTTCCTGCTGCCCCAGCGCTTCTACGGGCGCGAGCCGCAGCTGGCGCGGCTCCTGGCCGCGTTCGAGCAGGTCGGGGCAGGGCCGAGTCAGTTTCTGCTGGTCTCCGGCTATGCGGGGGTGGGAAAGACGTCGCTCATCCGGGAGCTCTACCGGCCGTCGGTGGGCCGGCACGGGCGCTTCATCGCCGGCAAGTTCGACCAGGTCGCGAGCGTGCCGTACGGCGCTTTGCTGCAGGCGTTTCGTGACCTGATCCAGCAGATCCTCACCGAGGACGAGGACGCGGTGGCCGCCTGGCGAGTCCGGCTCACCGGAGGACTGGGCCCCGGCGCGGCCGTGCTGGCCGACGTGGTTCCCGAGTTCGCGGCCATCCTGGGTCCGCAGCCGCCGGCCCCCATCCTGGGCGCCACCGAGACCCAGAACCGCTTCCGGCTGGTCATCCGGAATCTGCTGCGGCTCCTCGCGCGGAAGGAGCATCCGCTCGTCGTCTTCCTCGACGACCTCCAGTGGGCCGACAGCGCGACGCTCAATCTGCTCGAGCCGCTCCTCTCCGACGGCGAGATCGAAGCGCTGCTGCTGATCGGCGCCTACCGCGACGGTGAGGTCGGCCTGGCCCACCCGCTGACGCGCGTGCTGGCCCAGCTGGACGAGGCCGGGGTCGCGATGCGGCGCGTGCCGCTCGCGCCGCTCGCGCTGCCCGACCTCGCCAGCCTGATCCGCGACGCCCTGCACTGCGACCTCGAGGCCGCCGAGCCCCTGGCTCGCCTGGTGGCGCGGAAGACGGGCGGCAATCCGTTCTTCGTCGGTCAGTTCCTCAAGGCGCTGCGCGAGGCGGAGCTGCTCCGCTTCGACTATGAGCGGGAGCGCTGGACCTTCGAGCTCGACACCATCGCCGGCGCGGGAATGACCGACAACGTCATCGACCTGATGACCCGGAAGATCCAGCGCCTCTCCTCCGAAACGCAGCGTGTCCTGACGCTGGCCTCGTGCATCGGCAATCCGTTCGACCTGCCCACCCTGGCTATCGTCAGCGAGCAACCCGTGGACGACGTGGCGGCGGACCTGGCGGACGCGATCGAGGAGGGCCTGGTTCTGCCGACCCCGGCCGGCACCGCGTACGCCTTTCTCCATGACCGGGTGCAGCAGTCGGCGTACGCCCTCATCCCCTCCGAGCAGAAGCAGCTGGCGCACCTGACCGTGGGCCGGCTGCTGCAGTCCGGCAGCGAGCGCGAGCAGGGCGAGGAGCGGCTGTTCGACATCGCGCACCACCTGAATCTCGGGCGCGCCCTCATCCACGATCCGGCGGAGCGCCTGGCGCTCGCGCGCCTCGACCTGAGCGCCGGGCAGAAGGCCAAGGCGGCCACGGCGCACGACGCGGCCCTCGGCTTCTTCACCGCCGGACTCGAGATGGTGGGCGAGGATCTCTGGCACCGGGACTACGAGCTGGCCTTTGCCCTGCACCTCGAGGCCGCGGAGTCACAGTACCTGTGCGGCAACTACGCGGCGGCGGAAGAGCAGTTCGCCCTGCTCCTCCGGCGGGCGGCGAGCAACCTGGACAAGGCCAAGGTCTATCGCCTGCGGAGCCTGCAGTACGAGAACATGTCGCGCTACGCCGACGCGCTGGCCACCGCGCGGGAATGCCTCCGCCTCTTCGGCGTGTCGTTCCCCGATACGGCGGAGGAGCGCCAGGCGGCGCTCGAGGGCGAGATGGCCGCCATCCGGTCGCTGCTGGGCCCACGCCCCATCTCCGCCATGGCCGACCTGCCGGTCATGAGCGATCCGGCGACCCGGACGGTCATGGGCATCCTGACCGATACCTGGGCCTCGACCTATATCCTGGGCGAGCCGGTGCTCGCTCGACTGCTCTCGGCCGTGATGGTGCGGCTCTCGCTGGTGCACGGAAACTGCGAAGAGTCGGCCTACGGCTACGTGACCCACGCGATCACCGTGGGCCCGGTGCGGGGAGAGTACGGGGATGCCCATGAGTTCGGGCTCCTGGCGCTTCGAGTGAACGATCGCTTCAACGACCGCCGACGCCGGGCCAAGATCCACCAGCAGTTTCATGCCCACGTGAATCTGTGGTCGCGGCCGATGGCGACCTGCCTGCCGTACGCGCGCGAGGCCTGCCGCAGCGGGCTCGAGAGCGGCGACTTCCTCTACGCCGCCTACGGCGCCGCGACCGAAGCGTGGCCGGCGATGCTCTCGGCCCCGGACCTGGGCCGCTTCGTGGAGGACTACAGCGCCAACCTCGCGCTGACCCAGCGGCTCAAGGCCGCCGCCTTCGCCGATTCGCTCAAGCTGCTGGTCAACTGGGCCCGGGCGCTGCAGGGCGGGACCCGGGGTCCGCTCTCGCTGTCCGACGAGTCCTTCGACGAAAATCAGTACGCCGAGAGGTATCGCGGCAGTCCGTTTTTCACCGCCATCCACGCCGTCACCCGGCTCCAGCTCTGCTACCTGTTCGAGGATCTTCCGGAGGCGCTCGAGGCCGCCCGGACCGCTCGGGCGGTGATCCATCACCTGTCCGGAACCATCTGGCCGGTCGAGTTCGGGTTCTGGAACGGCCTCACCCTTGCCGCGGCCTACGCGCAGGCGCCGGAGGAGCAGCGGGCATCCTGGCTGGCGGAGATCGACACGGCGCGGCGAGGCCTCGCCGCGCTGGCCGAGCACTGTCCCGAGAACTTCCTGTGCCAGTCGCTGTTGCTGGCGGCGGAGATGGAACGCATCGCCGACCGCGCCCCGTCCGCGCAGGAGCTCTACGAGCAGGCGATCGGGGAGGCCGAGAAGAGCGCGGTCCTCTGGCAGCAGGCCCTGGCCAACGAGCTGTGCGGCAGGTTCTGGCGCGAGCGAGGACAGCACCGGGTGGGCGCGGCGTACGTCGCGGCCGCACGGCGGGCCTACGCCGAGTGGGGCGCCGCGGCGAAGGTCAGTGACCTGGACCGACGCTACGCCGCGCCGGCCGCCGGCCCCGCCCGGGTCCCCTCGCCGGAGACCGCCGGGTCCGCCACCCTCGCGGAGGTGAGCAGCATCGACCTCGCGGCGGTCGTGAAGGCCGCTCGGGTCCTGGCCGGCGAGATGGACCTGGAGCGGCTCCTCACCAAGAAGCTCTCGATCGCGATCCAGAACGCCGGCGCCGAGCGCGGGGTGCTGGTGCTGGAGCACGAGGGCGCCCCGCGGGTACAGGCCCAGGGATCGGGAGATCGGATCACGGTGGCGCCGCAAGGGATGCCGTTGAGCGGCACGGACGCCGTCCCCGTCGTGATCGTGAACCACGTGCGCCGCACGGGGGAGGGGCTGGTACTGGCCGACGCGCGAGCCGACGAGCGCTACCGCCACGACCCGTACGTGCTCGCCCGGGAGCCCCGCTCGGTTCTGGTCGCCCCCTTGGTCAACCAGGGCCGGCTCCTCGGCGTCGTGTACCTGGAGAACAATCTCGCGACCGGCGTCTTCACCCCCGAGCGCCTCGCGCTCATCCAGGTGCTGGCCGCCCACGCGGCCATCGCCATTCAGAACGCCCAGCTGTACGCCGGGCTCAAGCGCGAAGTCGCCGACCGCACCAGGATGGAGGCGGCGCTTCGCACCATCAGCGAAGGGACGGCCGCGCTCACCGGCCTGGCGTTCTTCCAGACCGTCGTGCGGCTGGCGGCCGAGACCCTCGGCACCCGGTACGCCTTCGTGGCCGAAGTGGTTGGCCGGGAGCGCGACCAGCTGACCACCCTTGCCTTCTGGCAAGGCGAGGCGTTCGGCGAGAACGTGACCTACGCGGTGGCCGGCACGCCGTGCGAGGCCGTGATCGCGGGCGAGACCTGCCATCATCCCCGCGGACTCCAGGCGCTCTTCCCCGCCGACCGCGACCTTGCCGCGCTCGGCGCGGAGGGCTATCTCGGCGTCCCCCTCGTCGGCTCCGCCGGCCACGTCATAGGGCACATCGCCCTGATTCACGACCAGGAGCTGCCTCCCGATCCCCAGGGCCTGGCCGTTCTCAAGATTTTCGCCAGCCGGACCGGGACCGAGCTGGAGCGCCAGCGCGCCGAGGATGCCCTGCGGGAAAGCCAGCTCCGCTACAGCACGCTCGCGGAGACCGTGCCCGAGGTGCTGTACACCAACCGGCCGGACGGCGCCTGCGACTACGTGAGCCAGCGTTTTCTCGACTACACCGGAATGGCCTCCGAAACCGCCTGGGGCTTCGGCTGGACCGAGGTGATCCACCCGATGGATCGGGACCGGACCGTGGCGCTGTGGGACGAGTCGACCCGCACCGGGCGGTCCTTCGAGGCGGAGTTCCGGATGCGGCGGGCCGACGGCGAGTACCGCTGGTTCCGGACCCGCAGCATCCCCATGCGCGAGCCCGGGGGCGCGGTCGCGCGGTGGTTCGGGGTGGCGACCGACGTGGACGATTCCAAGCGCGCCGAGGAAGCTCTCCGCGCCGCTCTGACCGAGGTGGCGCAGCTACGGGACCGGCTCCAGGCCGAGAACATCTACCTGCTGGAGGAGGTCAAGCAGCACCAGGAGTTCGAGGAGATCATCGGCCGAAGCCCGGTGCTGCAGCGGGTGCTGCGCCAGGTGGAGCAGGTCGCGCCGACCGACACCACCGTCCTGGTGACCGGCGAGACCGGCACCGGCAAGGAGCTCATCGCCCGGGCGATCCACAACCTGAGCGCCCGGCGCGATCGTCCCATGGTGACGGTGAACTGCGGCGCAATATCGGCCGGCCTGGTGGAAAGCGAGCTCTTCGGCCATGAGAAGGGCGCGTTCACCGGCGCCGTGAGCCGCAAGGTGGGCCGGTTCGAGCTCGCCGGCGGCGGGACCATTTTCCTCGACGAGATCGGCGACCTCCCGCTCGATCTCCAGGTCAAGCTGCTTCGGGTACTGCAGGAGGGGGAGTTCGAGCGGGTCGGCGGGTCCGCCACGATCAAGGTGGATGTCCGGGTCATCGCCGCGACGCACAAGGACCTCCACGCCGCGGTGGAGAGCGGGCGATTCCGCGCCGATCTCTTCTATCGCCTCAACGTCTTTCCCATCCGCACGCCGGCGCTCAGGGAGCGACGGGAAGACATTCCCGCCCTGGTGCGCTACTTCGTGATGAAGTACACGGCCAAGACCGGCAAGCGCATCGACACGGTCCCCAAGTCGGTCCTCGACAGCCTGGGCGCGTATGCCTGGCCGGGGAACGTCCGGGAGCTCGCCAACGTGCTGGAGCGATCGGTCATCGTCAGCCGGGGCAACTCGCTCGAGCTGGGCGAGTGGGTGGCCAGGCCGGCCGAGTCCGCTCCGGTGACCCAGGAGGGCAGTCGAGACCTTTCCCGCGAGCGGATCGTCGAAGCGCTGGAGCAGACCGGCTGGCGCGTGAGCGGCCCCCGCGGCGCCGCGCACCTGCTCGGCCTCAAGCCGACCACGCTCGAGGCGCGGATGAAGCGCCTGGGCATCACGCGCCCCACCAGGAGCTCCCAATCGTCGTGAATTTCCCATTCCATTGGGAGTGATCGGCTCGTTCCCAACCTGGTCCCATTCTCGGCAGACTCATCGTAACACCCAACCCAACAACGATTTGCAAGTCGGAGCTCGAGCGGCCGGCGGCTGGCACAGCGCCTGCTTTTCCGGTCGGCAGAACTCGTCCGAGGAACTCGATGCTTCGTCTGACCCGCACCAATCGGCTGCCCCATGAGGTCACTCTCTTGCTCGAAGGCCAGATCGTGGCCGAATGGGTGGAGCTGCTGGAGGCCGAATGTCTGACGCTCTTGCGAACCGATCAGAAGGTGCTGCTCGACATGTCCGGGGTCAGCTATCTCGACCGGCGCGCGGCGCGGCTCCTTCGGGATCTGGCATCCCGGTCCGTCAGCCTCATCAACACCCCGCCGCTGGTGGCCGACCTGGTCACGGAGGACGCCCCATGATCGCCGCCGAAGCGACCGACGTCGTCGCGGTTCAGGCCGAGTTCGAGGCGCTGCTCGCGCCGATCCTGCAGATGGCCTACGGCACGGCCGTGCGCCTCACCCGAGACCGGACCGAGGCCGAAGACCTGATCCAGGATGCGGCGCTCATGGCGTACAAGGCGTTCGCGAGCTTCCAGCGGGGGACCAACTTCAAGGCCTGGTTCTTCCGGATCCTCACCAACGCCTTCTACAGCCGGCACCGGAAGGAGAAGCACGAGAAGGCCAATCTGAGCAGCGAGGACGTGCCGGCGCTGTATCTCTACCAGAAGACCACCGAGGCCGGCCTGTGGGGATCGGGCAGTGATCCCGCCGCGGCCATCATGGATCGGCTCGATGCCGACCGGGTCGGCGAGGCGCTGGATACGCTGCCGGAGGAATACCGGATCGTGTCCACCCTGTACTTCATCGATGATCTCTCCTACCAGCAGATCGCCGACGTGCTGCAGTGCCCGGTCGGAACGGTGCGGTCCCGGCTGCACCGGGGACGCCGGATGCTGCAGAAGGCCCTGTGGGACGTGGCGATGGAGCGCGGCATCAACTAGACCAGCCGGGTCGCGACCCGGTGGAACCATCCCCGGGTGCGCGGCGTTCTGTCCCAGATCATCGAGGAGTCGGCCATGCCGGCCTCATCCCACTACGACGTCATCATCATCGGCTCCGGGGCGGGAGGTGGGACCCTGTTCCACCAGCTCGCGCCCTCGGGCAGGAAGATCCTCCTGCTGGAGCGGGGCGACTACGTCCCTCGCGAGCCCGACAACTGGAGCCCCCGGGCGGTCAACGTCGAGGGGAAGTACCAGACCCGCGAGCACTGGCGCGACAAGGACGGGAAGGACCTGCACCCCCACACCAACTACGGGGTGGGCGGGAACACCAAGTTCTACGGGGCCGCACTGTTCCGGCTGCGCCGGGAGGACTTCGGCGAGCTCCGGCACCACGGCGGCGTCTCGCCGGCCTGGCCCGTGACCTACGAGGAGATGGAGCCGTACTACACCGCGGCGGAGCACCTCTACCAGGTTCACGGCGAGCGCGGAGTGGATCCCACCGAGCCCGCCGCCAGCGCGCCCTACGGGTACCCCGCGGTGAGCCACGAGCCCCGCATGCAGCAGCTGAGCGACGATTTCACCGCGCTCGGGCTCACCCCGTTTCACGTGCCGCTCGGCATCATGCTCGACGAATCCGACCGACGCCGGAGCCGCTGTATCCGCTGCGGCACCTGCGACGGCCATCCCTGTCTGGTGCAGGCCAAGTCCGATGCGCAGGTGGTGTGCGTCGACCCGGCGCTGCGGTTCGACAACGCGACGCTGCTCACCGGCGCCTTCGTCCGCCGCCTCGAGACGAGCCCCTCGGGCCGCGAGGTCAGCCGGGTGCACGTGGAGCGGGACGGGGCGGCCGAGGTCTACACCGCGGACATCGTGGTCGTGAGCGCGGGCGCGATCAATTCCGCCGCGCTGCTGCTCCGCTCCGCGAGCGAGCGCCACCCTCGCGGACTGGCCAACCGCTCCGACGTCGTCGGCCGGCACTACATGGGACACGTGAACTCGGTGCTCATGGCGCTCTCCCGCTGCCCCAACCCGACCGTGTTCCAGAAGACGCTCGCCCTCAACGACTTCTACTTCGGCTCGCCGGAGTGGCAGCACCCGATGGGGCATGTCTCCTTCGTCGGCAAGCTGGATGGGGTGACGCTCTCGGCGGGCGCGCCCGCGGTCGCGCCCGGCTGGACCCTGGAGTTGATGGGCAAGCACTCGATCGATTTCTGGCTCACCTCGGAGGACCTGCCCGATCCGAGTAACCGGGTGACGCTGGATCGAGACGGCAACGTCGTGCTGGCGTATACCCCGAACAACGGCGAGGGTCACAAGCGGCTGATCAAGAAAGTGGAGAGCCTGATGCAGCAGCAGTCGGCTTGTTCCATCCACGGCCACGGCTGCCATCAGGGGCTCTTCTCCCGCAACCTCTTCGTCGGCCAGCGGATTCCGCTCGCGGGCGTGGCCCACCAGAACGGGACCATCCGCTTCGGGCACGATCCGGCGACCTCGGCCCTGGACGCGCACTGCCGGGCCCACGAGGTGGACAACCTGTACGTGGTGGATGGGAGCTTCTTCCCTTCGAGCGGCGCGGTGAACCCCGCGCTCACGATCATGGCCAACGCGCTGCGCGTCGGCAACCACCTGCTGGAGCGTCTGGGTGCGCGGAGTGAAAGCCGGGACGCCGGGCGGCCGGCGGAGGTGGTGGCGTGACGCGGCGGCCGACGTTTCTCGTCCTGCTCGCCGCCGCCACCCTGCATGCCCAGGAGCCCTCGCACCCCTGGCAGGGCAGGGGCGCCGTGCCGCGCGACGCGGCCATGCCGGCTTCCGCCGAGCAGTCCGAGCGGGCGCTGGCGGTCGCCATCGTGGGGATCACGGTCGGAGACATGAGCCGCTCGGTGCAGTTCTACACCCGGGTGCTCGACTTCCGGGTGGTGAGCGATGCCGAAGCAGGTGGCTCGAGCTACGACAGCCTGCAGGGTCTCTCGCGCACGAGCATTCGGGTGGTGCGGCTCCGTCTGGGCGACGAATACCTGCAGCTGACCCAGTACCTGAGCCCGCAGGGCCGACCCGCGCCGGCGGGCGCCCGGAGCAACGATCGCTGGTTCCAGCATGTCGCCATCATCGTGCGCGACATGGACAGCGCCTACGCCCGGCTCCAGAGATCCCGGGTCACCGCGGTGTCGGCCGGACCGCAGCTCCTGCCCAAGACCATCCCGAACGCCGCCGGCATCCGGGCCTTCTACTTCAAAGACCCCGACGGCCACCCGCTCGAGGTGCTCCAGTTTCCGCCCGACAAGGGCAGCCCCAGATGGCACCGGCCGACCAGCCGCCTTTTCCTCGGCATCGACCACACGGCCATCGTGGTCCGGAACACCGGCCGAAGCCTGGCGTTCTATCGCGACGCGCTTGGCCTGCGCATCGCGGGCGAGAGCATGAATTTCGGGACCGAGCAGGAGCGCCTGAACTCCGTGCCGGGCGCGCGGCTGCACATCACCAGTCTCCGCGCCGCGGACGGTCCCGGCATCGAGTTCCTGGAATACCTGCACCCGGGCGACGGCCGGCCGTACCCGGAGGACGAGCGCCCCAACGACCTGGTTCACTGGCAGACCACCGTCGCGGTTCCCGATCTCGCGGCGACGGCCCGGACCGTCCGGCGGAGCGGATACCGCGTGGTCTCGGTCGGCATCCCGGGCGGAATCGTCGTGCGTGACCCGGATGGTCACGCGGTTGAATTGGTCGAAAATCAAGGAGAGGTCCATGCCCAGCACTGATCAGAGCGGCGGCGCCGTCGCCACCGCAGCTCGCGCCGCCGGCTCGGTCCGGCCAGCCCCAGCGACGATGAAGGCCATCGCCGTCTTTCCCGGCAAGCCCAACTCCATGCATCTCGGCCAGCTGCCCAAGCCCTCGGTGGACGACATTCCCGGGGGACGAGGCGTCCTGGTCAAGGTGCTCCGTGTGGGCGTGGACGGCACCGACAAGGAGATCAACGCCGCCGAATACGGCATGGCGCCGCCGGGATACGACTTCCTGGTGACGGGCCACGAGAGCTTCGGCCGGGTCGAGGCGGTGGGGCCCAACGTCAGCGAGTGTCAGCTCTCCGTGGGCGATTACGTGGTGGCGACCGTGCGCCGGCCGGGGTCGAGCATCTACGACCGCATCGGCACCTACGACATGACGACCGACGACGTGTACTACGAGCGCGGGATCAACCTGCTCCACGGGTATCTCACCGAGTACTACGTCGACGACCCCGAGTACATCGTGCGGGTGCCGGCCGGTCTCAGGAACGTGGGCGTCCTGCTCGAACCGACCACCGTGGTCGAGAAAGGCATCGCCCAGGCCTACGAGATCCAGCGGCGGCTTCGCGTGTGGCGGCCCCGCAAGGTCGCGGTCATGGGCGCCGGCACCATCGGGCTGCTCGCGGCGCTCGCCCTCCGGCTGCGCGGCCTGGACGTGACGGTCTTCGGCCGGACGCCCAAGCCGTATCTCAACTCCGACCTGATCGAGGCGCTCGGCGCCCGCTACGAGTCCACCCTCGCGCTGTCGATCCTCGAGGGTGCCGGGAAGTACGGACCCTTCGACCTCATCTTCGAGGCCA
>DATEIR010000042.1:0-6436 GCA_035278885.1 Gemmatimonadales bacterium | reverse complement strand
GACGCGGCAGCCAAAGTCGGCACCATCACCGACACCGTCACCCATCGCACTGCGACCGGCAGCCATACTGACGTCATCACCGCCCAAGTGGAGTGCTGAACGATGCGTACCCGACGCGGGTTCACCTTGGTCGAGCTGCTGATCGCTCTGGTGGTCATGGGAGTGGTTTCGGCGTCGATCTTCTCATTGCTCAACACGACGCAGCGGGTCTCGCGGGCGCAGAGCGAGCGCGCGAGCCTGCAGTCCAATGTGCGGACCGGGGCCATCGTGATCCCTGAAGAGCTGCGCCAGATCAACACGGTCGCCGGCGGCTCGGCGTGGCAGAACGACATCCTCCAAATGAACGGGACCAGCATCCAGTATCACGCCATGCGTGGCCTGGGCGTTCTCTGCCAGACTGCGACGGCTACCGATATCCGGGTCTACAACTCCGCCACCGTGGCCCCGAATATCGCGTGGGTCGGCTATCGGGACCCCGTAGCGGTGCGCGACAGCATGTACGTCTTCATCGACGGAAACACGGACAAGAGCTCGGACGACTCCTGGGCCCGGGCCCGGATCACCGCCGTCAGCTCCTCGGCTACCAAATGCCCCGGGAACAAGCCTGGGATCCAGTTCACCGTGAACGACATCACCGGTCAGGCCGGGGCTCCGGCCGCTGGCCTGGTCGGCGTGCCTGCCGGCACTCCCATTCGCACCTATGAGGTCATGACCCTGTCGTTCTACCAGTCGAACGGCGAATGGTGGCTTGGCGGGCAGTCCAATAGCGCGGCCGAGGCCATGCAGCCGATGCTTGGACCCTTGCGGTCCGGCAACGGGCTGGCTCTGCGCTACTTCGATGCCGCCGGGAACATCACTGCTGATACTAAGGCGGTCCGGCGGGTCGAGGTCACCCTGCGGGGCCTGAGCGACCAGGCGGTCGTCTCCGGCACCGGATCGTCGAACGCGGTCGTCGGTGATTCGCTGATCACCCAGGTTGTGCTGCGGAACTCGCTCCGATGAGCGTCCTCTCTCGCAAGGAGTACGGTATGCGTGGTCCACGGCTGTCCGATGAGCGGGGCATTGCTCTCGCGGTCGCGATCTTCGCCCTGGTGGTCATCGGCCTGCTGGTCGCCGGCACCTTCTACGCCGGCCGGCTCGAGCAGCAGACTGGGGAGAACACCTTCTACGCCAACCAGGCCACTGAGGCGGCGCAGGCGGCGTTGACCCAGACGCTCCAGACCACCAGCGCTGGGACCCTGCTCGCGATCGGGCAGAACAACCAGGTTTCGGGCAACAGCGTCTCGCTGGGTGGACACGTGAGCGCCGCACCGACCATCCGACAGCTCACCAGCAGCGTCTGGCTGGTCACGTCTATCGGCTCGAAGACCAACGCCAGCGGCACCCAGCTCGCCACCCGGAGCCTGGCCCAGCTCGTCCGGCTCAACCAGGCCGAGATCACTGTGGGCGCCGGCCTCACCGCGATCGGTAAGGTGTCCGTGGGCGGCAACTCCACCGTGAGCGGCCTCGACGCCACGCCACCCTACTGGACCGCCAACGGGATCAGTTGCCCGTCGCTGAGCGACGTCACGGGTGTGAAGTTCAACGGGCAGCTGTCCGCGTCGGGAAGCGCCGACCTCTACGGGAGTCCGGCGAAGCAACAGGACAACAGCCTGACGGCGGCCAACATGCTGGGCGGGTCCACCTTCAACCAGCTGAAGGCCCTGGCGACGCTCACCCTGACCTCCGGCACCGTCAGCGGCCTCGCGGCGGCCACCACCGGCAATCCGGCGAGGTGCGACAAGACCGTGCAGAACAACTGGGGCGCGCCGAGCGACAAGGCCAGCCCGTGCTGGACCTACTTCCCGATCGTCTATCACTACGGCGACCTGAGCATCTCAGGCACCGGCGAGGGGCAGGGCATCCTGCTGGTGGAGGGCAACCTGAACGTGCAGGGGCGGATCGACTTCTACGGTCCGGTCATCGCCACCGGCGGCGTGAACATCCGCGGTACCGGCTCGGACGACGTGAAGTTCTACGGCGGCGTCATGGCCCAGGACGTTACCCTGGACGACACGAAGCTCACCGGTAACGCGATGATCAACTACTCGAGCTGCGCCATCAAGCGCGCGGTGCAGGGCTCGGCCACGCCGATGGCGCTGGGCGAGCGGAGCTGGGTGCAGGTGTACTGACGGCTCCGCCGGACCACGATCGGGGGTCGGGGCCACACGGTCTCGACCCTTCGATTTTGGTCTCGCCGAGCTCGCAAGTGGGTTGAGTGCCATCGGTTGCAGCACAGGACGAGCCCCGCTGAGTACTGCATCGCGAGAAAGAGATTGCGAAAGGGCAGAGGTCCGTCCCATACACCTCTGCAAAGCACCGGTCGCCCTCGCAGTAAAACGCTCCCGCCCATCTACTTACCCGGCTGCAACTTGTGTGGCACATCGGTTGCCCCTGAGCGGGCGGACTACCCTCACGCCTCGGCTACGGGCCCTCAACCAGCGGACTTGTAATGGGACTCTTCAGGCGCAACGCGACGACGGTCGGGCTCGATATCGGCAGCGGCCTGATCAAGCTCGTCGCCATCTCGCACGCCTCGGGCGGACCGGTCCTCACCAAGGTGGCCTTCGCCACCGTGCCGAGCGACGCCATCGTCGACGGCGAGGTCATGGACCCCGCCATCGTGGCCGAGAGCATCAAGGGCCTGCTCGCGTCGGCGGGACTCAAGACCAAGAAGGTCGTCACCGCCATCGGCGGGCGGGACGTGATCATCAAGAAGATCGCCATGGACCGGATGAAGGAGACCGAGGCTCGCGAAGTGATCCGCTGGGAAGCCGAGCAGCACGTGCCGTTCGACATGGACAACGTGGAGATCGATTTCCAGATCCTCGACCCCGAGGGCGACGGGCTCCAGATGACCGTGCTCCTGGTGGCGGCCAAGCGGGAGCTGGTGGAGCACAAGCTGGCCCTCCTGTCCGACGTCGGGGTGCAGCCGTCCGTCATCGACGTGGACGCGTTCGCCCTGCACAACGCCTTCGAGATCAACTATCCCGAGGCCATGCGCGGGGTGGTCGGCCTGGTCAACATCGGGCACGAAACCACCAACATCAACATCCTCGACGAGGGCGTGCCGGTGCTCACCCGGGACATCCCGGTCGGCACTCGTCGCTTCAAGGAAGACCTCCAGCGCGAGCGCGGGCTCTCGGCCGACGAGGCCGACCGCCTGCTGCAGGGCTCCGAGGAGAGCAGCGCCCTGGATCCGCTCCTGGAGAGCCGGGGCGAGGAGCTCGCGGTCGGGATCGAGCGCGCCGCCGCCTTCCTCCAGTCGGCCAGCCGGTCGGCGGGCGGGATCGGGCGGATCTTCACCACCGGCGGCGGGGCCCGGATTCCCCGGCTCAACAAGGTGCTCTCCGATCGGCTCCGCATTCCGGTGCAGCTGGCCAACCCGATCGAAAAGCTGCAGGTGGCCGATGGCGTGTTCGACGCGCACTCGGTGGACGAAGTGGCGCCCCTGCTGATGCTGCCCATTGGCCTCGCGCTCCGCAGCGCGGCGTGACCCCGACACCGGACCTCAGATGATCACCGTCAATCTTCGTCCTGACCTCAAGCGCAAGCGGGCGGCGCGGAACCCCCTCCAGGGCCTCACCGAGGGATTCCGCGGCCTGGGCGCCAAGGTGAAAGATCCGCTCCCCCTGATGGTCATGGGGAGCTGGGTCGGCGTCATCGGCTTCTTCGGCTTCGTGATGGTGAGCACCAGCACCCAGCTCAGCCAGCTCGAGCCCAAGCTGGAGCAGACCCGCGCCGAGAACAAGCGGTTCCGGGCCTTCCTCACCGAAAAGCGGCACCAGGAAATGATCCGCGACTCGCTGGTGGCCCAGATCGGCGTCATCCGCTCGGTGGACGGCGACCGCTACGTCTGGTCCCACGTGCTGGACGAGGTGACCAAGGCCCTCCCGGCCTACACCTGGCTCACCGACATGGGCGCCGACGGGGTCACCAACCGGCCGCGGAATACCGCCCCGCCGGCGGCCCCCAACACCCCGGCCGGGAAGCGGGCCAAGGCCGCGGCCGACAGCGCCGCCGCGGCAGCGGCTGCCTCGCGCGGCAAGGTGCCCTTCACCATCAACGGCCGCACCGTGGACATCCAGGCCTACACCAAGTTCCTCCGCCAGCTGGAGGCGTCGCCCTGGATCACGGACGTGACGCCGGTGTCGGCCCAGACCGTGGTCGAGAAGGAGCGCCCGATCACCGCGTTCAGCATCAAGGCCACCTTCCGCGACGCGGATTCGGCGTACATCCGGACCGTTCCCCTCAGCCAGTCGGTGAGGTAAGGCGCCATGGCTCTTTCTTCGCAGAAGTCCACGCCGGTGCTGATGATCCTCCTCGCGGGAATCGTGGGCTACATCGGCTACACCGGGGCGGTGATCGACGGACTCGGCCTGCAGGGGCTGTCCGCCCGGAACGACAAGATCGTCGCCATCCAGGACACCATCGTGAAGCTCCAGGCGGCCACCGACAGCGCCAAGCGCGAGCTGGCGCACGGCACGGTGGAAGACCTGCGCAAGCGGCTCGACGTGTACCGCGGCAGCCTCTCGCTCCTCCGCCGGCTGGTGCCGGAGCGGAACGAGGTCCCCAACCTGCTGGACGACATCTCCAGCCGGAGCAAGATCCGGGGCGTGACCCTGTCGCAGGTGGTGCCGCTCCCGGTCGAGAACGGTCCGGCGCCGTTCGACACCTACAAGTACAACATGTCGGTCATCGGGCACTACGATCAGATCGGCCAGTTCCTCGCGGACGTGGCGAGCCTGCAGCGGATCATCGTGCCCTACGACCTGCGCCTCGATCAGGCGAGCACCGCGGCCGGCAAGGCGATGGGCGACACCACCGGCGCGCTCCTGGAAGCCAAGTTCCAGGTCCGGACCTACGTCAAGTCTTCCGCCCCGGAGGGAGAGACCAGTGGCTCGTAAAGCTCTGCTGACGCTCGCGCTGGTCGGCACCCTGGGCGTAGCCGGCGCGGCGGACGCGAACGCGCAGGCCCGCGTGCACACCACGCTGGCCGCCACGGTCGCCTCCCCGGACTCGGTGGCGCGGCCCGACAGCCTCAAGCCCGATAGCGTCCGGGCCGACAGCGCGGCCGCCGACACGGTCGGGCTCGACGCCGCGGGCGCCGACTCGGTCCGCCGGGCGCGGGAAGTCGAAGTGATGCGGGAGACCTTCGCCTACGGCGGCGGCACCCGCGATCCGTTCGCCTCGCTGTTCGACGTCGCGCTCAGCGGGCCGGAGTTCGCCAATCTCGAGCTGGTGGGGGTCTACCAGGACCTCCGCAATCCCGCCAACAGCGTCATCGTGGTGCGGGAGAAGGTCGCCCTGAAGCGGTACAAGCTGCGGACGGGTGATCAGGTGGGTCGGGCCCGGGTGGTGCAGATCCGGCCCCGTGATGCGGTCTTCACTATTTCCGATTTCGGGTTCGAACGCCAGGAAACTCTCTCGCTGCGGAAGCAGGAGGTCGAGACGCCATGACCGGATTGCATCGCATGATCCTTTCCTCGCTGCTGCTCGGGGCGAGTCTCGCCGCCGCGCCGCAGGCGCGGGCCGAAGGGCCCGGGGGCGGAGAGGTGACGGCCGTCAGTCTGGCCCCCGCCGCCGGCAAGGCGGAAGTGGTGATCGCCATCCGCGGCGCGGTGGAGGTCAAGGACTTCCTGCTCGCCTCTCCCGACCGGCTGGTGCTCGACGTGGTCGGCGCCACCCTGGGCCAGAACGCCCCCGCGGTCTACGACGGAGTGAAGCGCGGGGTGGTCACCAACCTGCGCTACTCCCAGTTCCGGCCCGACGTCGTCCGGATCGTGCTGGACCTTGACGGCCCCACGACGTACAAGGTCCAGCGCGCCGGCGACGCCATCCGGATCGCCTTCGGCCCGGCGGCCAAGTTCCAGGCCTGGACCTCCAGCGAGGCCCACGAGGAGCTGGTCGACGAGGCGCCGGCCGCCCCCGCGGCCAAGAAGAGCCCCGAGGTCGGGGTGAAGCTCACCCGTGCCGCGGCGCTGAGCCGGGCCGACGAGCCCCGGATCACCGTCACCTGGGATCGGGCCAGCATCGCCGACGTGGTGGCCGGGTTCGCGGCCTTCAGCGGCCGCACCATCATCCTGGGCAAGGACGTGAAGGGCGAGGTCACGGCCGAGGTCAAGAACCAGCCCTGGCCGATGGCCTTCCAGGCGGTGCTCGCCAGCCAGGGCCTCTCGGCTCAGGAGATGTCCGGCGGCATCATCCGGGTGGACGCGCCGTCGGTCCTGAGCGCGCTCGACTCCCTCGAGCCGCTGGAGACCAGCGTCGTCCGGGTCAATTACGCCCAGGCCGGCTCGCTCTCCAAGACCGTCGAGAGCATCCTGACCAAGGGCCGGGGCCGGGTCGTGGCCGACACGGCGTCCAACGCCCTGATCATCACCGACACCCGGAGCCG
>DATEIR010000041.1:0-9735 GCA_035278885.1 Gemmatimonadales bacterium | reverse complement strand
GAGGCGCCGGCCGCCCGCCCGCGTAGAACCCTGCGCCGACCGCGACCCGCTCGACTGTGTGCGCGAGTGGTTCGCGGCGCATGGCTGGACGCCGTTTCCGTTTCAGGAGGAGGTGTGGCGCGCGTACCTGGCAGGTGAGAGCGGGCTGATTCACGCGGCCACCGGCACCGGCAAGACCTACGCGGCGCTCATGGGGCCGATCCTGGCCTGGCTGGCCGACTATCCCAGTGGCGGCCCCCGCAAACCCGGCGCACCGCTCACCCTGCTCTGGGTCACGCCGCTCCGCGCCCTCGCCGGAGATACCGAGGCGGCGATCCGCGCCCCCGTGGAAGATCTCGGCTTGCCATGGACCGTGGAGTCGCGGACCGGGGACACCCCGGCCCGGGTGCGGGCGCGCCAGCGGGAGCGTCTCCCCAGCGTGCTGGTGACCACCCCGGAGAGTCTCTCCCTGCTGCTCACCCGTGACGACGCCGCCCGCCTTTTCGACCACCTCCAGCTGGTCGTGGTGGACGAATGGCACGAGCTGATGGCCTCCAAGCGCGGGGTCCAGACCGAGCTCGCGCTGGCCCGACTCCGGCACTTCCGGCCGGAGCTCCGGACGTTCGGGCTGTCGGCCACGCTGGGGAACCTCGATACCGCACTCGACGCGCTGCTGGGCGTGCAACCCGACGGGGCGCCCCGCCCCGGGCGGATCGTGCAGGGGCTGGTCCCCAAGTCGCTCCAGGTCGACGCGCTGATCCCCGCCACGATGGAGCGGTTTCCGTGGTCCGGCCAGATCGGCCTGCGCCTGCTGCCCGAGGTGATCCAGGCGATCGAGGAAGGCGAGACCTCCCTGGTCTTCACCAACACCCGCGCCACGGCCGAGATCTGGTATCAGGCGCTGCTCGCGGCCCGGCCCGATTGGGCCGGCATCATGGCGCTGCATCACGGCTCGATGGATCGGGCTGCCCGGGAGTGGGTGGAGGACGGTTTGCGCGAAGGCAAGCTGCGCTGCGTCGTCTGCACTTCCACGCTCGACCTCGGCGTGGACTTTACTCCGGTCGACCGCGTACTCCAGGTGGGCAGCCCCAAGAGCGTGGGGCGGCTGGTGCAGCGGGCCGGCCGCAGCGGGCACCGCCCCGGTGCCGTCAGCCGGCTCACCTGCGTTCCCACCAATGCGCTCGAGCTGGTGGATATCGCGGCCGCGCGGGGCGCGCTGGAGGCGCGGGAGATCGAGGCACGCCGGCCGGTCGAGCGTCCGCTGGACGTCCTGGCCCAGCACGCGGTCACCGTGGCGCTGGGGGGCGGGTTCCGCTCCGAGGAGCTGCTGCGGGAGGTCCGGACCACCTGGGCCTATCGCGGCATCACCGACCCCGAGTGGCGCTGGGTGCTCGACTTCGTCACCCGGGGAGGGAGCGCGCTCCAGGCGTATCCCGAGTACAGCCGCGTGGTGGAGCAGGATGGCGTCTACCGCGTGACCAGCCGGATGGTGGCGCTCCGCCATCGACTGTCCGTCGGGACCATCGTGAGCGAGTCAGCGATGAAGGTGCAGTATCTGCGGGGCCGGTCGCTGGGCACCGTCGAGGAGAACTTCGTCGCGCGGCTGCGGCCCGGGGACGTGTTCACCTTCGCCGGCCGCACGCTGGAGTTCGTCCGAGTCCGTGGCATGGTGGCGTACGTGCGCAAGACGACCGACAAGAGCTCCAACGTGCCGCACTGGTCGGGCGCGAGGATGCCGATCTCTCCCCAGCTCGCCGCCTGGATCCGACTCAAGCTCGACGAAGCGCGCCAGGGGATCTTCCTCGGCCCCGAGATGAGCGCCGTGCGCGCGATCCTGGAGCTGCAGGCGCGCTGGTCCCGCCTTCCCGCGGCCGACGAGCTGCTGATCGAGCGGGTGAAGACCCGCGAGGGGCATCACCTCTTCTTCTACCCGGTGGAAGGCCGCCTGGTGCACGAGGGGCTGGCCGCCCTGTTCGCCTACCGCCTGGCGCAGCTGGGGCCGATCTCCTTTACCCTCGCGGCCAACGACTACGGCCTGGAGCTCCTGAGCGCCGACCGCGCTCCGCTCGACGAAGCCCTGGAGGCCGGACTGCTGTCGCCTTCACATCTCCTGCACGACATTCCCGCGAGCCTCAACGCCGCCGAGCTGGCCCGGCGCCAGTTCCGTGAGATCGCCCGGGTGGCGGGACTCATCTTCACCGGATTTCCCGGCGTGCCGCGCTCGGTCAAGCAGCTGCAGGCCTCGAGCGAGCTGCTGTACGACGTGTTCACCCGCTACGACCCCGACAACCTGCTGGTGACCCAGGCCCACCGCGAGGTGCTGGAGCGTCAGCTGGAGCAGAGCCGGCTCGGCCGCGCGCTCGACCGGATCGCCGGCGGCCGGACGACCGTGGTCGAGGTGGAGCGGCCTACCCCACTCGCGTTTCCGCTCCTGGTCGATCGAGCCCGGGAGCAGCTCACCTCGGAAAAGCTGGCCGACCGGATCAAGCGCATGATCGCGCCGCTCGAGCACGCCGCGGACGGTGCGACGGCGCACCTCCGCCGCGGAGGCCACCGCGGATTCCGCAGCGGCGGCGTGGTCTGACCATGTCGCCTCCGATCGACGTGCATCTGGAGCTCGCCGGCGAGCCGGTGCGTCTCCTCCCTGAGCGGGCGCTCTTCTGGCCGGCGGCCTGCGCGCTGGTTGTGGCGGACGTGCATTGGGGCAAGGCCGCCACCTTTCGCTCGGCGGGCATCCCCATTCCGGGCGGAGCCACCCGCCAGGACCTGGACCGGCTCGATCAGGCCGTGGCGCGGACCGGCGCCCGCCGTCTCCTCGTGCTGGGCGATCTCTTTCATGCCAGGGCGGGACGAGTCGCCACTCGGACCCTTGCCGATCTGCGCTCCTGGCGGGAAGCCCGCGACACCCTCGAGATCCAGCTCGTGCGCGGCAACCACGACCGCCACGCCGGCGATCCGCCGACGGACCTGCGCATCAACTGCGTGGACGCGCCCGCGTTCCTGCCTCCCTTCGAGCTCCGCCATCAGCCCGCCCCGTCCGAGCGCAGCTATACCCTCGCGGGCCACGTGCACCCGGGAATCGTCCTGTCGGGGCCGGGCCTCTTCCGGGAGCGTCTACCCTGCTTCGTGGTGGGGGAGAACGTCGCGGTGCTGCCGGCCTTCGGCAGCTTCACCGGACTGGGGATGATCACCCCGGAGCCGGGCGAACGAGTCTTCGTGGTGGCCGAGGGCGAGGTCGTCCCGGTGGCCTGATGCCGGGAGCACGCCGCGTCAGCGAAATTCACCCGCTCGACTACCTTTCGCGCCGCCGTGGGCCCGCCCGGCGGGCTGTTTCACCCATGAACACCGCGTCATCTCCCGGGGAGTCCATGATCCGCGTTCCGCTGCTTCGGTTGCTCGCCCCGCTCGCCCTCGTGTCCACTCCGCTCGCGGCCCAGGCCGCCCCCACGCCGGGCCTCGATACCGCCGGCATGGACCGCGACGTCAAGCCGGGGGACGCCTTCTTCGAATACGCCAATGGCGCCTGGCTCCGGCGCACCGACATTCCGGCCGATCGGAGCACCTACGGCGCGAGCGCGATCCTCATCGAGCAGACCGACCGCAAGGTCGCCGACCTGATCCGTGATCCCGCCAACGCGCAGGCGGCGGCCGGCTCCGACTTGCGCCGAGTGGCCGACTACTATGCCGCATTCCTCGATACGACCGCGATCGAAGCCGCCGGGCTCGCGCCGCTCAAGCCGACGCTCGACACCATCGTCGCCATCCATGATCGACACGGGCTCGCCCGCTTCCTTGGCACGACGCTCCGGGCCGACGTCGATGCGTTGAACAACACCAACTTCTACACCCCCAACCTGTTCGGCCTCTGGGTGGCGCAGGACCTGGACGACCCGTCCCACTATTCGCCGTTCCTGCTCCAGGGCGGGCTCGGCATGCCCGACCGGAGCTACTACCTCGACTCCGCCGCCACGATGGCTCGGATCCGGACCGAGTACCGCAAGCATGTGGAAGCGATGCTGCAGCTCGCCGGCGTGGCCGAACCCGGACGCAAGGCCGAGGGCATCATCGCGCTCGAGACGCGCATCGCTTCCGCGCATTGGACTCGAGAGCAGTCGGGTGACGTGAGCCGGGGGAACAACCACTGGAGTCGGAGCGCATTCGCCACCAAGGCTCCCGGTCTCGACTGGGAGACTTTCTTCGGCGCCGCCGGCCTTTCCCGCCCGACCCGCTTCGTGGTATGGCAGCCCAGCGCCGTCACCGGAATCGCCACGCTGGCGGGCTCCGAGCCGCTGGAGACCTGGAAGGACTACCTCACCTTCCATGCGATCCAGGCGCACGCGGCCGTCCTCCCCGCCGCGTTCGATCGGCAATCGTTCGCGTTCTTCGGGCCGGTGCTGAGCGGCGCCACCCAGCAGCGTGACCGGTGGAAGCGGGCGGTGACGGCGACCAACGAGGCCGTCGGCTTCGCGGTCGGGAAGCTGTACGCCGACCGGTACTTCCCCGCCGCCGAGAAGACCCGGGCGCAGCAGATGGTCGGGAACATCATCGCGGCCTTCCGCGATCGCATCGACGGCCTGGACTGGATGGCCGCGGCTACCAAGAAGGAGGCGAAGGCCAAGCTGGCGGTGCTCAAGGTGGGCGTCGGCTACCCCGACCGCTGGCCGACCTACGACGGCCTCGAGGTGAAGCCCGGCGATGCGTACGGCAACCGGGAGCGGGCCGGGCTGTTTCAGTATCGCGGCCGAGTGGCGCGGCTGGGCCATCCGGTGGACCGCGGCGAGTGGGTCATGACCCCGCAGACCGTGAACGCGGTCAACCTGCCCGCGCTGAACGCGATGAATTTCCCCGCCGCCATCCTGCAGCCGCCGTACTTCGATCCCCGGCGCCCGGCCGCGATGGACTACGGGGCGATGGGCGCGATCATCGGCCACGAGATCAGCCACAGCTTCGACAATCAGGGCGCGCTGTTCGATTCCCATGGCCGGCTGCACAACTGGTGGACCCCGGAGGACTTCGAGCATTTCGCCGCGTCGTCGGCCCAGCTGGCCGCGCAGTACAGCAGCTACCGGCCGTTCCCGGACCTGGCCGTGAACGGGAGGCAGACCCTGGGCGAGAACATCGCGGACCTGGCCGGCCTCGCCGCATCCTACGACGCCTACCACAAGGCCCTCGGCGGCGCGAACGCCCCCGACATCGAGGGCTTCACTGGCGACCAGCAGTTCTTCATCAGCTACGCCCAGTCGTGGCGCTGGAAGGCGCGGGAGCCGGCGCTGCGGAACCGGGTGCTCACCGACGGGCACGCGCCGTCGCAGTACCGCGCGCTGACGGTGCGCAACATCGACCCCTGGTACGCCGCGTTCGACATCTCGGCCGGCGACAAGCTTTACCTGGCGCCGGCCGACCGCGTTCGGGTCTGGTAGCCGGCGTTCAGCGGTCGCGGGTCGCGGTGAAGGCGCCCCGGACCCGCAGGGGCTGTCCCTCGTCGGCGGGGGCCTCCGCCGCGAAGCCCTCGGCCTCGATCGTGAAGTGCCCCTCGAGCATGTCGCCCCGCGTGGCGGCGATGGTGAGCGCACCGCTTCGGGCCCGGTAGGCGCCCGTCGGGTGGCTCGCGGGCCCCGTGATCACCAGGGCCTGTACCCCGCGCGCGGGGTCTTCGTCCAGCGCGTACGAGCCGGGTGTCAGCGGGCGTCCATCGGCGCGGGTGAAGAGCACCGCGCCTTCAGGTGAGCCCGCCCCGAGCGTCACCACGAACGCTCCCCGTCCGTCATCGCCCACTGTGCCAAAGCTGGCCGATCCTCGCAGGGCCACGCTCCGTGCCCCCGACGTGTAGGCCTCGAACCAGGATCGCGATGCCGCCATCGCGGTCGCCGAGACGACCACGAGACAGGCCGCGAGCGTGTACATCGTTGCCTTCGCGTTCATCTGTCGTTCCCCTCCGCTGGTGGTGAGTTGCCGCCTTCGGAGAGGTATACGCAATGGCGGAGCCGCCCTTCTCACACTTGCCACGGGGTCGGGCGGGTCTGATCTTCAGCACGCCCACCACCAACCGGCCCGCATGCGCCTGTCGATGGTCACGTTCTGCCTGGCGGCGCTGGCCGTGCGGACCACGGACGGCGGCCGAGCGCCGCCGGACGATCCGCGCGCGCTGGTTCGCTCGGCCGCCGCCGCGGTCCGGAGCGACAGCGTGGCCGTCTATCGCGACCGTTGGCGACGGCGCCTTGCGGCGGACACGACCGACCGGGCAGCTGTTCTCGGTCTCGCGACCCTCGCCCGTCTGACCTACGACTACCCCGAGGCCAATCGGCTTTACCGCGCGATGGTCTCGGCCGACAGCCCGTCGGACCGCTACGCCGTATATGCCTGGCTCGGTTGGGGCCAGGGATATGAGGAATACGGCCGCGACGCCCACCTGCTGTTCGTCCAGGCGCTCGAGGCTGCCCGCGCCCTCGGCGACTCCTCCGCCATCGGCGAGGCGCTCACCTGGCTGGGCTATGTTCGCACTCGCTCGAGCGGCCTCGACGTCGGGGTCGCCCACTACGACAGCGCGCTGCGGATCCTCCCCCGCCGCGACGCCGATCTTCGGGCGGTGGCCGGCTGCCGCCGGGCCCAGAGCTTCGTGCTGCTCGGCCGGGGCGCTGAGCGCGCCCGCCTTGCGTCGGCGCTCGACGCCGCGCGGCGGGTCGGCCTCCCGCGGGTAGTGGCTCCGTGCCTGCGGGCGCAGGCCAGCCTGTTGGGTCATCAGGGGAAGTTCGAAGCCGCCGCGGCGCTCTACGAGCGCCTGGCTGAGGCCTATCGGCGGGCGCACGATCCCAGCGGCCGGGCGCTGACCCTGGACTGGGCCGCCGCGATCTATCGCGAGGATCTGGCCGACTACGCCCGAGCGCAGCGCACCCTCGCCGCCGCGCAGGCCGACGCCGAAGCCTCCCACAACCGCTACGCGGACGTGATCACCCGACTGTACCGGGGCCAGATCGCGCTCACGCTCAACGACTACGCAGCCGCGCGCCGCCATCTCGACGATGCCGTCAGCGCCGCGGAGGCGGTCGGCGACGGAGAGGTGCTCGCCGTGTGCCGGTCCTGGCGGGCGCTGGTGCATCTGGCGGTGGGAGACCTGGGACGCGCGCGGCGGGAGTCGCTGGAGACGCTCGAGTTCTTTCGCAACGAGGGAGATCTGGAGAATCAGTCCGAGGTGGTCCAGAGCCTCGCCAACATCGCGATTCGCGAGCGCAACTGGCCCGAGGCCGAGCGCGCCCTGGACAGCTCGGAGGCCCTGCTCCGGCGGCTCGGCGCGTCCCCCGATCAGATCGCCCAGTCCTCCGAGCGGGGACGCCTGGCCCTCTACCGCGGCGACCTGTCGGCCGCCGAGGCCACTTTCTCCGCCGCGCTGGAGCGACTGGATTCCGCGGCCCACCTGCGTCGTTATGAGACCCAGGCCTATCTCGCGGAAGTTCACGCCCGTCGGGGCGACCTCGACGGCGCGGAGCGGCAGCTCACCGCGGCCTCCGACGAGCTCGACCGCTGGCGCGCCGGCCTGAGTCTCCGAGATCTCCGCATCGCGGCGTTCCAGGCGAACGCGAGCGCCCAGAACGATCGCAACGCCAGCGTGGCGGAGGTCCTCGCGGCGCTGGCCGCCGGCGGGCGCGCCGAGGCGGCCTTCGCGCTGGCTGAGCGGCGCCGGGCCCGGGAGCTGGCCGATCGGCTGACGCAGGATCGGGCGCTCGTGTCCGGGAAAATTCCGGCCGGGGGCGCGGTGACCCGCGACGCGGGACGGCTCAGCGCGTACGATATCGCCCGGCATCTGCCGGAGCACACCGCGCTGCTCGAATTCGTGACCGGCGCGCTCGGCTCACCGACCACCGTCTTCGTCCTCACGTCCTCCGTTACCGGCCCGGTAGTGCAGGCTCGGGTCCTTGCCCCGGCCGACTCGCTGACCGGCGCCATCGCGCGGTTCCTCGCGCTCATCACCCGGGACACCGACCTCCGTACCGAGGCCACGGCCCTGGGAGCACGACTCCTCCAGCCGGCCGCAGAGCTGTTGGGCCCCGAGATCACCCGGCTGGTCATCGTCCCCGACGGTGTCCTGCACCGGGTCCCCTGGGATGCGCTGCGGCTGGCCGATGGTCGGGAAGCGGTGGAGCGCTTCGCGATCGGCATCGCACCGTCGGCGACGATCGCGAGCGTGCTGCGGACCGGCGCGAAGGCCCCGCCCTCGGCCCGCTACGGACGCGTGCTCGCGTTCGGCGATCCCGTCTTCTCCCCCACCGACCGCTCGCCGGAAGGGTTCCAGGCCGCCTTCTCCTCGTCCGGCGGCCTCCCCAGTCTGCCCGGCTCGGGCGCCGAGGCCAGGGCCGTGTCCCGGCATGCCGACGCGGACCTGTGGCTCGGCCCGGACGCGAGCGAGCATCGGCTCAAGACGCTCTCGCTCACACCTTATAGCGTGCTCCACTTCGCCACCCACGCGCTGGTGGATGAGCGGGTCGCCGTGCGGACCGCACTGGCGCTCACCCCCGGCGGCGGCGAAGATGGCTTCGTCACCCCGGGTGAGCTCGGGCGCCTGAGGCTGAACGCCGATCTGGTCGTGCTCTCCGCCTGCCGGACGGCTGGAGGCGTGGTCGTAGATGGTGAGGGGATGCAGGGACTCACCGCGCCCCTGCTTGAAGCCGGCGCCCGCAGCGTCGTGGCTACCAGCTGGCGGGTGGGTGATCAGAGCACCGTCCCGCTGGTGGAGGCGCTCTACGCCGGCCTCGCGCGTGCATTGCCCGTGGTGGATGCCCTGCAGGGGGCCAAGCTCGAGGCTCGCCGGGGCGGCGCCAGCCCGGCCGTCTGGGCCGCCTTCACCGTCGTGGGTGACCCGCTCGCCACGGTGGCACTCCGCCCGTTTGCCCCTCCCGAGCGCCGACCGTAGCTTGGCGCCTATGGAGAGCACTTCCGACTCTCTCTCGCCCGCCCTGGAGCGGGTGCTGGCGAAATTCTCCGGCATCCTCCGGAGCGTCTGCTGGCGCTACCACTTCACCGGCGACGACGTGGACGAGCTGGTGCAGGAGGTCCGCATCCGGCTCTGGCGGGCCCACGGCGAGCTGGCCGCCGCGGGTGAGCATATCGCGAGCATCTCTGCGTCATACCTTCATAGAACGGCGCTTTCGGCCGCGATCGACCTGATGCGTCGCCGCCGGGCCCGCGGAGGGGACCGGACCCAGACCATCGAGGACCAGGACGAAGCGTTGTCGGCCGCTTCCGGGCCGGACCGGGAGTTGGAGCATTCGGAGCTCGCCGCGCAGGTCGAGCGGGCCATCGATGCCATTCACCCGTCCCGCCGGCCGGTCGTCCGCATGCACCTGCTGGGCCATTCCCGCGAGGAGATCGCCAGGCTCCTGGGGTGGTCCGAGGCCAAGACCCGGAACCTGTTGTATCGCGGCCTGGCGGACCTGCGGGAACGCCTGCTGGCGGAGGGAGTGCAATGGACCACTCGGACGACCTGAGCAGCATCGAAGGGCTGGGGCGGCAGTACCGCCGCCGGGTAGAGGCGCGGAACACGCCTGGCTCCGGGTGCGTCCCACCCGAGGCCATGGTGGCGCTGCTGCAGCGCGAGGGTCCGGAGGTCGAGCGCCTCGCGACGCTGGAGCACGTGATGTCGTGCCCGGCCTGTCACCGCGAGTACGAGTGGCTCGAGGCCGTCGATCAGGCCGCCACCGAGGCCGCCGGCCCACCGGCGCGCCAGGCGCTCTGGCGCCGCGCGCCGCTGGCGCTCGCCGCTTC
>DATEIR010000040.1:0-6404 GCA_035278885.1 Gemmatimonadales bacterium | reverse complement strand
GCCGTCCCGTGCCGCCCTGGCGGCGGTGGCGCTCGGCGCCCTCGTCGTCGGGGCGGGCATCGGTGCGCTCGTCGCCGGCCGGCGCGGCCCCGCGAAGCCGTCGTTCGGCGACGCCTTCAAGGTGACCTACGAGCCGTCCATGGAGGTCCACCCGGCGCTCTCGCCCGACGGCCGCTTCCTCGCGTACGCGGGCGGGCAGCCGATGCACACGAGGCTGTACGTACGGCAGGTGAGCGGCGGCCGGCCCACGCTCCTCACCGGCGACTCCACCGCCATCGAGGTGTCCCCCAGCTGGTCGCCCGATGGGACCCGGATCCTCTACGCCAACCAGCGCGGGCTGTTTTCGGTCTCGGCCTCGGGCGGCACGCCCCGGCAGGAAGCCCCGGCCCGGACCAGCGGTCCGATCATCTGGTCCCAGTGGTCGCCCGACGGCGCGACCGCCGCCTACGTGGTGGCCGATTCGATCTTCCTGAAGCCGACCGGCGCGTCACCCAGGTTCCTGGCCACGAGCACCAGCATCACCGGATGTCGGTGGTCACCGGACGCCACCCGTCTCGTCTGCGCCTCGGGGAACGCGTATTACCTCATGGTCGGGGCCCTGTTCGGGAACCTGGCGCCCAGCTGGCTGGAGCTGTTCGACGTGCGGAGCGGCGCCCGCACCACCCTCACCGACAGCACCGGCATCAATCATTCGCCGATCTGGTCTCCCGACGGCCGCTTCATTTATTACGTCTCCGATCGCGAAGGGCCCACCGACATCTACCGGATTCCGTCGCACGGCGGGCGTATCTCGCCCGAGCGGCTTACCGTCGGGCTCGGCGCGCAGAGTCTGTCGCTCTCGGCGGACGGTCGCCGGCTGGCCTACAACGTCTACCGTACCGTCGGCAACATCTGGTCGCTGCCGTGGGGACGCCGGCCGATGCATCTGCGCGACGCCGTGCAGGTGACGCGAGGCAACCAGAGCGTGGAGAACCCGAGCGCCTCGCTCGACGGGAAGCTGCTGTACTTCGACAGCGATCTGAGCGGCACGTCTCAGATCTACCGGATCCCCGTCGCCGGCGGGGAGCAGGAGCGACTCACGACCGACAATCATCAGGACTTCGCGCCCATCGTTTCCCCCGACGGCCGCACGGTGGTCTTCCATTCCCCCCGGACCGGCTCGCGTGATGTATTCCTGCTGTCGCTCGACGACGGGACGCTGACGCAGGTGACCCACACCCCCGACCAGGAGGTGCTGCCGCACTGGTCTCCGGATGGACAGACGCTGGCCTGGGCCCTGCTCAACGGCACCCACGGCATCCGCCTTCTGCGCCGTGCGCCGGACGGCTCATTTTCCAAACCGCTTGCGCGGCTGAACTGGGGTGTCGAGCCCAGCTTCTCGCCGGACGGACAATGGATCGCCTTCGCCAGTGCGCCCATCGGCATCACCCGCCTCTTCGTGATGCCGGTGGACTCCGGGACACCGCGTACACCCGTGGACTCGGCTGGCCTGGTGCCCCTGGACGTGACCTACCCCAAGTTCTCGTTCGATGGCCACGAAATTCTCTTCATGGGCTGGGACGAGGCCGCCAATCAGGCCGGCATCTGGGCGGTCCCCTGGCCCGGTGGAGGAAAGCCGGAGCTGGTCCTCCGGTTCGACGACCCGTTCCGGGCGCCGAACCGCCTGTACTGGACGCTCAATCGCGACCGGCTCTTCGTGCTGCTCCAGGAGGCCGAGAGCGACGTGTGGGTGGTGCAGACCGACGGCATGTAAGCCATATTCCAGTATCCCCCACAACGCACAAGGCCGCATGAGCGATCTCACCCGGCTCACCACCGCGCTGGAGCAGCGCTACCGCATCGAGCGGCAGCTCGGCGCCGGCGGCATGGCGACGGTCTACCTCGCCACCGACCTCAAGCACGACCGCGAGGTCGCGCTCAAGGTTCTCCGCCCCGAGCTCGGCGCCGTGCTCGGCGTCGAGCGATTCCTGGCCGAGATCAAGATCACGGCCCGGCTCGACCACCCGCACATCCTGACGCTGATCGACTCGGGGGCGGAGGCGGGGTACCTCTATTACGTCCTGCCGTTCGTGCGGGGCGAGTCGCTCAGGGACAAGCTCAACCGCGACCATCAGCTCGGGCTCGACGAGGCGATCGCGATCACCCGCCAGGTCGCGAGCGCGCTCGATTACGCCCACCGCCACGGCGTGGTCCACCGCGACATCAAGCCGGAGAACATCCTCCTGCTCGAAGGCGAGGCGATGCTGGCCGACTTCGGCATCGCCCTGGCGGTGAGCGAGGCCGGCGGCAACCGGCTCACCGAGACCGGCCTCTCCTTGGGCACGCCGCAGTACATGAGCCCCGAGCAGGCCACCGGCGACCGGCTGCTCGATGCGCGGAGTGACGTCTACTCGCTCGCCGCCGTGCTGTACGAGATGCTCGCCGGGGAGCCGCCCGTCACCGGCCCCAGCGCCCAGGCGATGATCGCCAAGCTGATGACCGAGCGGCCCGTGCACCTGCGCGTGGTCCGGCCCGCGATCCCCGAGGCGGTGGACGCGGCCGTGGCCCGGGCGCTGGACAAGACGCCGGCCGACCGCTTCGCCAGCGCCGGGGACTTCGCCCGGGCGCTGGAGGATCGCACGGTCACCGGCTCGAGCACCGTGCCGACCGTCGCGGTCGCGGCGCCGCGTTCGCGCCGCCGGCTCTGGATCGGCGTCGCGGTGGCGCTGGCCGCCCTCGCGGTGTCGGGAGGCGCCTGGCTCTCGACCCACCGGCGCCCGGCCGCGCCCGCTCCCACGACCGCAGTCGCGTCGTACGCCCTCCGCGACCGGAGCCAGCTCACCTTCACCGGCACCGTCTTCGTCTCGGCGGTGAGCGGTGACGGCAAGCAGCTCGCCTTCGTCACCCACAACTGCGGCGCCGACGGCTGCACCTATGCGGTGGATCTGCAGGACGTGGGCGGCAGCGCCACGCACCGCGTGCTCGACGGCGCCACCGCCGCCTACGGACTCGAGTGGAGCCCCGACCGTCGCAACCTGATCTTCATCGGCACCATCAACCGTCACTGGGGCTTCTACCTCGTGAGCGCGCTCGGCAGCCCGCCCCGGTACCTCGGCCCCAGTGCCGCGATGTTCTGGGCCGGCGGCGACTCGCTCCTGATCGGGCCGACCACGGCGGCGGGTGGCGACTCCGTGTTCCAGGTGCGCGTCACCTCGATCGACGGCACCGTCAGGGATAGCATCCGCGTACCGGGTCCCGGGCGCAGCCTCGACGCGTTGAGCGTGTCACCGGGCGGGCGCTGGATCGTGGCGCTGGTGGTCCAGGGCGGTCGCGGGCTGTGGCAGGTGCTCGACCGGAGCGGAAAGGTGGCCGACCGGGTGGTGAACTCGTGCACCTGTGCCGGCCGCATCACCCATGACGCGCTCTGGCTCACCCGGGCGGGCACCGGCGCCGAGTCCATCGTCCGGATCGACCTCGACCCCGCCACCGGCAAGCTGTCCGACCATCAGGACACCCTGCTCTCCGGCAACTTCAACAACTTCAGCGTCACCACCGATGGCGGGACGCTGGTGATCGACGACGGCGCGCCCGACTTCAGCCTGTGGACGATCGACCTGCCCGACGCGCTCAAGGGAAAGTTCGCCGACCCGCACCGGCGCTTCACCACGTCCACGTTCGTGAATGCCGACCTCTCGCCCGACGGCTCGCGGGTGCTGCTCTCCCGTCGCGTGCCCAACGGCGATCCCCGCGTTTCCGTGCTGCCGTTCGACGGCGGCAGCGAGACGACCGTCAACGTGCCCGGGGGTGGGGCCCGCGTGAGCTGGGTCAACGCCGCGACGGCGCGGGTCGCCCGGCGCGTGGCCGGCGGCACCTCGGTCGGCCTGCTGGACGTGCGCACCGGCGCGATGAGCCACACGTTCACCATTCCCGACTCGCTGGCCCCGGACGCCTGGCCGGTACCGGGCGGTTGGGCCTGGATCCCCAATAGCAGGGATCGGGTTCACATCGAGCGCGCCGGGAAGGCGGTCGACATCCCCAAGCCGGCCTGGTTCGCCGAGTTCGGCCGCCTCGCGGTGGACTCCGCCACCGGTCGCGTGGTGATGATGGGCTGGAATGCGGCGACGCTGGATTCGATGGGTGTCGCCGTGGCGCCGCTCGCCGGGGGAACCCCGGAGCAGTGGGCCGCCGAGCCGGCCGAGTTCGCCGACGTCCAGTGGCTCGACGACGGCAACGTGCTGTTCAGCGTGCGAGACACGCCCGAGTCGGTAGTGCTCTACCGTCTGGCCGGCCCCGGCCGCAGCACCCGGCTGGGCCGCGTGGCCCGTCCCAGCGCGAACACCAGCGTGTCGAGCGACCTCAAGCGGATGAGCGTGGTCGAGCGGAACTACCGGGGGGATGCGTTCAGCAGTCGGGTGGTGAGGGTGACGGGGGCGAAGTAGGAGGAAAGGCGAAGGGCGAAAGGTGAAGGGGGCGCGCGAGGAGCTTTTCGCACGCCCCCTCGTCCTAGCCGGGCCCACAGGCGGGGCTAAGTTCCGCAGCCCTGCGCCCCTGCGCCCCTGCGCCCTCCGTCCCGGAGCCCTCGCCTGACCAACGCCATCAAACCCCCGAACCGACCCACGCTCCCGCCGCTCCCCGCGGTGCTGGTGGCGATCCTGAGCGTGCAGGGCGGAGCCGCGCTGGCCAAGGGGTTGTTCCCCTTGCTCGGCCCGACGGGGACGGTGGGGCTGCGCATCGGTATCTCCGCGCTGATCCTGCTCGCCGCGTTCCGCCCTCGGCTGCATCGCCTGAGCGCGGTGGAGTGGCGGACGGTGATCGCGTTCGGCCTGGTGCTGGGCGTCATGAACCTGGTGTTCTACAGCGCGCTGGCGCGCATTCCGCTGGGGCTGGCGGTGACGGTGGAGTTCGTGGGTCCGCTGGGTGTGGCGGTATTCGGCTCGCGCAAGCTGGTGGACGTGACGTGGGTGGTGCTGGCCGCGGCGGGAATCGCCCTGATCACGCCATGGTCGGCCAACAGCGGCGTGGACCCGGTGGGCGTGGCGATGGCGCTCGCCGCGGGGGCCTGCTGGGCCGCGTACATCGTGCTGGGCGGACGCCTGTCGCGCCTCCTGCCTGGTGGTGCGGCGGTGTCGATCGGGATGCTGGTGGGCGCGCTCGCGGTGGTGCCGTACGCCGCCGCGTCGGGCGGGTTCGCGCATCTGACTCCGGCCGGGTTCGCCGCGGGCGTGGGCGTCGCCCTCCTTTCCAGCGCCATCCCCTACACGCTGGAGATCGGGGCCCTCAAGGTGCTACCCGCCCGCACCTTCGGCATTCTGATGAGCCTGGAGCCCGCGGTGGCCGCGCTGGTCGGCCTGATCTTCCTGGCCGAGGTCCTGTCGCCGACCCAGTGGCTGGCGGTCGCGCTGGTGATCGCCGCCAGCGCGGGGTCCACGCTGACCTCGGGTCGCGCGCCCGAGCCCGAGGCCTGAGGGCGCGACCCCTCAGCGCCTGGCGAACTGAAGGTGAGTGACCTTCGCCGTCGCCACCGTCCGGACCGGCTTGAGTCCGTGCAGGTCCGCGCCGACTCCTTCGAACAGCCGCGCTCCACCGCCGAGCAGAATGGGCGACAGGTTGATCAGCATCTCGTCCACCAAACCGGCCTTGAGGTACTGGTTGCAGGTCTGGGCCCCGCCGGCGAGTGCGACGTCCTTGCCGCCCGCCGCCTTTCGGGCCCGCTCCAGCGCTTCCTGAAATCCGCCGGTCACGAAGTGAAAGGTCGTCCCGCCCTTGAGCGGCAGCGGCTCGCGGGGGTGGTGGGTCAGCACGAACACCGGATGGTGGAACGGCGGATTGTCCTTCCACCAGCCGATCCAGGGCTGCTCGGTATTCCAGGGACCCGGCCCGCCGCCGAACATGTTCCGGCCCATGATGGTGGCGCCGACGTTCGTGAGGGTGTGCTCCACTACCGGGGTGCTCTCGTTGACCTCACCGCCTTTCATCCCGTGCGGCTCGCGCCAGGCGGCGAGGGGGAAGACCCACTCGTGCAGCGCCTCACCGCCGATGCCGAGGGGTTCCTCCAGGGTCTGCTTCGGACCGGCTACGTAGCCGTCCAGGGACATCGAGATGGCCATTCGTAAACGGGACATGTTGCCTCCTTTTGCCCCGGGTCGAACGGTACGGTCGGATTTCGACAACTCCGCGCGTGGTCGGTGCGTATGGGGCGGCGCACCGGGGGTCACGCGCCTGCCGGGCATCGGTACTTGCTACTCTCGCCACGCGGGCGTCCCGGGTCCAGTGGCAAGTACCGAGTCGCCTGTCCGGCAGGCGCGTGACCCCCGGCGCGCCGCCCCCGACCATCGCTGCTCGCGCGCGCTGGGCGGGGCCACGCACTCCCCTCGCCTCTTTACCCTGGCTTGATCGCTCCCCGCGTACTTCCGGTCGCAGTCGCG
>DATEIR010000039.1:0-42482 GCA_035278885.1 Gemmatimonadales bacterium | reverse complement strand
CCCCGCCGGCGGCGGTCGCGCCCGGCGCGCCAGTTGGTCCGGCGTTCCGCCCCGCCCTCCTCGGCCCCGGCCTCCTCCGCGACGGCGGATCCCCCGGCGGATGTGTCCCCGGGATCGGTCTCGTCGGCCTCGTCGGCCTCGTCCTCGGGCTCCTCGTCCTCGTCCGGTTCCAGCAGGTCGGAGGCGTGGAGGAAGGCGCTCTTCTCCTGGCCGATGTCGACGAACGCCGCCTGGATGCCGGGCAGCACCGCCTCGACCCGACCGAGGTAGATGTCGCCGACCGTGCGGCGATGGTCGGGCCGGTCCACCAGGAGCTCGACCAGACGATCATCTTCGAGGATCGCCACGCGGGTTTCCCGCTGGCTCCCGTTGATCAGGATCTCGCGTTTCAAATTGCTCGACCTCGGCCGTGATTCAGGCCCGTCCGGTCATGAGAACGCGCCTGCTGCGGCGACTCTGCCCGGGGCGGGGCGGACGGAGCATGCCACAGGAAGGCGCGTCGCCGAATGGCCCCAAGTATATATCAGGCAAGCGCTATTGGGCAGTGAGCGCCGACCCGGACCTCAGTCGCCGATCTGGCCCAGGATCTCCCGCGCGATCACGATCCGCTGGATTTCGCTGGTTCCCTCGCCGATCTCACACACCTTGGCGTCGCGCATCATCCGCTCCACCGGATACTCGGTGGTGTAGCCGTAGCCGCCGAAGATCTGGACCGCCTTGGTCGTGGCCCGCATGGCCAGCTCGGAGCAGAAGAGCTTGGCCATCGCCGCTTCCTTCTTGAAGGGGCGGCCATTCTGCTTGAGCCAGGCGGCGTGGTACAGCAGGTGGGTGCCCGCCTCGATCTCGGTGGCCATGTCGGCGAGCTGGAAGCTCACGCCCTGGAAGCTGCCGATCGCGCGGCCGAACTGCTTCCGCTCGCCGGCATAGCGCAGCGCCTCGTCGTACGCGCCCTCCGCGATCCCCAGGCTCAGGGCCGCGATCCCGATCCGGCCGGCGTCCAGGGTCTTGAGGAAGTTGACGAACCCCTGCCCCGGCGTGCCCAGCACGTTTTCCTTGGGCACCACCGCGTTCTCGAAGATGAGCTCCCGGGTATCGCTGGCCCGCCACCCCATCTTGTCCTGCTTCTTGCCGGCCCGGACGCCCTTGGTCTTGGGCAGGTCGGCGGCGTGACCCACGCCGAGGGGCTTCACCCGGTCGAGGTCCACCGTGTCCTTGGTGACGATGAAGCTGGTGATCCCCCGGCTCCCGCTCCCCGCCTCGGTGCGGGCCGTGACGTTGAAGATCTCGCCCACGCCCGCGTGGGTGATGAAGATCTTGGAGCCGTTGAGCAGATAGTGGTCGCCCTTGTCCACCGCCGTGGTGGCGGTGCCGCCGGCGTCGCTCCCCGCCCCGGGCTCGGTCAGCCCGAAGCCGCCCAGGACCCGCCCCGACGCGAGGAGCGGCACGTAGCGCTCCCGCTGCGCCTCGGTGCCGAACTCCACGATGGGCGAGGTGCCCAGGTTGGTGTGGGCGCTGATGGTGAGCGCGTGGCTCGCGTCCACCTTGGCCATCTCGTGGATGGTGATGTAGTAGGAGAGCTGGTCCATGCCGGCCCCACCCAGCTCCTCGTTCCACGGCACACCCAGCAGACCCAGCTCCCCCATGGCCTTGATGTTCTCCCAGGGGAACTCGGAGGTGCGGTCCAGCTCGGGGGCCACCGGGAGGATGTGCTCCCGGCTGAAGGTGCGGACCATCTCGCGGACTTCGCGGTGGTGATCGGTGAAGTACGGAAGGTCGTTCATGAACGGGCCTGGTGAGAGACTGGGATCGGGTACCGTTGCCGGCCAACAAGATACACGGGCGGATCGGGAAGCGCCGGGTCCTGTCCGGTCGGCCCTGCAGGGGCGTCCGTCTCGTTCAGTGGCATGTCCACGGGCCATTCGCGACTGCCTGCGAGCGCTCGGAACAGGTGCATCGGCGCATGCGGGCTGATACCTATGTTCCGAGCCCGGCAGGGAGGCCCTGGCGCCCGGCTGGGAGCGCCCGGAAACCGGCGCGGAAGGCCATGAGCCCGTTTCGGAACCGACATGGCCCGTCGGCGCCCGGCAGAGAGCGGGCGACGGCGTACTGTGACCGTACGAAGACGTTCAACCACGGTGCGAACGCGTGCGACGACCACGCGAAGGCGTACTACAGCCGTGGAAGGGCGTACTACGAGCGTGTGACGGCGCCCTATGGACGCGCGCAGCGCACCATGAGCGTGCGACAGCGCACCATGGGCGTGCGACAGCGCACTATGCGCGTGCGACAGCGCACTATGCGCGTGCGAGAACCTGATAGGAGCGTGCAAGCGCCTGCCACGCGCGGGCGAAGGCTTACAAGGCGTGTTCGAAGACCGACTACGTGCGTGCAAGGGCGGACTACGAGCGGTGCGCGGCCGACAACGAGCGTTCGGCGGCGCGACGGGGAGGATTTCTGCCATGCAAGGCGCGTTTCGGGGGTGATCGGAGGCGTTCGGCTGCGCACGACACTCGCGTGGACATCGATCAGGAGCGCGCGGGGCTGGCCAGGCGCAGGTCGGAGGTGACAAGGAGCGTGTTGCCGTTGCCCATGAGCGCTGCAGCACCTCTCATGAGCGCTCGAGCACATTCTAGCTCCGGATAATCGACGTCTGGCACCGTTCAACTGCTGTCGACGAGCGCGCATGCGCCTCCGAGGAGCGTGCAAGCGCCGCCTGGGAGCGCCAAAGCGCCGCATACGACCGTGCAAGCTCTTCCTACGAGCGTGAACGCGTCGCCTGTGAGCGTGCAACCAAGCGCTGCACCTCCGCCTCGAACTTGGCCCTGAACCGCGGCCCTGCCGGCAACGCCCGAGCGTCGGACACCGGTGCCGCCGCAAGCGCGGCCAGCGCACGGTCGCCCAGGACGACGTAGGCAGGGACGCCCATCTCCCGGGCCACCGCGGTCCGCCACTGCTGCAGCGCCTCGGCTGCCTCGTTCTCGGCCGGCGACTCGACCCCTGGAGTTCGCTCCAGGGCGCCGAGAATGAGGCGGCCATAACGCTCCGCGATCGTCGGGCCCACGCCGGGCACGTCCGCGAGCGCGGCGGCGGTGGACGGCGGGTTTCGGGCGAGCTGGAGCAGCACCGACGGCTCGAGCAGGCAGCCTCCCCACGGCCCGGCCCGCCCGCCGAGGACCTGGCGCAACCGGTTGAGCCGCCGGACGACCGGTACCGGAACGCCTCGGGTACTCGGGGCGGCACGGCACCGGTCGCACCCGGAGCACCGCTCGAGCCGCTCCCCGAAGTACCCGACCAGCGAGCGACGCCGGCACCCACGGCCACCGGCATACGCCTCGACCGCGGCAATGCGGCCCTCGGCCTGTCGCCGCCGATCGCGCACCGGCGCCCAGTCCACCGGGCCCAGGTCGGGACGCAGCTCGGCCCGAAGCCGCTCGGCGGACGCCCGGACGTTGGCCGGCAATCGCGCCATGACCGCCGGATCCGCCCAGGACCGCTCCAGCAGTCGCGACGGCGGGAAGGTGACATCGAGCTGCCGGCGATGCAGCTCCGCGTCGTGCCGGTGGTACAGCAGGACGCAGCGGGCGAATTCGCCGTCGCGCCCGGCACGGCCGGCCTCCTGGTAGTAGGACTCCGGCGTGGGCGGCAGCGTCCAGTGCACCACCAGCCGGACGGAAGGCTTATCGATGCCCATCCCGAAGGCGCAGGTGGCGACGACCAGGTCGAGGCGGTCGTCCAGGAAGGCGTCGAGGATGGCGGCCCGCCGGGCTCGATCGAGCCCGGCGTGGTAGGGCGCCGCCCGATGTCCCGCCACGGCGACTGCGCGGGCGATGGACTCCGTCAGCCCGCGGGTGGGCGCGTAGACGATGGCCATCCGGTCGTCGCCCCGGAGCAGGCGGAGCAGCGCGTCCAGCCGGTCTCGGCCGCGCACCGGCACCACGCCGAACCAGAGATTGTCGCGGTCGAACGAGGAGAGATGGACAGACACCCGCCCGGATGGCAACCCCAGCGACCGTACGATCTCGGAACGTACGGCGGGCGTGGCGCTGCCGGTGAGCGCGACCACCGGCGGCCGCCCCAGCCGATAGCGGGCGGCGCCGAGACGCCGGTAGCTGGGACGGAAGTCGTGCCCCCACTCGGCGATGCAGTGCGCTTCGTCCACGGCGAGCAGCGCCGGGCGGACGCCGCGCTCCCGCAGCTCCGCCCCCGCCCGCTCCAGCCGCTCGGGCGAGAGATACAGCAATCGGAGTTCCCCGGCCTGGATGCGCTCCCACACCACGCCCTGCTCCTCGTGGGTGAGTCCGCTGTTGAGCGCCGCGGCCGGGATGCCCCGAGCGCACGCGGCGGCGACCTGATCCTGCATCAGGGAGATGAGGGGTGAGACCACGATGGTGAGCCCGCCGAGCACGACCGCGGGAACCTGGAAGCAGACCGACTTGCCGGCCCCCGTGGGGAGTACCGCCAGGGTGTCCCGCCCCGTGAGGACGGAGTGCACCACCCCGGCCTGAGCCGGCCGGAAGTCAGGGTAGCCGAAGTGGCGGCAGAGCGCCGCACGGGCGCGCGGCATCGGGTCGTCCATGCCCGAGCATGTGGGCGCCGGCCGCAGGCGACAGCATCCGACCGGCGCAAGACGGCGCGGGAAGGCGAGGGACGGCACGGTCGAGCGGTGCGTTGTGAATAGGTCTCCGATTCATCGCCACGTCCGCCGCCATAGGAGATGCCCATGCCCCGCGCGCTCCCGCTCGCCCTGTTGCTGACCGGAGGGCTGCTGTCCGCCTGTACTGAAGACCATACCGCGACGTCCCCCAGCGAGCCGGCCCTCGTCGCCCGGCTCGCCCGGGTCAAGATCGACGGCGCCGTCGGCAATAACGAGTGGCGCGATGCCGCGTCGCTCGACTTCATGGTGAACGCCCCCGAAGGCCTGGTGCCTGCCCGCCTGCTGGCCCAGCGGGACGACTCCCACCTGTACCTGGCGGTCGTGGTGCAGCGAGGCGCCGGCGATGCGAACACGGAGGCCGAGCTCGAGTTCGATGGCGACAACGACGGCGTGCCCTTCGAGGAGTTCGACGACGCCTTCGGGGTCGGCGGCGTGCCCGGGAACAGCGGGTGCTTCGATGGCTATCGCGCCGTCGATGCCTTTTCCTCCTTCGATGCGCCGGATGACCTGGATGGGGGAACCGCCGACTGCGTCGGCGCGCTGGGCAGCACGGCCACCACGACGACCTACGAGATGCGGCAGCCGCTCGACGGCGGAGATATTCACGACATCGCCGTGGGCAAGGCGCTAAGGCAGGTCGGCTTCGAGCTGGACGTCCGCATCCCGCTGCCGGGGATCACGACGGTTATCGGGAGTGGAGAGGAGGCCCGCACCCAGGTCGCGAGCTTCGGCAAGTACTGCAAGATCACCGTGTTCCCCGCCGTCAGCCTGGGCCCTTGCCCCAGCGGTCAGGTTGCTTCCGTCCGGGTCACTCGGAACCACTCCACGACGCAGATCGGCATCATCACGATGAACCCGCATCAGGCGGACGTGTTCCCCCTGGGCCTGTTCACGTACGACTACCTGGGCAACCCCGTGAATGCGACCTGCTCGTGGAGCTCGACCGATCCCGCCATCGTCGATGTGGATGCGGACGGGGGCCTGTCCACCGGCGACGCGACGGGCTCGGCCGTGATCATCGCGGCCTGCACCACGCCTGGGTCGTCGATCAACACCAACGGGCAGGTGCGGGTGGACGTGACGAACCCGACCTGATTCGCGTTGCCCGGCGCTCCGGCAAGCGACAGGGCGGCCGGAGCGCTGCCGGGCCAGCGGCATCGGGTCGCCCGTGCCGAGCATGCGCGCGCCGGCCGGACGAGACATCATCCGGCCGGCGCAAGACGGCGCCGGGCGACCCGCTGCCTGCGGCTCAGCCGCCGAAGCGGACGCCGACCGTGATGGGCAGGAAGTTGGTGTTCGAGCCTTCGGTGAACACGTTATGGAACCGGGCCTCCGCGAACAGCGACGCGGATCCGGCCTTGATGTCGAAGCCGGCGCCTCCATTGAGCCCGAACTTGGTGGTGGAGTCGTCGAAGCCGCTGGGAACATCGTTCCCGGTTTGCTTGAGGTTGTAGACCCCGCCGCCGCCGATCAGGTAGGGGCGGAAGGTCGACTCCGGCGAGGTCTGGAACCGGTACACGAGGTTGCCGGTGCCGTAAATCATCTGAAGGTTGACGTCGGCGGGTGAATCGTCGGGAAAGCGGCCGTAGTCGCCGTCGATCTGGATTCCCACCGGCCAGGTGGCGGGCGTGAACGTCACCGCGGCAAGTCCGTGCCACCCGGTCTTCGCGGCGTTGTCGAAGTCGCCAAGCGGTATGTCGATTCCGCCGCCCAGCGAGAACTGGGTGCTGGTGCCGCTCTGCTCCTGGGCCGAGACCGCCTTGGACGCCAGGGTCGAGCCTGCCAGGACCGCCAGCATCCCCAACACCACCTGCTTACGCATACGTCGGCTCCTGAAAAAGTTGCGCCTCGCGGCGCGAGTGACGTGGTCGAAGGTGCCGCCAACCTACCAAGGCAGGAATGCGCCACCCGTGACGAAGGTCACACCCCGCGACGTCGCTGCAGGAGCCGTACGATGAGCGATCCGGTGAGGAGGGCGATGGCGCCCCAAACCACCCGCGGTTGGTCGAGCAGGACGGCGAGGACCGCGGCCACGAAGCCGGCGACCGCCAGTCCGAGGCGAAGGTAGGTCACTTCCGGAGGAACCGGGCGATCGCCTGGCGAAAGTCCGGGGTCTGGCGGGCCTGGGCGTTGACCCGGGCACCGAGGCGGATACCCTCCTCGAACCCGAGTCCGTCGAGCTCTTGGAAGAGCCGCTTGGTGAGGGCCAGCGCGGTCGGTGAAGCGGCGGAGAGAGTTTCCAGCAGCGCCCGGCTCTCGGTGTCCAACCGTTCGTCGGGGACCACCCGGGTTACCAGGCCGAGCGCCCGCGCCTCCTCAGCATCGAGCACGCGGCCGGTGAGCACCAGGTCGAGCGCCATGCGCTCGCCGGCCAGCCGGCGGAGCATGGTCATCACCATGGCCGGCACGAAGCCGCGCTGGATCTCGGGGTAGCCGAGCTGAGCGCCTGCTCCCGCCAGGACCAGGTCACACGCGGTGGCGAGACCGGCGCCGCCGGCCAGCGCGCGCCCCTGCACCAGCGCGACGACCGGCTTGGGGAGCCGCCGCATGGCCAGGAACAGCTCGCCCAGCCGCCGGGCCGAGGCCTCGTTCTCGTCGGGAGACCGGCCGGCGGAGTCGAGCAGCTCCTGAAGGTCCGCGCCGGCACAGAAGTCCTTTCCCGCGCCGCGCAACGCCACGACCCGCACCTCGGCGTCGAGATCCGCGCGCTCCAGTGCCGCCGCGAGAGCGTCGATCAACGGAGAATCGAGCGCGTTCCGCTTGTCCGGCCGATCGAGGGTGAGGGTGAGGATGCCGGCCGCGAGCTCCACGCGGAGGGGCGGCGACGGCGCGGGCGGGCTGCTCATGCCGGGGTGAGCCGCCGGGCCAGCGCGGCCGGCACGGGGATCTCCATCCGGAGCAATGCGGTCGAGTACACCTTGCCCTGCGCGTCGGTCTTGAGCGAGATGGTCCCGCCGCCGTCCAGCGCGTCGTGCAGCAGGAAGTTGAGCGCGCTCAGATTAGGCAGCTCGAAGCGCTGGACTCCGCTCACCATCCCCTTGAAGTGACGAGCCACCCGGGCGGGCGTCACTTCCCGGACCAGGATGGGATAGTACTCCGGGTCGAGGGCGATCAGTCCGACGTTGGCCGTGTTGCCTTTGTCACCGGAGCGCGCGTGGGCCAGCCAGCGGAGCTGGATGCGGCGCGGGGACGCGGAGGCGCGGGAGCGCGGGGGCGCAGCACCGGCCTTCCGTGACTTGGTCAACTGTCGCTTGACAATCCGCTTCGGCATCCGACCCTCCGACGCTTCTGCCGCGCCCCTGCGCCCTTGCGCCCCTGCGCCCCCCTACGCCCCCAGGATCTCCACCCTCACATCCCGCTCGATCTCCCGCCGGTCGATCAGCGCCGGCCAGTACGCGACGACCTCCTCCACCGCCGGCCGTCCCCCGGCGAACCCGGTGACACTCGGCGGGCCGGTCAGCACCAGCGGCGCGATCTCTCGGGTGAAGCGCTCCACCGGCGCCCGCTCGCGGGCGCGCACGCCGATCCGGAGCTGAACCTCGGGCAGGTCGGGATCCGGCGCGCCGCTCAGGCGACCGTGGGTGGCGTCCACGCCGACGAACTCGGTCAGGATCTGCTCGAACTCGAGCCCGAGGTCCTTGAGCCGCTGCCGCAGCACCTTGTCGGCGGCGCGCGCTTTGTCGTACGCCTCGGGCCAGGAGTACACCAGCGTCCCCACCGCCTTGTACCCGTAGAAGTACGCGATCGACACCTTGAGCATCGGCGTCTTCGGTCCGCCCCGGATGCCGCTCACCCGCACCCGGTCGCGGCCGGCCTGGCGCAGCTGGATGGTGGTGAAGTCCGCGACACCGTCGGGAGTGATGTAGCTGTGCGGATCGCCCATCTCGTAGACCAGCTGCTCGGTCACCGAGGGCACCGACACCACGCCGCCGGTGCCCTGATGCTTGGTGATCACGAACGTCCCGTCCGCCGAGGCCTCGACGATCGGGAAGCCGGGGTCGGCCAGGCCCTTCACCCCGCGCCAGCCCTTGAGCAGGTTGCCCCCGGAGGCCTGCGCGCCGCACTCGATGATGTGGCCTGCGACCGTGCCTGCCGCGACCTTGTCCCAGTCGTCCGGCGACCAGCCGAACTCGTGGAAGATGGGCCCCAGGGTGAGTCCGGTATCGGTGACCCGCCCCGTGATCACGACGTTGGCCCCGCCCCGCAGGGCCTCGACGATCGGAGCCATCCCGAGGTACGCGTTGGCGCTCAGGACCCGGTCGCGGATGTCGGCGAGCGGGCGGCCGGTCTCCATGTCCGCCAGCGCGTGGCCCCGCGCGATCAGGTCGTCCAGCCGGCCGAGGATGTCGTCGCCGGTCACCAGGCCGACGCGGATCTTGCCCCCGAGTCCCAGCCGGCGCGCCACTTCCAGCACGGCTTCGGCGCAGCCGCGCGGATTCACCCCACCGGCGTTGCTGGTGACGCGGATTCCCTTGCTCGCGATGTCCGGGAGAATGCGCTCCATGAGGGGGACGAAGTCGCGCGCATAGCCCGCCTTCGGGTCGCGCGACTTCTGCTTCTGCATGATGGACATGGTGACCTCGGCGAGGTAGTCCATCATCAGGTAGTCGATCGGGCCGCCGCGCACCTGGCGCACCGGCGCCTCCAGCCAGTCGCCCCAGAAGCCCTGCCCCGCGGCGATCCGCACCACCCGCCCGCTCACGGCACCGCTCCGCCGCCCGCGCCCGGCAGCACGACCTCGCGCCGCCAGCGGTCCTCGCCCACGCGGGCGACCAGCTGCCCCAGCGGCGCGAAGCGCTCCGGCAGCGGCCATGGCAAGGCGAGCCCGAAGCCGACCTCCCCCTCGCCGCCGGGCGCCACGCGGAGCGCCGTGTCGCCCTTGGCGGGAGTGAGCGCGACCGCGCTGTCGGCGTAAGCGCGGATGCTCGCGCGGACCGTCCAGGGCTGGCTGTCGGCGGGATCGGCGAAGCCGGGATAGAGCGCCAGCGTGAGGGGGATGTCGCCGTGGCGATCGGGCAGCGGCACCGTGGTGCGGCCGAGCGCGTAGCGCATGGGGTTCTTGGCGAGCTGTCGCCCGGCGGTGTCGTAGACGCTGACGCCGAAATCGGTGATCCGGTCCCACTGCTCGGGAGCCATCGCGACGTCGATCACGAGATCCTTGGCCCAGGACGGGACCACGAAGGGAATGCGCCGGGGCGACGAGCCGCTCGCGGCCATGGTGTCGCTGCGCTCCGCGCCGAGCAGGCGGAAGGACAGTCCCGCGGCGAGCGGCGCGTGGGCGACGCTCCGGACCCGGGCCACCACGCGGTCTCCCTGCCGCGCCGCGTGGAGCGTGAGCGGCGACTGTCGAACGGTCACATCCACCGACGCGCTCCGGCCCGGCAGCGCCACCGCGTCCACTTCGTACGCGCCGGCGACGGCGTCGCGGCCGTCCACGTCGTACTCCGCGGCCTGGGAGGCGCTGCCGGCCGGGAGCGCGGCCTCTTCGCGGTACGGCGCCCCGTGCGGCTCGTGCAGGAAGGCGAGCGCCCGGCCGGAGAGGCCGTTGGTCGCCACGCTGGCGACGAAGGGACGCGCCGTGTCGGCCAGGAAGAACGAGCGCAGCACCCCGCCCTCTTCCAGCGGCGCGGCCTGCCGGAGCGGAGTGGGACCCGCGGCGGCGGATGCGGGCAGGACCAGCGTGGCCACGAGCCGGAATGCCGGTCCCCGCAGCGTGTCAGTGGACCAGGCGAGCACCGTCCCGGTGTGTACGCCGGGCGCGAGCTTGGCCGCATCGTAGCGCAGCACCACCTGCCCACTGCCCTGGAGCGAAACGCGGGCGGGTGGCGTGAGCCAGGCGGCATCGCTCACGAGGCGGTACGGGCCCGCGGGTGCGCTGTCGGACCGGGTCACCGCGAACCGCAGCGTGCCGCTCCGGGCCACGCCGGGTCCGAGCACGCGCCATCCCGCATCCCCGCCGCCTGGCGCGGCGACAGTGACTTCGCCGCCTCCGGGGGCGGAAGTGAGCCAGCCCCAGGCGGCATCGAGCGCGGGGAGGCCGCGGCCCTCGTCGAGGTAGCCGGCGCCCGGCGTCGGCCGCGCGGTCACCATGAGGGCGCGCTTGATCCGGGCCGCGTCGATGGGCTTGTTCTCCTGCGCCAGCGCCGAGACCAGGCTCGCGACCAGTCCGGCCGCATGGGGCGAGGCCATGCTGGTGCCCTGCTTGACCTCGTCGCCGGCGTTCCACCGCGGGACCGAGCTGTAGGCCATGCCCGGCGTCACGACGTCCGGCTTGGCCACTTCGCCGCCGCGGGAGCTGAAGTAGGCGACCGCCTCGGGCGCCGGCCCCTCCGGCCCCGGCACCAGGAACCCCGACGGCAGCGTCGCGCCCACGGTGATGGCACGATCGGCCGAGCCGGGAAGACCGATGGTGCTGAGTCCGGGCCCGTCGTTGCCGCCGCTGATCGTGAGCGACACGTCCGGGTGCGCCGCCAGCACCGAGTCGGCCAGCCGGTCGATCAGGGCCTTCCCCTCCTGCTCGTTGCCGACCCCGAAGCTGAGATTCATCACCAGGGGCATCCGCCGCTCCGCCGCGAAGCGGACGGCGTAGTCCATGGCGTGGAGCATGGCGCCCGTGGTCGAGACGCTGCCCTGCGCGCCCAGCGAGATCTTGAGGCCGAGGAGCTGGGCCCCGGGTGCCACGCCGTCGAAACCCTTCACATCATAGAGATCGTGCGCCGCCGCGATGCCGGCCACGTGGGTGCCGTGGGCGTCCAGATCGAAGACGAGGTCGAGCGTGGGGGCGGCGGCGGTGCCGCCGAAGTTGGCGGCGATCCCGAGGCCCGGCGCGTGGCCCCGCGACGCCCAGCCGAAGGTCTCCCGGGCCTGGAGGTAGTCGTGCACCGGGCGCTCGCCCGCCAGGGAGCCGTCGCCGTCGGTGTCGGTCAGCAGGACCCAGCCGTCGCTGGCCCGGCCCACCACGATCGGCAGCGAGTCGCCGATGGCCTCGTTGCCGTTGAGATCCGCGGCGCCCGCGCCGTTGAGCGGCAGCTCGGCCACGATGCCGCCGAACCAGGGGCCGTCGCCGGCCACCGCGCGAGCCCGCCCGAAGCCGCCGAGCCGCTGTCCGGCCACGACGACGCTGTCGCCTCTGGGCGTGACCGGCGCGAGCGCCACCCGGCCCTCGCCGGAGAAGTCGCGCAGGTCGATGACCTTGGGCTGCCCGGTGCTGGTGGTCTGAAGGCCGGGGACCGTGGGATCGATGCCGGTGTCGAGGATCGCGATCAGGACGCCGCGACCGTCGTACGTCGGATGCGCCTCGCGGAAGCGATCCACCCGGGTGCTGGCCAGCGCCATCCAGTCGTGGGCGAAAGCGGCCTCCGGCGGCGCGATGCGCTCGACGGGCGCGGGATTGGAGAGCCGGACGTCGGGCTTCTCCGCCCGGGCCGGGTCCACGCTGCGCGGGGGCGGGGATGCGCTGGGGGGCGCGGCCGCAGGCGCGGGTGTCGGCGCCTCGCGATGGCTGGCGCACCCGAGTGTCAGGGCGACGGCCAGCAGGAGTGCTCGGTGTGGCAGTCCAGGCATCAGCGTTCGGTCACCGCGTCGATGGGCGGCAGGACGAATGGCCCGATGTGCGGTCCGGCATAGTTGGACGAGACCCGGAGCAGGAAAGCGAGCGCGTCCCGGGTCTCTTCCGGCGTCACGATCGCGTCCACGAAGCCCCGGGCGGCCGCGTAGCGGGCGTCGAGCTGGGCGTCGTAGTCGGCACGCATCGACTCCACCGCCCGCTGCACTTCGGGCGTGGGCTCCCGCTTCTCCTTCTGGGCTCGCTCCAGCTCGGGGCCGTGGACCGCCATGACCGCGGCTTCGCCTTCCATGACGCCCATCCGGCCGGTGGGCCAGGAGAGCAGGAAGTCGGGGTCGAAGCCCTGCCCGGCCATGGCGTAGTAGCCGGCGCCGGAGGCGTGATTCACCGTGAGCACGATCTTGGGCACCACCGCCGTCGCCATCGCCTCGACGAAGCGGGCGCCGGCGCGGATGATCCCCGACTGCTCGGCCTCGGGGCCCACCATGAAGCCGCTCACGTCCTGCACGAAGAGGATCGGGAGCCGCTCCCGGCTCGCGGTCTCGATGAAGTAGGCCACCTTCTCCGCGCTGCCGGTGTAGACGATCCCGCCGAAGCGGGGACGCTCGCCCGGCTGCGCCTTGATGATCCCCCGCTGGTTGGCGATGATCGCGACGGGCCAGCCCTCGATCCGGGCGTGCCCGCAGAGCATCTCCCGCGCGACGTCGGGCTGGAACTCGTCCAGCGTGCCGCCGTCGAGCAGGCAGGCGAGCACGTGGCGCATGTCGTAGGAGAGCCGGTGGTCGTGGGGAAGCAGGTCGTAGAGGTCGGTGAGGGGACGCTCGGCCGCGCGATCGCCGCTGATCCGGTGCTGCACGCCTTCGTGGCGCGGCAGGCGGCCGATGTATTCCCGGATGCGGCCGAGGCACTCGGTATCGTTGGCCGCCCGGTAATGGGCGACCGCGCTCAGCTCGGTGTGCGTACGCGCCCCACCCAGGGTCTCGGCGTCGATCGTCTGGCCGGTGGCCCCCTTCACCAGGTTGGGGCCGCCCAGGCCCATGAAGCTGGTGCCCTCCACCATGAAGATCACGTCGGAGAGCGCGGGCAGGTACGCGCCGCCGGCGATGCAGCTCCCCATGACCGCGCTCACCTGCGGCACGTGCAGGTACCGGCGCATGATCGAGTTGTAATAGAAGATCCGGGCGGCGCCGTACTGGCCGGGAAAGACGCCGCCCTGGTAGGGCAGGTTCACCCCGGCGCTGTCCACCAGATAAATGATGGGGATCCGCTGGCGCATGGCGACTTCCTGGGCCCGGAGGATCTTGCGGATCGTCTCCGGCCACCAGGAGCCCGCCTTCACCGTGGCGTCGTTCGCCACCACCACCACTTCCCGCCCTTCGACCACACCGACGCCGGTGATCACGCCGGCGCCCGGGGCCTGTCCGTCGTACTGGTCGTACGCGACCAGCAGTCCGAGCTCGAGCCACGGCGCGCCGGGATCGAGCAGCCGCTCGACCCGCTCCCGCGGCGCCAGCTTGCCCTGCTGGTGCATCTTGGCGACGCGAGCGGCGCCGCCGCCCTCACGCAGCTTCTCGGCGAGGGCGCGGTACTCGTCGCTCAGCGCGCGGAGACGGCCGCTCACCGCGGCCCTATCCCTGGAGATGGTCGGCCGCCCAGGTTTCGATGTAGCCGATGAGATCCGACGTCGGGGTGCCCGGGCCGAAGAGCCGCCCGATTCCCTGGTCCTGCAGGGCCGCGGCGTCCTCCGGCGGAATGATTCCGCCTCCGGTCACCAGAATGTCGGGGCGCCCCTGGTCCACCAGGAGCTGGCGCACCCGGGGAAAGAGGGTCATGTGCGCGCCCGACAGGATGGACAGCCCGACCACGTCCACGTCCTCCTGTACCGCGGCGGTGGCGATCATCTCGGGGGTCTGGTGCAGGCCGGTGTAGACCACCTCCATGCCCGCGTCGCGCAGCGCCGCGGCGACCACCTTGGCGCCCCGGTCATGGCCGTCCAGGCCGGGCTTGGCGACCAGGACCCGGATGGGCCGCGGCAGCGAAGGGCGAGAGCCGACCATGGTCAGGAACGTCCTCCAGGCAAGAGTTGGTCGGCCAGGGCGCCGAGCGAGGCCACCCGCCGCACGCCATCGGGCGCCGCGGCCGTCTCGGGCAGCAGCAGGATCGCGTCGATCCCCGCGGCCCGGGCGCCGAGCACATCGACCTCGTAGAGGTCACCCACGTAGAGCGCCTCGTCCGGGGCGACGCCGAGCGCTGCCAGCGCGGCCCGGAAGATAGCGGGATCGGGCTTTTCCGCCCCGAACAGCGCCGAGTCCACCACCACCTCGAAACAGCCGCGCAGGCCCGCGGCGTGGAGTGCCGCCTCGACCCGACCGTCGCTGTTGCTCACCACCCCGAGGCGGAGGCCGGCGGCGCGAAGCCGCTCCAAGGTCTCGCGGGTGCCGGCGGCGGTCGCGCACCAGAGGTGCCGCTCCTGGTGCAGCCCGGCCAGGCAGGTCCGCACCTCGTCCAGCCGCTCCGGCGGGACCCCGGCCAGGGTGAACAGGGTCTCGAGGTAGACGGTGGCGCGGTCGCGGTCGGCGCCACGGACCCGCTCCATGGCCCGGGCGGCTGCGGACGCGCCGGCCGCCAGGGCGTCGCCCGCCAGGGGAAGACCGAGCGCCGCTCCCACACCCTCGGCCATCCGCGGATAGTCGAGGAAGATGAGGGTGTTGCCGGCGTCGAAGAGAACGGCGCGGAGCGGGCTCAGCGGAACCTGAGCAGCGCGCCGAGCCCGTCGATCGCGTCGCGCGCCTCGGGCTCGTAGACCACGTTGACGTCTACGCCCTGGCGCAGCGCTTCCTCGATGGCATCGTCTACCACGTCGAGCACCGGGATCGGCTCGCCTTCGCCCCGGCAGTCGCGCTCGGTCAGGGCGAGCCGGCCCGAGGCCGAGCAGCGGAAGCCGGGCTCGCCGGCGTCGGCATGCACCAGCAGTGCGCGGGCCTGGCCGCGGGACAGCGCGCGCAGCGTCGCCGTCATTCCGTTGACCGCCCACCCGCTCCCGGCCGACTCGGTCAGCTCGTGCACCAGGTTCCGCTCGGAGGCCCGCTCCCAGGCCTCCCGGACCGCCAGGGTGGCGCCGTGCACGGCGGCGAGGGTGGTGTCCTTGGGATTGAGCCGGGCGGTGCCGAGGAGGCGCTCTACCAGATACGTATGGAGGAACGGCTCCAGGGCCCCGGCTTCCTGTCCCGGCGCGGCCACCACGATCCCGTGCGCCGGGTTGGCCCGGTCGATGGCGAAGAGCTCGCGCGCGATGGCGTCGAGGTGGCGCTGCTTCTCCTGCCGAATCCGGTTGTTGTAGGTGTGCTCGCCCCAGCGAGAGCCGTCCTGGTCGCCGCGGAAGCGCTTGCCCCGGGTGCTGTCGGCGCGGAGGCCGCTCAGCTCCTGCGTGGCGTAGGCGGTCACCTCGAAGAACCGCGCGCTGGTCCGGTCGAGCACCACGGTGAGCAGCCGGCCGAACTCGTCCTCGACCGACGCCAGCTCGCGCACCTGCGGCGCGGTGTCCACCGCGAGCCGGGAGCGATACACGACGGGCAGCGGCAGCACCTCGAAGAGCTCGAGCGGTCCGCTGGCGAAGATCGCGACCCCCTGGGTGTCGGGCAGGTTGGCGGGCGTGGCGAGGTATCCCTGTACCCGCTCGAGGTCACGCTCGACCTCGATCTGCACCGACCGTGGCAGCCCCAGCCGCGGCAGCGCGCCCACCACCTCGCGAACTCGGTTTTTCACCTTGATGAGATACTTGCCCCGGCTTCGGTCGCGCGGCTCCAGCTTGAGGTAGCAGCTCACCACCCGGTGTGGTCCCGCCTCTATCCGGCTCAGCCGCTGCAGCCGCTCCGCGACGGCGGGGACGCTTCCTCTGGGTCGGCCCCGGCCCGGCGCGGCGCGCTCGGCCGTGATGCCGCGCACCCGGTCAGAAGAAGACCGGCTCGCGATAGTTCCCATATATCTCCTCGAGCACATGCCGGATCTCGTACAGCGTGCAGTAGGCACGGGCACAGTCCAGCATGGCCGGTATGATGTTCCGATCCTCGGCGGCGGCGCTCCGGAGCGCGGCGAGGCGCTGCTCCACCAGGTCCGCGTCGCGCTCGGCGCGCACCCGCGCCATCCGGCGGCGCTGGGTCTGCTCGGCCTCGTTCCCCACCTTCAGGATCTCGACCGGCGCCTCCGCCTCCTCGACGAAGTCGTTCACGCCCACGACGGTTCGGCGGCCCTGCTCGACTTCGGCCTGGAACCGCATGGACGAATGGGCGATCTGCCGCTGGAACCAGCCGGTCTCGATCGCCCGCACCACCCCACCCTGCGCCTCGATCTCGGCGAACAGCCCCTCGGCCTCGCGCTCCATCCCGTCGGTGAGCGCCTCGACGTAGTACGAGCCGCCGAGAGGGTCCACCACGTTGGGGACGCCGGTCTCGTAGGCCAGGATCTGCTGGGTGCGAAGCGCGATCCGCACCGACTCCTCGGTGGGGAGCGCCAGGGTCTCATCCAGCGCGTTGGTGTGCAGCGACTGGGTGCCGCCCAGCACCGCGGCCAGCGCCTGGTAGGCGACGCGGACCACGTTGTTGTGAGGCTGCTGCGCGGTGAGGGTCACGCCGGCGGTCTGGCAGTGGAAACGCATCTTCCAGCTGCGCGGGTCGCCGGCGCCGTAGCGCTCGCGCAGGTGCCGGGCCCAGATCCGCCGGGCCGCGCGCATCTTGGCGATCTCCTCGAAGAAGTCGTTGTGCACGTCCCAGAAGAAGCTGAGCCGAGGGGCGAAGGCGTCGATGTCGAGCCCGCGGGCGATGCCGTGCTCCACGTAGCAGAAGCCGTTCGCGAGGGTGAACGCCAGCTCCTGCGCGGCCGTGGCGCCGGCCTCGCGGATGTGGTAGCCGGAGATCGAGATGGTGTTCCACTTGGGGGTGTGCTCGGACGCCCACTCGAACAGGTCCACGATGATCTTGAGGGCCGGCTCCGCCGGATAGATCCAGGCGTGCTGCGCCATGTACTCCTTGAGGATGTCGTTCTGAATCGTGCCCTGGAGCTTGTGGATCGGCACGCCCTGCCGCTCCGCCGCCGCGACGTAGAAGCAGAACAGCATCGCCGCCGGGCCGTTGATGGTCATCGAGGTGGAGACCTGGTCGAGCGGAATGCCGCTGAACAGCGTCTCCATGTCGGCCAGGCTGGAGACGGCGACGCCGCACTTGCCCACCTCGCCCTCGCTCCGGGGATGGTCGGAGTCGTAGCCCATCAGGGTGGGAAAGTCGAACGCGACCGACAGCCCCGTCTGGCCGCGCTCGAGCAGGAACTTGTAGCGCGCGTTGGTATCCTCGGCGGTGCCGAACCCGGCGAACTGGCGCATGGTCCAGAGCCGGCCGCGGTACATGGTGGGGTGGATCCCGCGGGTAAAGGGGAATTCGCCGGGCACCTCGGCCGGCGAGAAGAGGTCGAGCGGGGTGTACATCGGCTCGACCGCGCGCCCGGAGACGGAGGTGAATTCGACGTCGTTCCGCACCGGCTGTGCCCCCGCCGCCCGGCGCCAGCGCTCGACCTCTTCGCGCAGTCGGACCAGCTCGCGCTCCTGCGCCGCCAGCCGCGCGGCCACTTCGGCGTTCGGCTCGGTTCCCCAGATCGTCATATGCGCGCACCCTGTTTGAGCCCGTCGAGCACTTCCGCCGCCACGTCGTAGGGACTCAGCCGCCCCTGCACCACCTCGTCCAGCCGCTCGGCGATGAGCGTCTCGGCCCGGGTCTCGTCCCAGACCCACCGCCGTGTGGCGCGATCCACCACTTCCCGGGTCCGCTGGAGCAGCCGCGCCCGGCGCCGCTCGGCGAGCGTCCCCGAGTCGGAGAGCCATTGGTGGTGGGACTCGAGGGCGGAAACCAAGCCCTCCACCCCCTCGCCTTTCGCGGCGGCGGTGAGCACGACAGGTGGGTCCCACCCCACCGGGCGCGAGGGCGCAGGGGCGCGGGGTCGCAGGGGTGTGCTTTCCCCGCCACCGTCGCCGGCCCCCTCCTGCGCCCCTGCGCCCCGGCGCCCCGGCGCCCGATACCCATGATGCGCCGGCACGTGACGGAACGCCGTTCCCCGCCGAATCCCCAGGCTCACCTCGATCTCCTGCCTCAGCTTGTCGGCGCCGGGACGGTCGGCCTTGTTGACCACGAAAAGATCGGCCGCTTCCATGACGCCGGACTTGAGGGTCTGGATGCCGTCGCCCGATTCGGGCACGAGCACGAGGACCGTGGTGTCGGCCATGCGGGCGACGTCGAGCTCGCTCTGGCCCACGCCGACCGTTTCTACCAGGATCCGATCGAACCCCGCCGCGTCGAGCAGGTCCGAGACCTCGCGAGTGGTCGTCGCCAGACCCCCGAGCGAGCCGCGGCTGGCCATGCTCCGGATGTAGACGCCCTGATCGAGGGCGATGGATTCCATGCGGATGCGGTCACCCAGCAGGGCGCCGCCGGTGAAGGGACTGGTGGGATCCACCGCGACGACGCCGACCTTGTGGCCCTCGGCACGGTACGCGGCGACGAGCCGCTCCACCAGCGTAGACTTGCCGGCCCCGGGGGGACCGGTGATGCCGATGCGCCGGGCCCGGCCGAGCATGGGGTGCACTCCAGCGAGGAGGCGCTCGAAGCCGGGCCGCGCGTTCTCGACCACCGAAATCGCCCGCGCGAGGGCCGCGGTGCGGCCGGCCATGAGGTCCGCGAGCAGGAGGTCGGGATCCATGCGTAAAGGTCGCCTGCCCTGCACGCACAGGCAAGCGTGGCAAGATGTTGCGCGTTGCGGCGGCGCTACTCTCCTTCGGCTTCGATATCCGCTTCCACCTCCGCGGCCCGCCGGACCCAGAGCACGATCCCCGCCCCGACGATCAGGGCCACCAGGAGCACCATCTCGACCCGCCGTATGTGGCCCATCAGCACGGTGATGCTCCCGCTCAGACCCCAGCCGAGGGCGCCGAAGACCAGGGCGCCCAAAATCGCCCCAGCCAGGTCGATGAGCAGGAACCGGATGAGCGGCAGCCCGGCCAGCCCCCAAAAGACCATACTGGCGATCCGGGTGCCGTAGATGAATCGGCTGGCCACCAGCTGGATCGGCCCGAACCGGCGAGCCCAGCGTTCCACCTTGGGGCCGACGTGCCCGTAGAGCCGGGTGGTGCGCAGCGTCGGGCCGCGCCATTTCCCCACCAGGAACCAGAACAGATCGGCGACGTAGGTGCCCAGCGCCCCGGCGGCGAGGGCGGTGGGGAACGGGAAAATGCCGAGGTGGGCGATGACCCCCGCCAGAATGAGGGTCATGTCGCCTTCGAGCGCGGCACCGACCACCACCGCCGCGGGTCCATGGGCGATCAGGAACCGCTCGAGGCCGAGCGAGCCTTCGATCATGAGACGCCGAGCCGGGTGCGGGCAGCGTCCAGCGCGGCGTCCACGTCCCCGAAGAGGTTGTCCTCGCCGATCTCCTCCAGCAGGTCGGTGCGCTGGAGCGCCACCAGCGGCTGAGAGTGCACATCGGAGAGCAGCACCTGCGTGCCCTGCTGGCGGGTGCGCCGCACGAGCTCCTTGAGCGCGTGCATCGCGGTGGAGTCGATCGCGGGCACATGCCGCAGCCGGATGACGAGGATCCTGGGCCGGCGGGAGACCCGATCGAGCGTCGCCTTGAACTTCTCGGCGGCGCCGAAGAAGAACGGGCCGTTGATCTCGTAGACCTCGACACCCTCCGGGATCCGGCGGCGATAGATGGCTCCGGACTCGTCCCCGGTGGTGGCCGGCCCGTCGTCGAACTCCCGGCTCACCACGGTCACGTTGGTGACCTCCGCCATCCGCCGCATGAAGAGGAACGAGGCCAGCACCATGCCGACCCCGATGGCCACGCTCAGATCCACCACGATCGTGAGTATGAAGGTGGTGAGCATCACCGCCGCGTCGCTCCACGGTGCCTGCAGCTCGTTCACGAAGACCTTCCACTCGCTCAGACGCCATGCCACCACCAGCACGATCGCCGCGAGCACCGCGAGCGGGATATACGCGGCCCAGCGGCCGAAGAAGAGGGTGATGAGCAGGAGCACCACGGCGTGAACGATCCCGGCGATCGGGGTCCGCCCACCGCTCTTGATGTTGGTCGCGGTCCGGGCGATCGCTCCGGTCGCCGGCATGCCGCCGAAGAGCGGCGAGGCCACATTGGCGATGCCCTGAGCGACCAGCTCCATGTTGCTCCGGTGGCGGCCGCCGATCATGCCGTCGGCGACGACGGCCGACAGCAGCGACTCGATGGCGCCGAGAGCGGCGATCGCGAAGGCCGGCCCGGCGAGCTCCCGGATCGCCGCGAGCGAGACCGGCGGCAGCGTGGGGCGCGGCAGCGCCGCGGAGATCTCGCCGAAGCGACTGCCGATGGTCTCGACCGGCCAGCCCAGGAGCTGGGCCAGGGCGGTGCCGGCGATCAGCGCGACGAAGGGCGAAGGCAGCCGGTGGCTCACCCGGGGCCACAGCAGGACGATCAGCAGGGTGACCCCGGTGAGGACGACGGCGTACGGGTTCACCGTATCGGCGTGCTGGAGGTAGACCCCGATCCGCTCGATGACTTCCGCCGGCGCCCGGTCGAGGCGAAGGCCGAAGGCGTCGCGAAGCTGCTGCACCCCGATGATCGCGCCGATCGCCGCCGTGAACCCGGTGACCACCGGAAAGGGGATGAACTTGATGGCGGTGCCCAGCCGCGCGAGGCCGAGCCCGACGAGAATCACGCCGGCCATGAGCGTCGCGAGGAGCAGACCGTCCACCCCGTGGCGCTGGACGATGCCGTAGACGATCACCACGAAGGCACCGGTCGGCCCGCCGATCTGGACGCGCGACCCGCCCAGCGCGGAGATGAGGAAGCCGGCGATCACGGCGGTGTACAGGCCGCGCTCGGGGGTCACTCCGCTCGCGATGGCGAAGGCGATCGCGAGCGGCAACGCCACGATTCCCACGACGACGCCCGCGGTGAGGTCGGCCGCGAGCTGGGCGCGATCGTAGGTCTTGAGCGTCGTGACCAGCTTCGGAACGAGGATGGGCATCAGGACGGTGTCACGGCGCCGGCCAGCGGCGCCGGAAGCGCAGGGGGTTCTGGAACAGGTGCGCCGGCAGCAGGAAGATGACCAGGAACATGCCGAACGCGATCAGCAGCCCGGGCACGAGGATGGCGAGACGCCGGGTGGCGAGATAGAGCACGCTGGTGATGAGGGCCACGGTGAACGCGAAGAAGGCGAGCAGCGCCCGGCGCACCTGCTGGGCCAGGAAGCGCTGCAGCTCGAGCGTGTCGCGCGGGTGCCAGCGGACCCGAAGCTCGTCCCGCTCCACCCGCCGGACCAGCTCGCGCAGGGTGCGGAGCGCGCTCAACGCCTCCTGGGTCCAGTCGGTGATCCGGGTGCGCGGGTCCTCCTGGAGCACCCCCTGCACCAGCCGGGCCGCGGAGCGGGCCAGCACCGGCCGGGCCACCGCGATGCCGTTGAACTCGGGGTCGTAGCGCAGCCCGATGCCTTCCACCAGCACGGCGGCCCGCCCGAAGTAGACCAGGTTCGACGGCAGCATCAGCGGCCACTCGTAGAAGGTGTGGAGGACCTGCTCCACCAGCCGCTGAATCTGCCGGGGCGAGACGTCGTCCCTGAGCCCGATGGCCATGAGGCTCTGGGCGGCATCGCGCACGGTGCCGCGGTCCACGTCGGGGTCGAGAATGCCCAGCTCGTAGAACCCGTTGATCACCCCGTCGACGTCCTGCCGGGCGGCGGCGAGGACCGTCTGCACCAGGCGGCGCCGGGTCTCCCGCTCCACCTCCAGCACCATGCCGAAATCGAGCAGGACGATCCGCCCGGCCGGGTCCACCAGCAGGTTGCCCGCGTGCGGGTCGGCGTGAAAGACCCCGTCCTCCAGCATCATCTTGAGGTAGAGCTCGACCAGGATCGTCATCAGCGCGTCGAGCCGGAGCTCGCCGCTCGCCAGCCGCTCGTGCAGCCGGTCGATCCGGGTGCCTTCCATGTACTCCAGCACCAGCACCCGGCGGCGGGTGAGCTCGCTCACCACCTCCGGCACCACGACGCCCGGCACGTCGGCGAAGTTCCGGCGCAGGGTGGCGGCGTGCCGGGCCTCTTCCCGGAAATCGAGCTCGCCCGCGATCCGGCGGCTGAACTCGCTCACGATCGCCGTCATCGCCCGGGTGTGATGATTGGGGAAGAGGAGGTTGAGCAGGAACAGGATGCGGAACGAGACGTCGAGGTCGCGCCGGACCAGGTCGTCCACGCCGGGGCGGAGCACCTTCACGACCACTTCACGGCCCTGGTAGGACGCTCGATGCACCTGGCCCAGCGATGCCGCGGCGAGCGGCTCGGAATCGAAGCGCTCGAACAGCCGACCGACGTCGTCACCCAGCTCGACCCGGACCACACTCTCGGCCACGCCGTCGGGAAGCGGCGGCACCTGGTCGGTGAGCGTGCCGATCGCACCGAGGTAGGGCTCGGGCAGGATGTCGGCCCGGGCCGCGAACACCTGTGCCAGCTTGATGAAGGTGGGGCCCAGCTCGGCGAGGGTGCGGGTGAGCCGCTCCGCCCGCCGGCGATGTCGCGCCTCGTCGGGGCGGCGGGGCCGGCCCACGATGAGGAACCGCCGCCGGTCCCAGACGAAGGCGAGCACGAAGGGAGCGAGGCGCAGGAAGACGACCAGGGCCCGCATCTACGGTAGGATCAAAGCAGCAGCCATCCCGCCAGGCCGAGGAGCAGCAGGAAGCCGCAGACGTCGGTGAAGGTGCTGACGAAGATCGACGAGGCGATCGCGGGATCGACGCCGAAGCGCTCCAGCACCACGGGGATGAAGGCGCCGGCGAAGCCCGCCACGAGCAGGTTGCCGCTCATCGCCAGAAACACCACCAGCCCGAGCCCTGGCCCCTCGCCCAGCAGGGCCGCGACGATCCCCACGAGGACGCCGATGGCGAGGCCGTTGGTCATCCCGACCAGCACCTCCTTGCCCACCACGCGGACGAGCCGGTCGGACGGGATGAGTCCCAGGGCGAGCCGGCGCACCGTCACGGCGAGCGCCTGGGTGCCGGCATTGCCGCCCATCCCGGCGATCACCGGCATCCACACCGCGAGGGCGACGGTGCGCTGAACCGTTTCCTGATAGAGGTACACCACGCCGCCGGCGAGGAACGCGGTGAGCAGGTTGACCGTCAGCCAGGGCAACCGGCTGCGCACCGCGTCGGTCCAGGGCGCCGCCAGCTCCTCGTCGGGCGAGACGCCGCCGAACTTGAGCAGGTCCTCGGTGGACTCGGCCTCGACGACGTCGATCACGTCGTCGATGGTGACCCGGCCCAGCAGCCGGCCGCCCTCGTCCACCACCGCGACGCTGGGCAGGTTGTACCGGGCCATGAGCCGGGCCACCTCCTCCTGGTCGGTCTCGGGACGGACCACGATGTCGGCCTCGCTCATGTACTCCCGAACCATGCGGTCGGGCCGATTCACCACCAGCGCCTTGAACGGCAGCGCGCCCACCAGCCGCCGCTGCCCGTCCACCACGAACACCTGGTAGAACTCCTCCACCTCTTCCGACTGCCGCCGGATCTCGTCCAGCGCCTCCGTCGTGGTCGCGATGTCCCGCACCGTGACCAGGTGCGTGGTCATCCGTCCGCCGGCGGTCTCCTCGTCGTAGCGGAGCAGCCGCTCGACCTCGACCCGGTCCTCGACGGCCTGGAGGATGTGCTCCTTGGTCTCGGCGTCGAGCTCGCGGAGGATGTCGGCGGCGTCGTCGTCCTCCAGCTCCTCGACGATCTCCGCCGCCTGCTCCGGGTCCAGCGCCGCGAGCGTCTCCTCCGCGTGCGCGTCCTCCGGCATCTCGACCAGCGCCTGACTGGAGAGCTCGGGCGGGAGCGCCCGCACCACCGCGAGTCGCTCGGGCTCGTCCAGCCGCCCCAGGACGTCGGCCAGGTCGGCGGGCTCGTAGTCGTGCGCCTCGCGAACGAAGGACCCCAGGTCCCCCACCCGCGCCAGCTCGACCATCCGATCGATGCGCTCTTCGGCCTGATCGCTCATGGGCCCCCGGGCGACAGCGGCACCGGCGCGGTCGCGCCGGCGCGGATCACCAGCCGCTCCACCCGGGTGGGTGACGCTTCGAGCACGTCGAACTCGAGCCCGCGCACCAGGAACCGGTCGCCGGCATTGGGAATCCGGCCGGCCCATTCGACCAGCAGACCGCCGACGGTGCTCGATCGCGCGGGCGGCAGCTCCACCCCGAAGCGCTCCTCGATGGCCTCGGGTGAGACGTTGCCGTCGGTCTCGAAGATGGTGGGCCCGCCCGCGGGCGCCGCCCGGACCTCGTCGTCGTGCTCGTCGAAGATCTCGCCCACCAGCTCCTCGAGCAGATCCTCCAGTGTGGCGATGCCGAGGGTGCCGCCGAACTCGTCGAGCACGACGGCCAGGTGGCGCCGCTCCCGCTGCATGTCGAGCAGCAGGTCGCCGCAGGCGCGACTGGCCGGCGTGACGGCCACGGGACGCACCGGCAGCGGGTCCCCCGGCCGGAGCTTGAACAGGTCGAAGGCGTGGAGCATGCCGACGATCTCGTCCAGGGTGCCGCGGTAGACCGGGATCCGGCTGTAGCCGCTCTGGGCGAAGACCATTCGGATGTCGGCCAGATCGGCGTGCTCCTCCACGGCCACCAGATCGGTGCGCGGGGTCATGACTTCGCGCACCGGGCGTACGCTGAACGCCATGACACCGCCCACCATCACCAGCTCATCGTCGGCTCGGAGCCCGACCGCCGCACCTTCCCGCCAGATCGAGCGCAGGTCGGTGGGACGGCTCGCCGCCCGGGCCGGAAGGACCAGCGCCAGGACCCGGGCCCACGGGCGCAGCACCGGCACCACCCAGTCGGCGACGCTCTGCGCCCGCGGCAGCGTGAGCCAGCGTGGTACCAGGTACGCGGCCAGCAGCACCAGCGGCACCCCGACCAGTGCGAGCACCACGACCAGGCGGCGGGTGCCCGAGCCCGCGAAGAGCGCCGGCAGCGCCGCGCCGAGCATGAGGACGCCGAGCGAGGTGGTGGCGGACGCGGCGGTGAGCTGGGCGTCGACTTCCGCCAGCCAGTCGAGTGAGGGCGCGGCTCCGCGAAGCCGGCGTCCGACGATCCGGGTGAGCTCGGCCCGACTCACGGTGATGAGCGCGGCCCCCGCCGTGGCACCGAAGGCGGCGACCAGGAGGCCCAGCGCGATGGCCAGCCAGATCACTCCTCGCCCCCGTTCCGCGCGGGTCCACCCACCGGCGCCACCTCCGCGAGACGCCGGATGGCGACCCGCCGTACCCGGCGGCGGATCACCTGCTCCACCAGCAGGCGGTATCCCTGCAGGTCCATCCGCTCCCCGGTGCGCGGCACCCGTCCGAACTCGGCCAGCACCAGACCGCCGACCGTGCTCACGTCTTCCCGCGCGAAGGTGTGGCCCAGCTGCGCCTCGAGCTCGGAGAGCGCGACGCCGCCGTCGACCCGCAGGTGGTCGGGGCCGAGGACCTGGATCGGGGCGACCTCGTCGGTGTCGCGCTCGTCCTGGATCTCGCCGACGATCTGCTCCAGGATGTCTTCGAGGGTGACGAGGCCCGCGGTGCCGCCGAACTCGTCCACCACGACGGCGAGGTGGCTGGGCCCCCGCTGGAAATCCCGGAGCTGGCGGTCGAGGGTCTTGCCTTCGGGCACGAAGGCCGCGGGCCGGATGAGCGCGTTCCAGCGCACGCCGTCCTCGCCGGCGAGGATGTCCTTGGCGTAGATCACGCCCGCGACGGCGTCGGGATGCCCGTCGAAGACCACCAGGCGGGCGTGCTCCGAGCTTCGCAGGATGCGGATGACCTCGTCCCGATCGGCCGACGAGTCCACCGCGACGATGTCGATCCGCGGCGTCATCACCTCCGCCACCGTGGTATCCGCGAGCGAGAAGACGCCCAGCAGCATGTCCCGCTCGGCGGGACCGGCCTCGCGCCCATGCCCGGCGGGAAGGCGGGCGCGGGCCCGGGCATCGACCCAGGCGGCGAGCCGGAGCAGCGGACGCAGGGGCCCGAGCGTCGCGGCCGCGGTGCGGCGGGCGGGACGAGTGAGCTCGGGCGCGACCGCGCCGAGCAGCCGGGGTAGCAGGTCGCCCAGCATCCAGACCAGGGTGATCGCGATGAGCAGACGGATGGCGCCGCCCGCCGGGGAGCGGACCCACCAGGCCACCGCTCCGCCGGCGGCGGCCCCGGCCAGCACCAGGAGGCTCAGGTGAGCGACGTGAAGATTGCGGCTCAGCGTGCCCGCGCCGACCTCGCCGGAGAATTCGCCGCCGAGGGCCTTGGGCAGATCGGCGTCCGACTCCGCCCCGAGCGCGAGGCAGCCGGCCCACAACGTAAGTGCCGCCGCGACCAGCGGAGCGAGGAAGAGCTGCAGGAAGGCGATCACGCCAGCGCCTCGACGTAGCGCTCCTGGCGCCGCCACATCGCCGACCGGGTCCGTTGCTCACCCTCGGGATGATCGTAGCCGAGGGCGTGCAGCGTCCCGTGGACCAGCAGCCGGACGATCTCCTGGCGGAGGGGAATTCCCCGCGCCCCGGCCTCGCGCGCCGCCACCCAGGGGCAGACGTAGACGTCGCCCACCAGCTCGCCGCCCGGATGGCGCAGCCCGAAGCTGATCACGTCGGTGGCGCGGTCGTGTCCGAGATGGAGCGCGTTCAGCCGCCGCATCGCGTCCCGTCCGAGGAAGGTGACGGACACGCGGGCATGGCGGCGCTCGCCCGCGAGCACCGCCGTCACCACCCGGCGGACGCGCGCGGGCGGGAGCGGCTGCGGCCGGCCGCTCACCGCCACCTCACGGGCGCTCGACCGCCTGGAACTCGGGGGTGACGCCGCCGCTGGCACGCGGATAGCCGATGCGCTTGTGGTAGGTGCCCGACATCACCCGGGCGAACTCCCGCTTGATCCGGTCGATGTCGCCCAGGGTGAGCGGCGCGTCGTCCAGCTGGCCCGAGGCGAGCTTCTGCGCGACCAGCTGCTCGATCGCCTCCCGCACCCGGTCCGGGCTCCGGTCCTCCAGCACCCGAACCACCGCCTCCGCGGAATCGGCCATCATGGCGACGGCGGTCTCCGCGGACTGCGGCCGAGGTCCGGGATAGCGGTAGTCGGCGGGGTTGACCCGCCCATCCGGATCCCGATTCCGCGCCCTGGTGAGAAAATAGTTGATCTCAGTTGTCCCATGATGTTCTGGTATAAAGGCTTTCACGATCGGCGGAAGAGCCGCCGCCTCGGCGAGCGCGATCCCGTCCAGTACGTGGGAGCGGATGATCTTGGCCGAGTCGAGGGGCATCATCTCATCGTGCGGGTTGGGACCGCCCGCCTGATTTTCCACGAAGAAACCGGGATTGGCCAGCTTGCCGATGTCGTGGTAGTAGCACCCTACCCGGGCGAGCAGCCCGTTCGCGCCGATCATGTTGCAGGCCGACTCGCACAGGTTCGCCATGGCGAGCGAGTGGGCCCAGGTGCCGGGGGCCTCGAGGGCGAGGCGGCGCAGGAGCGGGCGGCCGAGGTCGGACAGCTCGAGCAGGGTCAGGTCGGTGGTGATGCGGGTGGCCGACTCGGCGAGCGGCATCACGATCATCGCCATGGAGGCGCTGGCCGGGGCCATCAGCACACCGAGCGCCGCGCTGGCGACGATCGTCACGGTGGACCAGCCGTTGATCAGCCCGATGGTGACCGAGGCGAGCACGCCGGCCAGGGCGAGCATGCCGATCGTGAGATAGAGGTGCCGGCGGCGCCGCACCACCCGGATCGCCACGGCTCCCGCCACGCCGCCCACGACCCCGAAGAAGAGAATGTCGCTGCTCCTGAGCGCCCACTGTCCGTCCAGCAGCACGGCCAGGATGAGCGCCGCGGTGACGCCGATGCGTCCGTTGTAGAGCAGCGTGATGACGATGATCGCGAAGGGGATCGGCACCAGCTCCGGACGCCCGGGGAACACCGCGTAGAGGCCGGCCGTCATCAGCAGCACCAGGGAGAAGAGCGCGCCGAAGAACGCCATCTCCCGGGTATGCTGGTAGGTCTCCCGGCGATAGAACGCGATCAGCAGCCAGAACGCAGAGAGGAGCAGCGCGTTGTGGAGCAGCGCCCCGATCGCCGCGCGGAGCCGGAGATGCTCGGCGCCCCGGCGGACGATCTCCTGCTGCAGCACGTCCAGCTTGGCGCGTGCCTCTTCGGTCACCGGCTGTCCGGCGGAGGTCAGGACCTCGCCCGCCCCGACGCTGTATTTGATCGGATCCACGCTGCCGCGGAGCTGCTCCCGCCGGGCCGTGGTGAGCGGCACGTCGGGCACGATCGTCGGCTGATAGAACGCCGCCACCAGCCGGCGCAGCGTCCGCTGCCCTATCGGACTCTCGATGCCGGTGCCGGCCGCCTCCGCCTGCTCCATCAGATCGGCGAAGGTGAGAATGGAGTCCCGCGGCAGGACCCACTCCTGATCGCCCCGGCGCAGCGTGACCGTCGGGCTCGGCTCGCCCCGGACGACGCCCGCGTCGGCCACGCCGCGGGAGAGCACCTCGGCGAGGAAGTGGGTCACCGTCTCCTGCAGGGCCTGCCGCTGGGTGGGGTCGGTGAGGTAGGTGGTCTCGTCCGGGCCCAGGCTCACCCGGGTGGCGGCGACCGCCCGGAGCAGCTCGGGCCCCTGCGCCTGCGCCCGCTCCAGCTCGGCGAAGAAGGCTCGAGCGGCGGTGAGCGCGGAATCGTACGCGGTGGCGCTGTAGCGGTAGACCGGCTGGGCTCCGAGCGCCCGGCTTTCCCCTTCCCGCGCGATCTCCTCGGGCGTCTTCCGTACCTGGAAGCCGAATGGCGCCACGATGGTCCGGCCGGCGACCTGTCCCACCGAGGGCAACACGGCGACCTGGCCCGTCGGCGGCGGAAAGAGGAGGTAGGCCACCACCGCGGTCGCCAGCAGTGGAGCCCAGCGCACCAGGTGGTACCAGATCCTCCGGCCGCCGTCGGGCAACGGATCGACGGGCCGGGACCGCTCCCTACGGGGCATCAGCCGTTCTGATCCTCCGCATAGGCCCGAATGATCTCGCGCACGAGCCGGTGCCGCACGACGTCGGTCTCATGCAGGTAGCAGAACGCGATCCCTTCGATGCCGGGCAGGAGCCGCTCGATCTGCACCAGGCCGCTCTCTTCCCGGCGCGGCAGGTCGATCTGGGTCTTGTCGCCGGTCACCACGGTCCGGCTGTTCACGCCCAGCCGGGTGAGGAACATCTTCATCTGCGCGCCGGTGGCGTTCTGCGCTTCGTCCAGGATGATGAACGCATCGGCCAGGGTGCGGCCCCGCATGTAGGCCAGCGGGGCGATCTCGATGGTGCGCGTCTCCAGCGCCCGCTGCACCCGGTCGTGCGGCATCATGTCTTCGAGCGCGTCGTAGAGCGGGCGCAGATAGGGATCGACCTTGGCCTGCAGGTCGCCGGGAAGAAAGCCGAGCGACTCGCCGGCCTCGACCGCGGGCCGGGCCAGGATGATCCGGCGGACCCGCTTCCGGGCCAGCGCTTCGACCGCCTTCGCCACGGCGAGATAGGTCTTGCCGGTTCCCGCCGGCCCGATCCCGACGACGATCTCGTTGTTGGTGATCGCCTGCAGATACTCCCGCTGTCCCTGGGTCTTGGGGGCGATGGCTCGGCGCAGTCCCGGCAGCACGATCTTGCCGTCGCTGCCGGCCGCCGGCACTTCGGCCGTGGGGGCGTCCGAGGCCAGGCGGTACACGTCGTCCGGCGTGACCGACTCGCCCATGCGGGCCAGATCGAGCAGCCCATGCACCACGGGCAGGGCGCGCTCGACCTGTTCGCCCGTACCGGTCACGGTGACCGCGTCGCCGCGGAAGGTGATCCGGACGCCGAGGGTCCGTTGCAGCTCCTGCAGGTTGGCGTCATTGACCCCGGCGAACAGGAGCGGGTCGGCGCCCTCGGCGGAGAGACGCTGTTGGGTCGTGGTGTCGTCGGCCATGGGATCGCGGGGAACGGGGAAGGGAGAAAGGGGAAGGACGCGCACGTCGGCGACTTCCCCTTTCCCCCTTCACCCTTCCCCTGTCACCTCCAGGTTCAATTCTCCGAGGTCCCTCGCATCGACCGTCGTCGGTGCGCCTTCGAACAGCGCCCGCTGTGCGGTCGTCTTGGGGAACGCGATCACATCGCGCAGCGAATCGGCTCCCGCCAGCAACATCACGATCCGGTCCATGCCGAACGCGAAGCCGCCGTGCGGCGGGGCGCCGGCGCGAAGCCCCTCGAGCAGGAAGCCGAAGCGCTGCTCCGCCTGCCCCTCGGGTATCCCCAGCAGCTCGAACACCCGACGCTGCAGCCGGGGATCGGCGATGCGCAGACTGCCACCGCCCAGCTCGGTGCCGTTCAGCACCATGTCGTATGCCAGAGCCCGCGCCTGCTCCGGGGCGGTGTCGAGGAGCGGCACGTCGTCGGGGTGGGGCGCGGTGAAGGGATGGTTCACGGCGCCGAGCGCGCCCGTCGTGGGGTCCTTCTCGAACAACGGGAAGTCCACGATCCAGACGAAGCGGTTGACCCCGGACGGAATCAGCGACATGCGCCGGGCGACTTCCTGCCGGGCCCGGTCCAGCGACGGGCTGGAGACGTGGTCGGGCCCCGCGACGTAGAGCCCCAGGTCGCCCTCGGACAGACCGAGCCGCTCCGCCGCACCCGGGGCGAGAAACTTGGCCGCCGGCCCCTCGAGCTGCCCGCCCGCGGCCTTGAGCCGGAGCAGTCCCGCCGCGCCGAGACTCCTGGCCGCCGACTCGATCTCGTCTACCTGCTTGCGGGTGAGCGCCGCGCCGCCGGGCACGCGGATGCCCCGCACCCGGCCCCCCGCCGCGATGACGTTCCGGGTGACCGAGAACTCGGCGTCGCGGAACAGCTCGGTCACGTCCGCAATCTCGAGGCCGTAGCGCAGGTCCGGCTTGTCGCTGCCGTAGCGCTCCATGGCATCGCGGTGGCGCATGCGCGGGATCGGGGTCTCGATCACCTGCCCCGCTTCACTCCAGAGCGCCCCGACCAGTCCCTCGCCGAAGCCGAGCACGTCTTCCACGCCGATGAAGGACGCTTCGACGTCGATCTGGGTGAACTCGGGCTGCCGATCGGCCCGGAGGTCTTCGTCCCGGAAGCAGCGCGCGATCTGGAAGTACCGATCGAAGCCCGCCACCATGAGGAGCTGCTTGTAGAGCTGGGGCGATTGCGGCAGCGCGAAGAACTCGCCGCGATGAATCCGGCTGGGGACGAGATAGTCCCGCGCGCCCTCGGGCGTCGGCTTGGTGAGGATCGGCGTCTCGATCTCGAGAAAGCCGAGGCTGTCGAAGTAGCGCCGCGCGGCCTGCATCAACCGGTGACGCAGGATCAGGGTCCGCTGCAGCTCGGCCCGGCGCAGATCGAGCACCCGGTGCCGCAGCCTGAGCTCTTCGGCGGGCGGCTCTTCCTTTTCCTTCCGCGCCACCGGAATCACCGGCGTCTGCGCCGGACCGACGACCTCGATCTCGGTGACGTGCACCTCGATCTCCCGCGAGCCCAGACCGGGATCCCGCGAGGGCTCGGGCCGGAGCTGCACGGTGCCGGCGGCGAGGACCACAGTCTCCGCACCCAGGCCCGCGGCGCGCTCCATGACCTCGGCAGCGGTCCAGTCGGGATTGCAGGAGAGCTGGACCAGCCCGCCCCGGTCGCGCAGGTCGATGAACACCAGCCCGCCGAGGTCCCGACGCCGATGGACCCACCCGCCGAGGCGGACCTCGCGCCCGACGTCGGCGCGGGTCAGGGCGCCGGCGATATCGGTGCGGAGCACGGTGGCGCCGGGCCCGCGGCCCTGAACGACGGGGCTAACGCGCTTCGGCGTCGACGAGGAGGTGGTAGAGCTCATCAGGGGTTTTCGCCTCGACCAGCTGTTGACGGACGGTGTCTCGCCGCACCAGCCGGGCGATGCGACTCAGGATCTTGACGTGCAGGCCGGCCGATGCTTCCGGCCCCACGATGAGAAAAAACAGGCGCACCGGATCGCCGTCGATGGAGTCGTACGGGATCGGCTCGGCGGCCACGCCGCCGACCACTACGAGCTCCTGAACGGCCGAACATCGTGCGTGCGGAATGGCGACGCCGAGCCCGATGCCGGTGCTGAGGACTGACTCGCGCTCCTCGACCGAGGCCAGCACCTGCGCCGCATCACCGCCGCCGCACCGAACCAGGTGTCGAACCAGCTCCGCGATGGTGCCCTGCTTGTCCCGCGCGGCCAGCGGGACCACCAGCCGGTCCGGGGTGAGCAGCTCGGTCAGCAGCACGGGACGGAACCGGGAGGCATGGGACAAACGTAACCGCCGCTCCGAGGAGGGGCAATGCGAAATCCACCTTAGGGTTAGCTATCTTTCGCACATGACTGGCGATACCCTCCTCGATCTTGCGCCCGCCGCCGCGCGGGACCGCCTCGCGAGCTGGGCGGCCAAGCGCGGGCTGCCCCGGTACCGGGTGGAGCAAATGGTGCGGCGCCTGTGGGTTGCCCCGGTCGAGCGGTGGGAAGCCGCCACCGAGCTGCCGCTGGAGCTTCGAGAGGCGCTCGAGCGCGAGCACCCCCTGCCCCGGCTCGAGCCGCAGGTCATCCAGCAGTCCTCGGACGGCACCCGGAAGTATCTCTGGCGGCTGGCGGACGGCGAGGCGATCGAGTCGGTCCTGATTCCGAGCGGGGGCCGGCGGACGCTCTGCATCAGCTCCCAGGCCGGGTGCGCGCTCCGCTGCGCCTTCTGCGCGACCGGACGGATGGGATATCGCCGGGATCTCACGCCGTTCGAGATCGCGGGTCAGGTGCGGGAGATCGTCCTGCGCACCCCGGAGGACAAGCCCAGCAACATCGTGTTCATGGGCATGGGGGAGCCGCTGCTCAACTGGGAGGCGGTGGACACCACGCTCACCGTCCTCAACGCCGCCGAGGGATTCGGGATCGGGGCACGCCACATCACCGTGTCGACCGTGGGGATCCTGCCCGGGCTGGCGGCGTTCGCCCGGCGTCCGGAGCAGTTCCGCCTGGCCATTTCCCTCCACGCCACGACTTCGGCCCAGCGCCTCTCGATCATGCCGATCGAGAAGAAGTACGAGCTCGAGGCGGTGCTCAAGGCGGCGGAGGCATTCCGCAAGCGGGTGACGTTCGAGTACGTGATGATCGGCGGGGTCAACGACGCCGATGCGGACGCGGACCGCCTGGCCAAGCTGGCGCGCCGGCTGGGGGCGCTGGTGAACATCCTCCCGCTGCACCCGGGGGGCGCCCCCGATCTCATCCCGACCGCCTCGCCGCGCATCCGCGCCTTCGCCGACCGGCTGAGAAATCAGGGGATCGAGGCGACCGTGCGCCGGAGCCGCGGACTGGATATCAACGCGGCCTGCGGGCAGCTGAGGGTGGAGGTGGAGAAAAGGAAGGCGGTAAGGCGGTAAGGCGGTAAGTTGCTCCGGTGTGCGAACGACCCCCCAATGTGCTTGACATTGGGGGTCGCGCATTTCCGTCGCATCGTACCGCCTTACCGCCTTACCGCCTTACCGCCTTACCGCCTTACCGCCTTACCCCGTCGCCCCGAACCCCGCCGCAATACAGTTGATCGACAAGAGCAGCGCCGAGAGCTGCTCTTCCTGGCTGCGGTCGCCGCCCGACTCGCGGAACCGTCGCACCAGCTCGACCTGCTGGCGGGAGACCTGGTTGATCGTGGGAAGTCGGCGGGCCAGGCGGCGGCGGAAGCGGGGAAACCGCTCGGCCAGCGTCTTGCCCCCGCTGATCCGCAGCACGGCCTCCACCGAACGGTGGTACTCCTCTTCGATCAACGCGAAGATCGGCTCGCGCGCCTCCGCCTCAGGCACCAGCGACGCATACTCCCGCGCGATCGGCAGGTCCACGTAGGACAGCGTCTTCTCCACTTCGTCCACGACCAGGCGAAAGAGCCGGGAGTCGCGGAACATGCGGGCGAGCAGGTTGCTCCCCCGTTCGCCGCGGACCTGGAGGAATGTGAGGATCCCGCTCCCGACGCCGTACCACCCGGGCACGAAGTGCCGGTTCTGCGACCAGGCGAAGACCCAGGGGATCGCCCGCAGGTCGCCGAGGGAGCGAGCCCCGAACCGGCGAGCCGGACGCGAGCCCATGTTGAGCAGGGAGATCTCTTCCAGCGGGCTCGCGGCCTGGAAATAAGGCAGCAGGCCGGGATGGTCGATCAGCTTGCGATACGCCGCCTGCGCCGCGCCGGAGAGGGCCTCCATCGCCTCGTCGCCCTCCGCGGTCGGAATCAGGGCTTGCTCCCGCTCACTCTTGAGCGAATGCTCGAAGACGCTCGCGGCCAGCAGCTCGATCTGATACTGGGCGGTGCCGCGGTTGGCGTACTTGAACGAGACCACCTCGCCCTGCTCGGTGATGCGCATCCGTCCGCCGATGGAGCCGGCCGGCTGGGCCGCGATGGCGCGACCGGTGGGGGCGCCGCCCCGGCTGACCGACCCGCCGCGGCCGTGGAAGAAGGCGATCGGAATGCCGCTTTCCTTCCCCACCCGGGTCAGCTTGATCTGGGCCTTGTACAGCTCCCAGTTCGATGTGAGGAAGCCGCCGTCCTTGTTGGAGTCGGAGTAGCCGATCATCACCTCCTGCACCCCGCCCTGGGCCCGCACGCTCCGGCGCACCACGGGCACGTCGAGCAGCTCCTTCATGATGGCCGGCGCGCGCTGGAGATCCTCGATGGTCTCGAACAGCGGCACGATCGGCAGGGTGCAGCTCTCGACCCCTGGCCGGTCGGCGAAGAGGCCGCCGGTCTTGGCCAGGAGGTAGGCGCCAAGAATATCGGCCACGCTCCGGGTCATGCTGAGCACGAACGTTCCGAATGCCTCCCGATCGATCTCCTCCCGCAGCACCCGGATCAGCCGGAACATGCCGAGCGTCTCGGCGGCATCGTCCGGCACCGCCGGCGGCACCGCGTCGCCGGCGAGAGGCCGAGCGAGCTCGGCGGCGACCCAGGCGCGCCACGCCTCGCGCTGGGCTTCGGGGGGCTCGCCCTCGCCACCCCCCGCGCGCCAGAGCGCCTGCAGCGCCGCGGTGAGCTTGGTGGTGTTCTCTCGGGCGTCGAGCCGGACCGTGCTGAACCGGAAGGCCTCGACCTCGCGGCGCACCGGCCGAACCAGCAGCCGCACCATTTCGATCCGTCCGGCGCCTTCGAGCTCGGCCTCGATCAGACGCAGATCGGCCAGCAGCGCGTCCGCCGTGGCGTAGCCGTCCGCGCCCACCCGGGTGTCGCCCCGCTCCGTGGCATCGACCATGACCTGGAGCCGGCGCAGCATACAGGCGAGGTACTGGCGAAACACCTCGCCCGGGTTGCGGGCGGCGATCTCGTCGCCGATCCCGCTGGCGGCGAGCTCCCGCTCGAGCGCCTCGCGGAACCGGTCCGAGATGGGGAACGCCTTCTCGGTGAGGCTCAGCGCCCGGACCAGGTCGGAGAGTCGCCGAGCGTAGCGGCGGAGCGCCGTGAGCCGGTTCTCCAGCAGGGTGCTCCGGGTGACCGCGTTGGTGACGAACGGGTTGCCATCCCGGTCGCCGCCCACCCAGGAGCCGAACTGGAAGAAGGCCGGCACCTCGAACCGCTCGCCCGGATAGTCGTGCTGCAGCACCCGCTCGATCTTGTCGAGCAGGTCGGGCACCGACTCGAACAGCGTCTCGTTGAAGAAGTGGAGCGCCCAGAAGACTTCCTGCGGCACCGTCGGCTTGGCCAGGCGGAGCTCGCCGGTGAGCCAGAGCAGCTCGATCTCGGTGCGGAGTCCTTCGATCAGGCCGTGGCGCTCGCGCGGCGTCCAGCGGGGCGATTCGAGGTCTACCAGGCGGCGATAGATCCGCCGGTGCTTCTCCAGGGTGGTGACCCGCTTGGCCTCGGTGGGGTGCGCGGTGATGACGGGGCGGACCCGGAGGGTCTGCAGCAGCTGGCGGATCTCGTCGGCCTTCACCCCGGCGGCAGCCGCATCGAAGATCACCTGGGCGAAGGTGCCGCGCAGCTTCTCGTAGCCCCGCTCGGCCTCGGTCTGCCGCCGGCGCCGCATGGCCGCGTTCTGCTCGGCGATGCTGAGGAGCTGGAACCAGATCCCCTGCACCTGAAGGGCCCGCGCCATGAGCTCGGGCGAGAGGTCCACCGCCTGCCGCTCACCCCGGAGGACCGGCTCCAGCTCCGGCGCCCGCCCGCGCACCAGGCCGAGCAGGAGCTCCGAGAGCAGCTCGACGACTTCGTTGGCGTAGGCCGCGGCGCTCGCCGCCACCGGGTCGGCCGACTCGGGCAGGTCGGCCGGGGTGGCGAACAGCTCGACCGCGGCGTCGGTCACGCCACGCGGTCCCGGAGCGGCTTGCCGCCGAAGAAGAGTCGCAGGTTCTCCAGCGCCCGCATGCCCATGGCGACCCGGGTCTCGGTCGTGGCGCTCCCCAGGTGGGGCAGCAGCACGACGTTCTCCATGCCCACCAGGGCGCGGGTGACCTCGGGCTCCCGCTCGAAGACGTCGAGCCCCGCGCCGGCGATCTTCTTCTGCTGCAGCGCCTCGACCAGCGCCGCCTCGTCCACCACGTCGCCTCGCGCGGTATTGACCAGGAACGCGTCGGGCCGCATCAGGCCGAGCCGCTCGCGATTCATGAGGTGGCGCGTCTCCGGCGTCGCCGGACAGTGCAACGAGACGAAATCGGCCTCGCGCAGCACCGCCTCGAGCTCCGCCCTCGGCTCGGCCCCCAGCGCGGCGGCCACGTCGGCCGGCGGTGGGAACGGATCGTGGTAGATCACCTTCATGCCGAAGCCGTGGTGCGCCCGCTTCGCGACCGCCCGGGCGATCCGGCCCATGCCGACCAGGCCGAGCGTCTTGCCGGTAACGTGGGTGGCCATCATGTGGGTCGGCCGCCACCCGGTCCACTGCCCGTTCCGCAGGTGGCGCTCCCCCTCGCCGGTGCGCCGGGCGACCATCAGCAGGAGCGTGATCGCGAGGTCGGCGGTGGCGTCGGTGAGCACGTCCGGCGTGTTGCTTACCGCCACGCCGCGGGCCCTGGCGGCCTCGACGTCGATGTTGTTGAAGCCGACCCCGAAATTGGCGACGATTTTGGTCCGGCGGGGTTCGGCGGACAATACCTCGGCGGTCACCTTGTCGGTGACGGTCGTGAGAATCGCGTCGGCCATCCGGACCGCGTCGACCAGTCCCTCGGCGCCCAGCGGACGGTCCTCGGCGTTGAGGCGGGCGTCGAAGTCGCGCATCAGCTCCCGCTCGACCGCCTCGGGCAGCCGGCGGGTCACCACCACGGTGGGCCGCGCGCTCATCGGGCTGCCACGGGGCGCTTCTTGCCCCGCTTCAGGGTCTCGACCACGGTGTCGCCCAGCTCGGAGGGACTGGTCACCACGGTCAGCCCGGCCGAGCGCATGATCTCGGCCTTCTCGGCGGCGGTGTCGCCGAAGGCGGAGATGATGGCGCCGGCGTGGCCCATGCGCCGTCCCTTGGGCGCGGTGAGTCCGGCGACGTAGCCGATCACCGGCTTGCTCATGTTCTCCTTGGCAAAGAGCGCCGCCTCGGCCTCCTGCGGCCCGCCGATCTCGCCGATGATCATCACCGCCTCGGTCTCGGGGTCCTGCTCGAACAGCCGGAGATGGTCGAGGAAGGAGCTGCCGTTGATCGGGTCGCCGCCGATCCCGACGCTGGTGGTGATGCCGATGCCCAGGGCTTTCATCTGGGCGGCGGCCTCGTAGCCCAGCGTGCCCGAGCGGGTCACCAGGCCGACGTTGCCCCGCATGTAGATGTGGCCCGGCATGATCCCGAGCATCGCCTTGCCCGGGCTGATGACGCCGGCGCAGTTGGGGCCGACCAGCATGGTGCGGCGCTCCTTGGGGAAGCGGAACAGGTAGCGCTTCACCATCATCATGTCCTGGGCCGGAATCCCGTCCGTGATGGTGACCACGAACCGCACGCCGGCGTCGGCCGCCTCCATGATCGAGTCGGCGCAGAAGGCCGCCGGCACGAAGATGATGCTCGCCGTAGCTCCGGTCTCGCGCACCGCTTCCTTCACCGTATTGAACACCGGCCGGTCGAGGTGCCGGGTGCCGCCCTTCCCCGGGGTGACGCCGCCCACGACCTGGGTGCCGTACGCGATCATCTCCTTGGCATGGAAGGTCGCCTTGTCGCCGGTGAAGCCCTGCACCAGGACCTTGGTGGTCTCGTCGATCAGGATGCTCATGACTGTCCATTCCCCGCCGCGCTGCGCCCCGCGCGCGACGACTTGAGGGCTCCCACCACCCGGTCGGCCGCCTCGGAGAGCGAGTCGGCGGTGATGATCGGCAGATTGCTCTCCTTCAGGATCCGGCGCCCTTCCTCCACGTTGGTGCCGGCGAGCCGGACCACCAGCGGGATCTTGAGATCGATTTCGCGGGCGGCCTGCACCACGCCCTGGGCCACCCAGTCGCAGCGGTTGATGCCGGCGAAGATGTTGACCAGCATCGCCTCGATGTTCTTGTCGGAGAGCACCAGGCGGAAGGCCGCCGCGACCCGCTCGGGCGACGCGCCGCCGCCCACGTCGAGGAAGTTGGCGGGGGACCCGCCCGCGTGCTTGATCATGTCCATGGTGGCCATGGCCAGGCCGGCCCCGTTGATGATGCAGCCGATGTTGCCGTCGAGGGCCACGTAGTTGAGCCCGTACTCCGCCGCCTGCGCCTCCCGGGGGTCCTCCTCGGCGTAGTCGCGCAGCTCGCTCACGTTGGGTCGCCGGAACATCGCGTTGTCGTCGAAGGTCATCTTGCAGTCGAGCGCGAGCAGCGCGCCGTCCTGCGTCACCACCAGCGGATTGATCTCCACCATCGTCGCGTCCAGATCGCGGAAGGCGCGATAGGCGCCGAGCAGGGTGGTGACCATCCGGCTCACCTGCGCCGGGGTGAGCTTGAGCCCGAAGGCCAGCTCCCGAGCCTGGAACGCGGTCATCCCGACCGCGGGCTCCACCACCTCGCGCACGATGGTGTCGGGCGAGTTGCGGGCGATCTCCTCGATCTCCATGCCGCCCTGCCCCGAGGCCACCACCATGATCCGCTCACTCTTTCGGTCGAGCACCAGACCCAGGTACAGCTCGCGCTCGATCGGCACCGCGGCCTCGACGTAGAGCCGGTGCACCACCCGGCCCTCGGGGCCGGTCTGATGGGTCACCAGCCGTTTGCCGAGCAGCACCTTCGCGGCCTGCCGCACCTCGTCCTCGTTCCCGCAGAGCTTGATCCCGCCGGCCTTGCCCCGCGCGCCCGAGTGGATCTGCGCCTTGACCGCCCATTTGGCCCCCCCGATCTCCGAGGCGCGGTACACCGCCTGCTCCGGACTGTAGGCGACTCCACCGCGGGGAATGGCGACGCCGAACCCGGCGAGCAGCTCCTTGGCCTGGTACTCGTGGATGTCCATGTGAGGGGCCTCATTGGATGCGAAAGAGGTCGGACGGGCGGACGGGTGGACGGGTGCTCCGATGTCCGCCTGAGTCTCGTGTGTCCTTAACTTTGCGAGCCTTCCTCCAGCCCAACATATCATCGAACTCTGGGACCGAGCGACCCTCCGACCGTCCGCCTGTCCGACCGTCCGCCCGTTACCGCTTCCCGATCGCGTCCGCCGTGTTGACCACGTTCTGCGCCATGCGGGCCGACGCCGCGTCGATCATCTTGCCGTCGAGCTGGGCCGCGCCCCGGCCTTCCTTGGCCGCCTGGTCGAGCGCGTCGAGAATCTTCCGGGCCCGTTCCACTTCCTTGGGCGGCGGGGTGAACACGTCGTTCGCCAGGGCGATCTGGCTGGGGTGGATCGCCCACTTGCCTTCGATCCCCAGCGCGGCGCCCCGCTTGGCCGCGAGGACGTAGCCGTCGGGGTCGTTGAAATCGCCGAACGGACCATCGATGGCGCGGAGGCCGTAGGCCCGGCACGCGACGATCATGCGGGAGAGGGCGAAGTGCCACTGGTCGCCCGGGTAGTCGGGGTTGAGCCCGCCGATCACCACGGTCCGCGCCCGGCAGCTGGCGGAGTAGTCCGCCACCCCGAAGTGCATCGCCTCCAGTCGAGGGCTCGCCTGTGCGATCGCCTCCACGTTCGCCATGCCGAGCGCGGTCTCGATCAGCACGTCGATGCCGATGCGGTGGGAGAATCCCCGGGCGGCCTCGATCTGGGTGAGCAGCGCGTCCACCAGATAGACGTCGGCCGGCACGCCCACCTTGGGAATCAGGATCGTGTCGAGCCGGTGGCCGGCCTGCTCCACCACGTCGATCAGGTCCCGGTACATGTAGTGGGTGTCGATCCCGTTGATCCGGACGCAGATCGTCTTACCCTGCCCGCGCCAGTCGTGCTCCTGAAGGCCCTGGATCACGTTGCGCCGGGCCTGCTCCTTGTCGCCCGGCGCGACCGCATCCTCGAGATCGAGGAAGATGTAGTCCACCGCGCTGTCCAGCGCCTTCTTGAACAGCGCCGGCTGGGAGCCCGGCACCGCCAGCTCGCTCCGCTGGAGCCGCTGACGGGCGGGCTCGTAGCGCGTGTGGCTCATCGGGAGGCGCCGGCGGTCGCCTTCTCCTTCTGCGCCGAGGGCGCCGGGGCGGCCTGCGGCTCCGGGGCGCGGGGTGGCAGCTCCCGCTTGGACAGCGGCTTGGCCGTGCCGCGCCAATACTCCTCGGCCGCGCCGACGCCGCTGCCGGCCGTGATCTTCACCCCGGCGTCGCGCATCGCCATCTCGGCTCCGGCGAGGCCGCCCAGGAGCATGCACTCGTTGAGGTCGCCCAGGTGCCCGATCCGGAAGAGCCGGCCCGCCATCCGGGCGAGCCCGGCGCCGAGCGCGAGGTCGTAGCGCCGGTAGGCAATGTCGATGATCTCGGCCCCGTTGACGCCGGCGGGAACCATGACGGCGCTCACGGTATCCGAGTACCACTTGGGATCGCGGGCGCACAGCTCGAGGCCCCACGCCTTCACCGCCGCACGGGTGCCTTCGGCCAGCCGGTGGTGGCGGGCGAAGACGTTCTCCAGCCCTTCCTCCAGCAGCATGTCGATCGACTCGCGGAGGCCGTAGAGCAGCGGGAGCGACGGCGTGTAGGGGAAGTACCCGGTCGCGTTGGCCTTCCGCATGTCGCCGAAGTCGAAGAAGCAGCGCGGCAGTCGGGCCTGGTCGTACTGGCCCAGCGCCTTCTGGCTGGCGCACACGATGCCGAGACCGGCGGGAAGCATCAGCCCCTTCTGCGAGCCGGTGACGGCCAGATCCACGCCCCACTCGTCCATCCGGAAATCGATGCTCGCGATCGAGCTCACGCCGTCCACCATGAGGAGCGCGGGGTGCTTGGTGTCGTTGAGCGCCTTCCGGACGCCGGCCACGTCGCTGGTGACGCCGGTGGCGGTCTCGTTATGGGTGAAGAGGACGGCCTTGATCTGATGATTCCTGTCGGCGGCGAGCGCCTCCTGGTAGCGCTCGATCGGGGCACCCTCGCCCCACTCGGTCTCGATCACGTCGACCTGCAGCCCGAGCCGCTGGGCCATGTCGATCCAGAGCTGGCTGAACATGCCGAAGCGCGCGGCCAGCACCTTGTCGCCGGGCGAGAGGGTATTGGTGAGCGAAGCCTCCCAGGCGCCGGTGCCGCTGGCGGGGAAGATGAACGCCTGTCCCGAGCTGGTCTGGAAGATCTTCTTCAGATTCTCCAGGACCGGGGCGGCCAGCGACGGAAAGTCCGACGACCGGTGGTCCTCCATCGCCCGGTGCATGGCGCGGAGGATCCGGTCCGGCGTGTTGGTGGGCCCGGGGACGAAGAGAAAGTTGCGGCCGGCCATACACACCTCGCGGCAAAAGAAAGAAGGAGACGGGGCGAGAGCCTGTCGGCCCCCGCCGATTCCACTACCGAGCAGGTCACATCGCCCTGCATCTTTATACGCTCACCCATCTATACTACTTTGTGCTTTTTTTCACAAGCCTCGGAGCCACCCTGCCCCAGCCCACCACGCCACCCGAGACCGCTCGCCTCCTGGCGGAGCTGTATCAGGTAGCCACCGCCGCGGTGAACCCCGGTCCCGCGCTCCGGCGCCGCCTCGAAGCGGCCGGCCGGCCGGCTCGCCCGCCCCGGGTCCTGGCGCTGGGTAAGGCCGCCTTCCCGATGGCGCGAGCCGCAGTGGAGACGCTCGCCGGGTGGCAGCTCGAGCCGTCGGGCGGCGTCGTCGTGGCACCGGCCGGCGGCCCCCCGCCCCATCCTCGCCTTCGGGTCGTCGTGG
>DATEIR010000038.1:0-32687 GCA_035278885.1 Gemmatimonadales bacterium | reverse complement strand
AACGCCGCGGCCCGTGGCCCGCCGACGTCCGCCAGGGCCGCCACCGCGGCTTCCCTCACCCTCGCCGAAGTATCCTCGACTGCCCGCGCCAGCGCCTCCTGGGCCAGCTCGGGCGGGAAGCGCCGCAGCGCGCCGGCCGCGCGCGCGCGGGTGGCATCGTAGTCGGCTTCCACCGCCGCGCGAGCCAGCGCGCGGGCGGCCAGGGTGTCGCTCGAGCGAGCGGCCAGCTGATCGATGGCCCAGCTCCGCTGCCACAGATCCGGGTGGCGCTGGAGCAGCCTGGCGAGCCAGGCGGTCGGCTGGGGAAAGTCGAGGGTCTTCACCACCGCGTTCTCGTCGTCGAAGCTCACCATGGTGGGCGCGCCGCGGACGCCGTCGATCCGGACCACCTGCTCCCGCCGGTCGATCGTCACCCGCGCGACCACGTCGCCCGCTGCCGTCCCTACCCGGATCACGATCGGCGCGCGGAACGCCTGGGGCACGCTGAAGCGGATGCCCGTGCTGTCGGCGGTGGCGGTGTCCCGCTGGGTCTGCCGCACCGTAAGGACGAGGGCGGAAGCGGCGCTGTCGTAGCGGGAGGCGACGGAGAACTCGGGGTAGCCCGCCTGATAGATCCACTGCGACCAGAACCAGGGCAGGCTCTGGCCGGTGGCCTCGAGCACCGCCTGGCGGAGGTCGTCGCTGGTGGCGGTGCCGTAGGCGTGGCGGGAGAGATAGCGGTTCATCGCGGCCCAGAACGGCTCCCGCCCCAGCTGCTTCTGCAGCATCCAGAGCACCAGCGCGCCCTTGGGATAGACGTTGTTGGAGTTCCAGGTGGCGAGCGGCGTGCGTCGGCGCGCGTCCTTGAGCAGGTATTCCCGGTACTCGTCGAGGTAGTAGTCCTCTTCCGTGTGGCGGCCCTGCGTGGCGCCCCAGTACTGTCCCGGCATGAACTCCGCCATGCCTTCGTTGAGCCAGTAGTTCGCCCAGTTCTCCGCGGTGACCAGGTCGCCGAACCACTGGTGGGCCAGCTCGTGGGGGATGAGCGACTGGCGATACCAGGGTCGATCGCGGTAGGCTCGCGCGTCGGGGAGCCAGTCCACCAGGGTGGTGGCGCTGACGTTCTCCATGCCGCCGATGAAGTCGGCCACGGTGACCTGGGCGTACTTGTTCCAGGGGAAGGGCACGCCGGTGAGCCGGGCATAGACCCGGATCATGTCCGCGGTCACCCCGAAGAGCGGCCGCGCGAGCGCGCTGTCCTCGGGGTAGACGTAATACTCGAGCGGCACCGGCCCCCGGTCCGCGATCCGGACGAAGGGCGCGGCCGCCAGGCTGATGAGGTAGGTGGACGCGGGCTTCTCCTGGGCCCAGTGCACCACTCGCGAGGCGCCGCTCTTTCGGTCGCTCACCAGCCGGCCGTTCGACACCACCGTGAGCCGCGCGGGCACGGTGGCGATGAGGTCCCAGGTGGCCTTGTCGTCCGGCGCGCCCCAGGTAGGAATCCAGCGCGGGTTCCCGTCGGTGCCGCCGCCGCTGTAGACCTGCTGCGGCCGGTGCGGCCGTCCCGCCTCCTGCTTGAAGAAGTAGAGCCCTCGGCCCTGCGTGATCCGCCCGTGGTAGGCGACGGTAAACCGCACCGTGTCTCCCCAACCGACGGCGCGCGGCAGCCGTACGAGGAGTGTGTCGCCCGGGCGGTCGAATTTGAGTGCCTCGTTCGGCCGGCCGGTCACGGTGCGCACTTCGAGCTTACGCTCCATGTCGAGGTGCACCGCGTCGAACCCGTCGCGCTTTGCCACCAGGGTGGTGGTGACCCGACCGTCGAAGGAGGTCGAGTCCCAGTCGAAGTTGGAGACCTCGATCCGCTGGTGGATGAGGTCGTAATCGTGCGACGGCGTGTCCCAGCCGTTGACCACGCGCTCGAGGTTGCTCTGAGCGGCGGCCGGCTTGAACGGAACAGCCAGCAGGATGACAGCTAGGCGCAGGGGCTTCAGGGGAGCTCCGGTGCTGTATTCAACACGAAGGCACGAAGGCCACGAAGAGCACGAAGAAAAACAAACGAAATGTATTTGTGGGGGTGCGGGCGGGCTTCGTGTCCTTCGTGCTGCTTCGTGGCCTTCGTGTGAACCGGCGCACAATCTCAACCTAAAGCGGCAATGCCAGCTGAGCCAACGGAGCAAAGGTGTGACGATGGTGCCGGCACGGCCCCTCCAGCGCGAGCGCCTCGGTGTGCTCGGGGGTGCCGTAGCCCACGTTCGTTTCCCATTTATACACCGGATACCGCCGGGCCAGCCGCTGCATCAGCAGGTCGCGGACGGTCTTCGCCAGGATGGCGGCGGCGGAAATCGACTGGCAGCGCGCGTCACCGTCGACCAGCGCGTCGTGCGCATACCCGATCTCCGGAAGCGGCAGGCCGTCGATGAGGATGCGGTGAGGCCGGGGCAGCGGGGAGCGCCGCAGCAGAATGGCGATGGCGCGATGCATCGCGAGCGCGGTGGCGACGCGGATGTTGAGCCGATCGATCTCGCGGGAGGAGGCGGCCCCGACGCCGAAGGCGAGGGCGCGCTGCCGGATGCGCTCGGCCAGCTTGAGGCGGATGGAGGCAGGAAGGGTCTTGCTGTCGCGCAGGCCGCGCACGGCGGTGCAGCCCGCCGGAAATACGACGGCCGCGGCGACCACCGGTCCTGCCAGTGGGCCGCGGCCCGCTTCATCCACTCCGACGAGGAGCCGCTCCTCGGCCCAGGCCGCCTTCTCCTGCCGCAGCGTGGGTCGAGGAGCCACCGCTCAGCCCTCGCGCTTCTCCCGGATTCTGGCGGCCTTGCCGCTCAGGGCACGGAGGTAGTACAGCTTGGCCCGGCGAACCCGCCCGCGGCGCACCAGCTCGACCGAGGCGATGGTGGGGCTGTGCATGGGGAAGAGCCGCTCCACCCCGACGCCCGCCGACACCTTGCGCACCGTGAAGGTCTCGCTGATGCCGCCGCCCCGCTTGGCGATCACCAGGCCCTCGAACGCCTGGAGCCGCTCCTTGTCGCCTTCCCGAACCCGGACCATGACCCGAACGGTGTCTCCCGGATCGAATGCAGGAATGTCCGTGCGCAAGCCCTCACGGGCCACTTCTGCCAACCGCTCCATGGTAGAACCCTCCGCGCCTGCGGCGCCTGGTGTGATCGTGCCGCCAACAAACTACTCTCCCTGCCCCACTCTGTCATCCCGCCGCTACTCCCGGCCCTCGTGCCGCTCCAGCAGATCGGGCCGCCGCTCCCGGGTGAGCCGCTCCGCCTCGGCCTCGCGCCAGGCGGCGATCCGGGCGTGGTTGCCCGAGAGCAGCACCTCGGGCACCATCAGGCCGCGGTATTCCGGCGGCCGGGTATAGCTCGGCGGGCTCAGCAGTCCGTCGTAGTGCGAGTCCGTGCTGGCCGACTCGTGGTCGCCCATGGCACCGGGAAGGAGCCGCACTACCGCGTCGAGCACGCAGAGCGCCGCCGGCTCCCCGCCCGACAGCACGAAATCCCCGACCGCCCGCTCCTCGGTGGCCAACCCCTCGGCGACCCGCTGATCCACGTCCTTGTAGTGGCCGCAGAGCAGGGTGAGCCGCCGTCCCACCGAGTACCGCACCGCATCGGCATGGCTGAACCGCGCGCCCCGGGCGCTCAGCAGCACCACCGTCTCCGCCGATCCCAGACTCTCGACCGCCTCGAAGAACGGCTCGGGCTTGAGCACCATGCCCGCGCCGCCGCCGTAGGCGTAGTCGTCCACGGTCTGGTGCCGGTCGTGGGTGAAATCGCGCAGCTGGACCAGGTTGTACGTGACCAGACCGGCTGCGGCCGCCCGCGCCGGAATGCTCGCGCCGAGGTACGGAGCGATGACTTCCGGGAAGAGCGTCACGACGTCGATGACGAGGGGCGGACGGTCGGACGGGCGGACGGGCGCGGCGGCTTCACTCGACTCGTCCATCGACAACCCCGGCGTTCTGACCCCCGAGCCCCACCTACGCCGCACATCCCTCCGCCCGTCGAGCGCTCACTTCCGTGCGCCCGTCCGCCCCTCGACCGTCCGACCCTACTCCACCAACCCCTCAGGCGGCTCCACCACCAGCCGCCGTCCCGCTCGATCGACTTCCCGCACGAACTCCTTGCGGTACGGCAGCAGGAACTCCCGCTTGGGCCCCTGCACTTCGATCATGAGCCCGGCCGGCAGCTCATACACGCCGGACACCAGCCCGAGCGGGGTGCCGTCCGTCCGCCGAACCGAGAACCCCTCCAGCTCGTGGAGGTATACCTCGTCGCCTTCGGGCGGATGCAGCTCGTCGGCGGGAGCGGCCAGGAACAGCCCCCGCCACGGATCCAGCGCTTCGCGGTTGTCGGCGCCGACGAACTTCACCAGCCACTCGCGGTGGTAGGCCCGGCTCCGCTCGATCGTGAGCGGGCCCGCCACCGGCTCGCCGTCCAACCCCACCAGCCGCAAGGAGCGGCCCGGGGCGAATACCGCCTCGGGCCGGTCGGTCAGGGGAAAGAGGGTGCAGTCCCCTTTCAACCCGTGCGGCTTTCTGAGCCGGCCCACCACCAGGTGGCGGGCAGCGGAGGTCACGCCGTAGCGGCCTTGAACACTCCGGCCTGCTTGAGCAGCGACTGCACCGTGTCCGACGGGGTGGCGCCGCGGGCGATCCAGTCCCGCGCCTTGGCCGCGTCGACCTGGATCTTGTCGGCCGAGGTCTCGCCCTTCGGGTTGTAGGTGCCGATCACCTCGATGAAGCGCCCGTCGCGGGGCGACTCCTGGTCGGCCACCACGATGCGGTAGAGCGGGAGCTTCTTCCGGCCGATGCGCCGGAGACGGATCCGAGTTGCCATGTGCGTTCCTGGTGTGTGCGGGTTATCCGGGGAATGGGCCGCGGCCGAAGGGGAGCTTGAGGCCCATCCCGCCGGTCTTCCCCACGGTCTTCATGACCTTCTGCATCTGCTTGAACTGGTTCAGGAGGGTGTTCACCTCCTGCACCGTGCGGCCCGACCCCTTCGCGATCCGCAACCGCCGCTGCCCGTTGAGCAGGTCCGGATTGGAGCGCTCCTTGGGCGTCATCGAGAGCACGATGGCCTCGACGTGCTTGAGCTTCTTGTCGTCGATCTTGGCCGCCTGGAGCATCGCCGGATTGATGCCCGGCAGCATCCCCAGCACGTTCTTGAGCGGCCCCATCTTCTGCATCTGCCGCATCGCGTTGAGGAAGTCCTCGAGATCGAGGCCCTTCTTCGACGTGACCTTCTTGGCCAGCCGCTCGGCTTCCTTCTCGTCCACCGCGGTCTGGGCCTTTTCCACCAGCGACAGGATGTCGCCCTGCTGGAGGATCCGGCCGGCCAGCCGGTCGGGGTAGAACGGCTCCAGCGCGTCGAGCTTCTCGCCCACGCCGATGTACTTGATCGGCGCGTGGGTGACGCCGTAGATCGAGAGTGCCGCGCCGCCCCGCGAGTCGCCATCCATCTTGGTCAGGATGACGCCGGTGATCCCCAGGGCGTCGTGGAACCCCTGCGCGATCCGGACCGCGTCCTGACCGGTCATCCCGTCGGCCACCAGCAGGATCTCGTGGGGCGAGACCGCGGCCTTGAGCCGCTTGAGCTCGTCCATCATCTCGGCGTCGATCTGCAGCCGGCCGGCCGTGTCCACCAGTACCGTGCGCGCCCGGGCCCGACCGGCCGCGGCGATGCCTTCCTTCACCAGCTTGACCACGTCCTTGGCCGCCGGATCGCCGTGGACGCCGACGTCGATCTGCTTGCCCAGCGTCTGGAGCTGCTCGACGGCGGCGGGCCGGTAGACGTCCGCCGCGACCAGGAACGGCGCCTTCTGCTCCTGCTTGAGCCGCCGGGCCAGCTTGCCGGCCGTCGTCGTCTTGCCCGAGCCCTGGAGCCCGACCATGAGGATGACCGTCGGCGGCACCGTGGCGTGGACGATGGGCGCCTGCTTTTCGCCCAGCATGGCGACCAGCTCGTCGTAGACGATCTTGACGATCTGGTGGCCCGGCCGAACATCCTGAATCGACGCGACGCCCACCGCCCTGGCCTGCACCCGCTCCAGAAAGTCGCGAGTGAGGTCGAAGCTCACGTCGGCCTCGAGCAGGATGCGCCGGATCTCCCGGAGCCCCTCCCTGACCGCGTCTTCGGTGAGCACACCACGCCCCGTGAGCTTCTGGAGCGTGGCGTTGAGCTGGGCGGAAAGCTGGTCGAACATAAGCCCTTAAAGCTATCCGGGCGGCGGACTTCTATCAAGTCGGCGGGGTTGCCGAGCCCGGTCCGGCGCTACTTTGGTGGCATGGAACCCGATACGCCCGCCCCGGCTCCCCACAGTCCCGCCACCCTGCAGCCCCCGCCCGACGCCGAAGAGCGCCAGCGGCGGCTCGACCGGATGAAGCGGACCGCCACCGGTCTGCTCGCGGCGATGGCGGCCGTCTTCGTCGCCTGCCTTTTCCTGGAGCCGCACTATCCGTGGCTGGCCTACGTCCGGGCCACCGCCGAGGCGGCGATGGTCGGCGGGATCGCCGACTGGTTCGCCATCACCGCCCTCTTCCGCCATCCGCTCGGGGTCAAAATCCCCCACACGGCGATCATCCCCAACCGGAAGGACCGGATCGGCCGGACGCTGGGCAACTTCGTGGAGCACAACTTCTTGTCCGACGCGGTCCTGGCCGCTCGGCTCCGGTCCATCGGACTGACCCGGGGGGCCGCCGAATGGCTCCGGCGGCCGGAGAACGCGCGGACCGTGGCCCGGCAGTTCGCCGGCGTGCTCCGGAGCGCCACGGACGTGGTGCGGGACGAGGACGTCCACGCCCTGCTGGAGCGGAGCGTGATCGAGCCGCTCCGGGACCGTCCGGTGGCGCCGGTCCTGGCCCACGGGCTCGCCCTCCTCACCGCCAACGACCGGCACCAGCAGGTGCTCGACCGCGTCATCCAGGGGCTGGCCGGGCTGCTCACCCGGAACCAGAGCCTGATCCGGCAGCGGATCCAGGCGGAAAGCCCCTGGTGGGTCCCGGGCTTCGTGGACGACCGGGTGCATGCCCGCATCGTCGAGGGGATCGAGCACACCCTGCTCGAGGTGGCCGCCGACCAGGGGCATCCCCTCCGGCGCCAGTTCGACGAGCTGCTGGAGGAGTGGGCCGCGCAGCTGCAGACCTCGCCCGCGGTGATGGCCCGGGCCGACGAGGTGAAGCGCCAGCTCTTCGATCACCCGACCAGCCGGCGGCTCAGCGCCTCGCTCTGGGAGGAGGTCAAGCGGATTCTCGATCGCCAGTCCGAGCTGGGCCCCGGCGACGCGCCCGGCGCGCTCGAGCGCGGACTCGTGGCGCTGGCCGAAGGCGCCATGCAGGACGAGGCGCTGCTGACGAAAGTGGACGGATGGCTCATCGAGGCGGCGCTCCGGCTGGTGCGCGACCATCGCCACGAGTTCGGCCAGCTGATCGCCAACACGGTGAGCGCCTGGGATCCCGACGTGACCTCGCGGCGGATCGAGCTGGCGGTGGGACGGGACCTGCAGTTCGTGCGGATCAACGGGACCGTGGTCGGGGGCCTGGTGGGACTGTTGCTCTACATCGGGGCAAGGCTCGCGGGGGTCTCTCCCTTCTGAGGGCTCGGGCTCCGGCCCGTCAGGCGATCAGGCTGCCCAGCTGTCGCCAGGTGATCACGTTCGCCCCGACTTCCCGCAGCGCCGCGGCAAAGGCCGGACTCGTGACCGCGTCGAAATCGGCCTGCCGCCACGCCGAGCCCCAGAGCGGATCGTCGGCGGTCATCGCGCGAAGCTCCGGGTCGTCGTACCCGGGATGGACCAGGACCTCGCTCACCCCCGGGCGGAGCCCCTTCACTCGCTCGACGTACCAGGCCGTCCACGTCTCGGTGGTGGCGGCATTCGGCGAAATGTCGACCAGGCGGTCCAGAATGACCGTCGACCCCTCCGCCTCACGCAGGTAGGGCTTGCTCTTGAGCCAGGAATGGGCGACGCGGAACGGCAGCCTCTCCTCCCGGGCTACCCGCAGCAGCACGTCGAACACCTCCGCGCTCTTCAGGGCCAGGTAGCTCTGGTGAGAGTCCAGGTGCGTGAGCCGGAGGCCGAACTCGCGCGCTCGCGCGATCTGTGCTCGCACCTCCGTTTCGACCTCGCTGGGACGCACTGGAGCGTCGACCGACCAGCGCCGGGGGAAGTAGCCGCTCGAATCCACCAGGCTGGGCACCCGCTCGACCGGCGAGACCGGTCCCCAGCGGACCGCGGGCCGTTCGCTCACGAAGGTCAGATGCAGTCCGACATCGAGCCGGGGGCGGGTTCGCGCCCAGGCGGCGAATTCGGGAAACTTGGGGCACGTGACCATCACGCTGCCCGAGCTGATCGCTCCGCGATCGAACGCCGCGATCGTGGCCGCGTTGACCGATCCGGCGAAGCCGATATCGTCGGCGTGGATGATCACCAGCCGGGCGTCCGCGGGATAGCCCAGCCGCTTCGCGGTGGTCGGACGCATCCTGGCGAGGAGGTGCTTGATCCGTGGATGCTGCCAGGCCAGCAGGCCCAGTCCCGCAACGGCCCCGGTGACCAGCAACCGGCGCCTCGAGATGCCCTCGCTCACTGCCGCTCCACCTCCACCTCGGGGAGCCGCTGCCATCCCGCCCAGGCGTCCGGAGCCACCACATAGCGGTCCGCCGGCGCGCCGCCCAGCGTGAGCGTGTCGAGGGCGACGCGATATCCCGGGAGCCGCCGCGCCGCCAGCGCGGCCCCGGTGCCCTTGCGGAAGGCGGTCGCGGACTCCGGATCGTCCCACACCAGGTACCACACCAGCGCGGCGCCGCCTGGCGCCTTGAGCAGCCGATAGCGATCGCCGCCCCACCCGATCGGCGCGGGGCGACCCAGACTGGCGGCGCCGGCCAGCTGGGCGATCAGCATCTGCAGCTCGAGCTCCCCTACGACGTCTTCGGCCAGGCCCGGCCCGCCGTCGGCCTCATCCCGAAAGCGCAACTGGACCGGGCGGTCACCCGCGGCATAGCGATCGAAATGAAGAATCTGCTCGGTGGACACCGGCATCCTTGGCCCGAACGGCAGGGTGTCGGCGAAGTTGGAAGCGTGCCAGTAGTTCACGAACTGCGCGCCGTAAAGGTAGGGCGCCAGCAGGCTCTCCCGCAGCCAGAGTGGCGAGCGGCGGTACGCCGGCCGGGCCATCGGCCCCGCCCGCAGGTGGCTGGTGATGAAGTCCCAGATGGCGGTCTCGGCCACGACGTTCCGGTGCGGCGCGAGGAGGCGCATCGTCGCATAGGTGGCCTGGCCCTCGATCAGGGCGTGGAACGCGGTGCGGGTATCGTTGTCCCACCCGCGCTCCCGTTCCGGGTCGAGGCTCTCGTACTGCGCCTGCACCGCGTGCACCAGCTCGTGCGCCATGACTTCCTTCAGTTCCAGCGCGCTGCTCCCCGCCACGCAGAAGAGCGAGTCGGTGGGCGGGTCGTAATAGCCGCGGAGCTCTTCGGCGTGCAGATCCACGACGAGCCGGGCGAACCCCGCGGTGTCCGGCAGCAACCCGAGGAGATGGTACGCCGTCGCGACCGCGGCTACCCGCTCCGGATTGAGCTCTCGGCGGTAGGCCTGATCCACGTACTGACGGACCTCGGCGCGGGTCCGCAGACCCAGCTTGGGCGGGCGCAGGAAGGTGAGTCCGCTGGCGCCCTCGACGTACGGAATGAGGCTGTCGGCCATCCTGATCAGCTCGCTCTGGCGCTGGGCCAGCAGCTCCGCGGGCTGAAGCGCGAGGCCGAGCAGGAGGAGGCCGAGTCGGACGCTCATCGTCCGCCCACGGTGACGGAGGGGAGATCGCTCCACCGTGCCCAGTCGGCCGGCGCCAGGACGTAGCGCGTGCCGGCCCGGCCAGCGAGATCGAGACTGTCCAGCGCCGCCCGGTACGCCTGGCGCGGCGTGTGCCGCAGCGCGGCCCCTGCCGAGCGGATGAAGCGTCCGGCCGAGACCTGATCATCCCAGACCACGTACCAGACCAGCGCCGGCCCGCTTCGCGTCTGATAGAGCCTGTAGCGATCCCCGCCCCAGCCCAGCGGCACGACGGTCTGCACCTCATCAGACCCGGCCAGGTGAGCCAGCACGACCCGGATCTCGTTCTCGCCCAGGACATCCTCATAGAGCACATCCGATTCCCGGGGGTATGCCAGCCCGATCGGCAGGTCGTTCCGGGCGTAGCGCTCGGGATGGAGAATCTGCTCGGTGGACTGCGGCATGCGCGGGCCGTAGGGCAACGTGTCCCGGAAGGGCGACCCCGCCCACCAGTGCATGAACTCGGCCCCCTGGAGGTAGGGAAAGATCAGCGATTCCCGCAGGATCAGCGGCGCGTTCCGGAACACCGGCATCGAGGTCTGCTGCTGCCGCACCTGCTCCCGATAGAGCTCCCAGAACTGCGGGTTCTGGGCGACGTCCTGACCGGGGGCGAGCACGTCGAGTGAAGCGAGCGTCGCCTGACCTTCGAGGATGGACTGCGCGGCGGTCAAGCGGTCGTTGTTGCGCCGGTCGTCCAGAATGGAATCGAGGTGCAGATGCTGCCCTTGCAGGGCATGGATCATCTCATGGGCGAGCACCAGCCGGAGCCGCTCCGGATCGGATCCTTCGACTCCGAAGAGCGTCGCAGAGTCCGGATCGTAGAAACCCGCGACCTGCTCGGAATAGAGCTCCAGCAGGAGTGGCCGGAGGTGCAGTGTGTCCGGGAGCAGGCCGAAGAGCCTGTAGGCGGTTTCCAGGCCGTGAAGCCGGTCGGGCGGCAGCTCCTCGTCCAGTTTTCGGAGCAGATAGCCGCGCACCTGCTCCTTGCTCCGCATCGCCGACCGCGGAGGCGCGGTGAACACCAGCCCGACCGCGCGCTCCACCGGGGTGCGCAGGCTGTCCACCATCCGGGCGAGCATCGCGTCGTTCGCGCTGGTCTGTCTCGCCTCCCCTCGGCAGGCGACGCCCAGGAGCGCGAGGATGAGCAGCGCGCGCCGCGCGATCATTCGGCGATCAGGAAGCGGCCATACCATGCCAGGATCTCCGGGCCGAGCAGATAAGACGCGGCGGCGCCGAGCGCGAGGAAGATGCCGAACGGCACCAGCCGCTTGCTGCCGGCCAGGGTGAGAGGCACGAAGATGATGCTGCCCAGCAGCGCGCCGAGGAAGATGGTGAGCAGGACGCTCTTCCAGCCGACGAACGCGCCGACCATCGCCATCATCTTGATGTCGCCGCCGCCCATCGCGTCCTGCTTGAACAGCCAGGTGCCGCCGACGGCCACCAGCCAGAGCAGCCCGAAGCCGACGGCGGCCCCGAGGGCCGCGGTCAGGAAGGCGCTCCACCCCGCCAGCGCCGCGAGCGCCAGGCCGAGCACCAGTCCGCCGAGGCTGAACTCGTCCGGGATCAGGTAGGCGCGCGCGTCGGTGACGGCGATCCCGAGGAGGATCGTGAAGAATACGGCCCCGGCCACCGCCGCGAGGCCGGGAGCGAACCACCAGACCATCCCACCCCAGATCACCGCCGTGGCCAGCTCGATCAGGGGATACTGGATGGAGATCGCGAGCCCGCAGCCCCGGCAGCGGCCTCGCAGCGCCAGCCAGGAGAACACCGGGATATTCTCGTACCAGCTCAGCGCATGGCCGCATCTGGGGCAGCGCGAGGGCGGCCGCACCACCGATTGTTTCGGCTCGGCGCCCCAGCGCAGGATGCAGACGTTGAGAAAGCTCCCGATCACCGCGCCGAACACCGCTGCGGCTCCCACCATGATGCCCGTCGGCACACCGTCAAACACCACGCGCGACCTCGTAGAGAAGGATGCCCGCCGCCACGGCCACGTTGAGCGACTCTGCACCGGGCGCGAGCGGGATCGCCACCCGCCGCTCTGCCGCGGCGGACAGTGCGGCGCCGACGCCGGCGCCCTCGTTGCCCAGCACCAGCGCGACCGGCGCGCGGGCGGGGCCGGTCGATCGCGCCAGCGGCTCGCCGTCGGCGGCGGTGACCCAGGTTTCTATTCCGGACGCTCTCGCCCAAGCGAGATAGCCCGGGGCATCGGTCGCCACCGTGGGGAGGCGGAAGATGGCGCCCATGCTGCCGCGCACCACCTTCGCGTTGTGCAGGTCCGCCGTCCCCTTGAGTGCCACCGCGCCGGCCGCGCCGAGTCCGAGCGCCGTCCTGAGCATGGTGCCCACGTTGCCGGGGTCCTGCACCGCATCCAGGACGAGAACCGGCCGTCCCGGCGCCGGCGTGATCTCCTCGAGCCGCCACACTCGGGGCTCGACCACCGCGACCACGCCCTGGGGCTGCTCCGTGTCGGCCAGGGTCTCGAGCTCGGCGTCGCTCACCGACTCGAGCCGCACACCAGCCCGCTCCAGCGCGCTCTTGAGCGCGGTCCCGCGGGGAGTACCTTCCAGCCCGGGCGCTACGGCCGCGCCGCGGATCGTGACCCGCGCGGCCAGCGCCTCCTCCACCAGCCGAACTCCTTCGGCCAGCGCCAGGCCGCGGCGCTCCCGGCCTCGGCGGCGGTGGAGATCACGAATCGTGGTCAGCAGGGAGCCGCCCATGGATACGCTCGGCAGATGAAGGTCGCCCTGACGGTCGCGGGCTCGGATTCCGGCGGCGGCGCCGGGATCCAGGCCGATCTCAAGACGTTCCAGCAGTTCGGGGTGTTCGGGACCTCGGTCATCGTGGCCCTCACCGCGCAGAATACCGTCGGCGTGCGCGCCGTCGAGACGGTGAGCGAAGCCATGGTGGGCGAGCAGCTCGCCGCCCTGGCCGAGGACCTGCCGCCCGACGCCCTCAAGACCGGCATGCTCGCCGACGTAGCGCTCGTCCGCCTGGTGGCCAAGGCGGTGCGCGAGAACGGCTGGGCGCCGCTGGTGGTGGACCCGGTCATGGTCTCCACCTCCGGCCACCGGCTGCTCACCTCCGAAGCGGAGGAGGTGGTCCGCGAGAGCCTCCTGCCGCTGGCCGCGCTGGTCACGCCCAACCTCGACGAAGCGGCCATCCTGACCGGCCGCGCGGTGCACGACCTCGGGTCCATGGAGCGGGCCGGCGAGACGCTGCTGCGATTCGGCGCGGCCGCCGCGCTGGTGAAGGGCGGCCACCTGGCCGGCGACGAAGTGATCGACGTCCTGGTGACCTCCGACGGGATCCGCCACCATCGCCGTCCACGCCTCCCCACGACCTCGACCCATGGCACCGGCTGCACGCTCTCCGCGGCGGTGACCGCGGGCCTCGCGCTCGGGCGTCCGCTCGAGCAGGCGGTCGAGGATGCGCTCGACTACGTCCATCGAGCCATCGCCGCCGGGCCGGGACTGGGCCGCGGACACGGCCCCCTGGACCATCGGGTGCCGGCCCGGCCTACAGCGAGGTAACGACCCCTTCCACCAGCCGCTCCAGACTGCCGGCCACCGCGCGGGTCGTAGCCAGCACGTCCGCGTGCGACAGGCGCTCGTGCGTCGTGCCCGCCGCCGGATTGCTGATGGCGGAGAACGCGAGGCAGCGGAGTCCGCGGGCCCGGGCGACGATGACCTCCACCGCGGTGGACATGCCGATCGCGTCCGCACCCATCCGCTCCGCCATCCGGATCTCGGCCGGCGTCTCGTAGCTCGGGCCCAACACCTGGATGTAGACCCCCTCCTCCAGCGCCACCTTCCGCTCCACCGCCACCCTTCGCGCCAGCGCGCGCAGCTCGCGGTCGTATGGATCCGACATGTCGGGGAACCGCTCCTCGCCCGGGAGGTTGGGCCCGATCAGCGGATTGCGGAACGTCAGGTTCACGTGGTCCGCGATCAGCATGAGCGCCCCCCGCGCGAAGCTCCGCCGGATCCCGCCTGCGGCGTTGGTCAGGAGCAGCGTCGTGACCCCGAGCTCGGCGAAGACCCGGACGGGCAGCGCGACGGTGTCCGGCGCGTGGCCCTCGTACAGGTGAAATCGCCCGCTCTGCAGCAGCACCGGCCTGCCCCCGAGCGCGCCGGCCACCAGCTCGCCCTGGTGTCCGGCCACCGTCGTCCGCGGGAAGTGCGGAATCTCGGCGTAGGGGATCCGCCTCGGCTCGGTCAGCCGCTCGGCCAGCGGCCCCAGGCCGCTCCCCAGGACGATCGCGACCTCGGGAACGCTCTGGAGACGATTCCGGACGGCGTGCGCGGCCTCCGCGATCCGGGCTCCCGGTGCCGCGTTCGCTCCGGTCACAGCAGAATCCCCGCGATGGTGGCCGAGAGGAAGTTGGCCAGCGTGCCCGCGAGCATCGCGCGGAAGCCGAGCCGGGCCAGGTCGCCTTTGCGCTCCGGCGCGAGCGCCCCGATCCCGCCGATCTGGATGCCCACCGAGCTGAAGTTGGCGAACCCGGCCAGCGCGAACGAGGCGATGGTGAACGAGCGCGGGTCGAGCGCGTCCTTCATCGGCCCGAGCTGGGCGTAGGCGATGAATTCGTTGAGCACCATCCGGGTGCCGAGCAGCGACCCGACGGTCCCGCTGTCGTGCCACGAGACGCCCATGATCCACGCGATCGGGCGGAAGATCCACCCCAGCACCGTCTGCAGGTCGGCCGGGAACCAGGGCAGCCACCCGTGCAGGGCGCCGAACCCGCCGTTCAGCAGCGCCACCAGCGCGATGAAGGAAATGAGCATCGCGATGACGTTGAGCATGAGGTGCAGCCCTTCGCTGGTCCCCCGCGCGGCCGCGTCCACCAGGTTGACGTCGGTCTTGGGAATGTCGAGGCGCACGTTGCCGTAGGTCTCCGGCATCTCCGTCTCGGGCTCGAACAGCTTCGACATCATGATGGTACCCGGCGCCGTCATGATGACCGCCGTGAGCAGGTGCCGCGCCTCGATCCCGAAGGCGATGTACGCGACCATGATCGAGCCCGAGATGTGAGCCATGCCGGAGGTCATCACCGTCATCAGCTCGGAGCGGGTCATCCGGGGGAGGAAGGGCCGGATGGTGAGCGGGGCCTCGGTCTGTCCCATGAAGATGGACGCCGCCACATTGAGGCTCTCCGCGCCGCTCGCGCCCATCACCCGGCTCATGACCGCCGCGAACGCCCGCACCACGACCTGCATGATGCCGAGATAGTACATGATCGCGAACAGCGCGGAGACGTAAATGATGGCCGGCAGGATCTGCAGCGCGAAGACGACGCCGAGCTTCGAGTCCGGCTTGCCCAGCTCGCCGAAGACGAAGGACGACCCGGCGTAGGAGTAGTGGAGGACGGCGGTGACGAACGCGCCCAGCTCGCGGAACAGCGCCTGTCCCGCGGGCACTCGGAGCACGAAGATCGCGAAGGTCACCTGTAGTCCCAGTCCCCATGCGACCACGCGCCAGCGGATGGCGCGCCGATTACGGGACAGCGCCACGCCCAGGCCGACGATCGCCGCCAGCCCCAGGACGCCGGTAAGGCGCTCGGTGAGCGGCACCGGTGCCCGCGCCGGCGCCGGGCTCGAGTCGGGCCGCGTCTGCGCCGGCGGGGTGATCGTGTCGGGCGCCGCGGTCTGCTGCGCCAGCAGCGCACCGACCCCGCGGCCCGCCAGGCCGGGGATGAGCCACGCCCCCGCGATCGCGCAGCCGAAGAGGAGGACGGTGAGCAGCGCGCGCCGCGCGCTCACCTGAGACCCTGCAGCTCGGCCCGGGTGCGCTGCAGGAGTGCCTGGCGCTCCGGCCAGGGGAGGAAGGCGTGCTCGAAGGCGGTGAGGATCATCCGGTCGATCTCCTGGCGGGAGAAGCCGAGCGCCGTGTGGGCCAGCCAGTACTCGTCGGTGAGCGAGACGCCGGACATGAGCCAGCCGTCGGTGCAGAGCGTGACCGCCAGCCCGGCGTCGTAATACTCACGCACCGGGTGGTCCTCCGCGCGGGCGACCGCGTGGGTGTGCACGTTGCTGCTGATGTTGATCTCCAGCGGGATCCGGCGATCCCGCAGGTAGTCCCGCAGACCGGGATCCTGGTACAGCCGGGTCCCGTGGCCGATCCGCTGCGCGTGGCAGTGCAGCAGCGCTCCGGCGATCGACTCGGGCCCGGCCGCCTCCCCGGCATGGACCGTGATCCCGAGCCGCCCCTCCAGCGCCACGTCGAAGGCCGCCCGATGGATGCCGCACGGCCGGCCCGCTTCCCCACCGGCCAGATCGAACGCCACGACGCCCTGGTCGCGGTAGGCGACCGAGAGCCGCGCGATGTCCACCGAGATCGCCGGATCGTAGTGCCGGAGGGAGCAGTTGATCACCCGGGTCACCACCCCGAAGTCCCGCTCACCCCGCGCCAGGCCGGCCAGCTCCGCCTCCAGCGCGCGCTCCATGCTGAGTCCCTGCCGGCGGCTGAGCCAGGGGCAGTAGCGGACCTCGAGGTAGCGCAGGTTGTCCCGCGCCGCGTCTTCCACCATCTCGTAGGAGACCCGCTCGATCGCTTCGGCGCTCTGCAGCAGCGGGATGGTGTACTCGAACCGCCGGAGATAATCCTCCAGATCGGCGGCGTCGGTCACCTGCATGAAGCGGCGCAGGGGCACCGGCTCCCACACCGGCAGGTCGAAACCGATCGCGCGAGCCAGCTCGATCATCGTCTCCGGCCGGAGCGCCGCGTCGAGATGGGTGTGCAGCTCCGCTTTCGGGAGGCGCGCGATGGTCTCACGCGTCAGCATCGGCATCCTCGGCGCCCCCGCGGCGGGCGGAGACCAGCACCCGGAGGATCGAGCCGGCGGCGAGCGGCGCGTCCAGCGGCAGATCGATGCCGCGCGCATCGGTGACCTTGGCCCGGCCGGCAGCCACCTGGTCGGCCATCGCGGCGTCGTGGGCCGCGAGCGCGTCGCGCACGGTGGCGCCGGGCGCGAGGTCGACCGGCAGGGCGTTGAGGAAGACGCGCATCGTATTCATCGGGTCGACTCGAATGCCACCGAGGGGCCGATTTCCACGGGCTGTGGCAGCCGCCGGAGGTAGGCGGCCATCGCGTCGGCGTCTTCGAGTCCCAGGCGCTCTCCGCTCCGGCCTCCGGGAAGGAGCCCTCCCGCGCCTGACGCGGTGGCCGCATCCGTCACCATGGTATAGGACGCATCGTTCTCCAGCTTCCGCCCTCCCGCCAGCGTGACGCTGCGGACCCGCCGCCCCGGCGCGCCTCGCGGATCGTAGCGGACCACCGCGCCGGCCAGGTGCGCCGAGGGGCCGGCGGAATCGTCGAGGGTGCGCTCAATCATCTCACGCACCTCCCTGCCACCGAGGCTGAGCCGCACCAGCGGCTCGCCGCCCGGGGCCACGCCGCGGAGTCCTCCGAGAGTCACCGGCCCGGCCGCCACACCGTCGCGAACCGAGGCATCACGCACCAGGCCGAGATCGGCCCGGCCCGCGTTGCGCCGGGCCGCCGCCACCATCGCGCCGACGGCGTCCTGCCGGCCGCCGCGATCGACCGGAGCCTTGAGCCGCGCGACCACGCGGCCCTCCACGGAGTCGCGTCGTATCTCGGCCGAGCGCACCGCGGCCGCGAGCGGCGTTCCTGCGGCCGGCGCGACCGCGCCCACCCGCTCGACCCGAACGCGGACCTCGCGTCCGCCCGCCGGAGTCTTGACCAGATCGGCCACCGCGAGGCCGCCGGGTCCCCCGGGACCGACGATGGGAATGCCGGCGACGCGCGTGTCCATGGGGTGAAGCCCCCGCCCCGCCACGATGAGGTCCACGCCGCTCCGACCGAGCTGCTCGGCCAGCCGGACGACCTCCCCCTCGCAGGCCAGAGAATCACACGACGCGTCGGCATAGGCCAGGAGCACGGTCAGGCCGGGCGCGGCTCGTCGGATCCCCGCGAGCGCGTCGTGCAGCGCGAGCTCACCCTCCCCGAATCGGAGCGCGCCCAACCGCTCGGCGGGCTGCGCGGTCTGCACCTCGGGGGTGACGTATCCGAGCACCGCGACCCGGAGTCCGGCGGCCTCGACGACCTTGAACGGCGCCAGCCACCCGCCGGCCGCGCCGCTCGCGTTGGCCGCGACCCACGGCACCCGGCTCGCTTCGGCCCGCGCGCGGAGGGTGTCGGGGGACCGGTCGAACGCCGCGACGGAAGGGACCCCGGCGGCCGTGCCGAGTGCGCCGAGCAGCTCGGGGTCCTGCAGCGATCCGCCGGCGTCCACCCGCAGGGTCGGACAGGCGCACGCCTGGCCCAGGCTGTCCATCGCGCGGCCGAGGCCGCCCGCGTACGCCGTCAGCTCGTCGCCCACGTCGCCGATCGCCAGCAGACGGAAGGCGACGGTGTCGCTGGCCGATCGGGCGAGCGGCGGCGGCGCGACCCCGAAGAGGTTGCGCACCGCGACGGCCGCGACCTCGGGCACGATTCTCCACTGCGACGCGGGCCGGGCGGCCGAGTCGGCCCCGCCGCGCGCCACCTCCGCCTCCAGCAGCTCGGTGATCCGCTGGCCTCGATCGTACACCACCGGCGCCCCGCGCAGCATGCCGTAGCCGCCCGCCCCGGTGGCCCGGCGCTGGTCGAGCGCCAGCGTGACGCTGTCGCCGTCCGCGAGGGGACGGCCTCCCACGCTCAGGTTGCGGATCCGGTCGCCGACGGGGCGGGTCAGGTCGATGTCGTATCGGGCGCCGCGCACCACTTCGTAGTCCGACCCCGCGCCGGCGTCGTCCAGCGAGATCCGCCCCGCCGGGTCGACTCGAAAGTATCGCGCGCTCCACTCGAGGTAGCTGCGCAGCTGGGGCCCCGTGAGCCGGAGCGCCACCAGCGTCCGGTCCCCCGGGTACAATCGCAGCAGATCCGACCGGCGCACGGTATCCGCGGGCAGGCCGGCGCGCAGGTCGCCCGGCGCCGCCGACGCGAGCTGGGCACCGCTGGCCCGGCGCTCGGTCTCGAGCACGAAGTCGAGCAGCGGAGCGGGCTGGGCCCGGATCGCGGTCGAAGGCAGCGGGGCCGGCGCCAGGCCGAGCGGCTGGTCGACCCAGGCCTGCGCCGCCGCGTGTAAGGGGGCGAGCCGTTGTTCCAGCAGTGCGGAGGGCCCCACCCCGCTCAGGTCCAGCGGCTCGGAACGGACGCGCACGATGCGCCAGCGATTCTGCTGCCGCACCAGATCGAGGTGCACCACCGCGAGCTCGAGGGCGTCCGGCTTCGGCTGCACGAAATGCACGCCGCCGAGGGTCGTGTCCCGGATCGCGCGGTGCGAGTGTCCCAGCACGACCAGGTCGGGGCGCACGGGGAGCCCGGCGATGGCGGCCGCACCCTGTTCCGGCCCGATCCCGGTCGTATCGTAGGAGGATGCGCCGCCCAGTCCCGCGTGGACCAGCGCCACCACGACGTCGGCATCCCGCCGCAGTCCGGTGAGCACCGGTCCCGCCGCTTCCTCCAGGCGGACCACGCGGGTCCCCCGAAGCCGCCCGCGATTCCACACCGCCGCTCCCGGCGTGGTGAAGCCGGTGATGCCCACGCGCACGCCCTGGCGCTGCACCACGGCCGACGGCTGGAAGGCCGGGGTGCCCGCCGGCTCGAGACGCAGGTTGGCGCTCACCCAGGGAAACGCGGCCGCGCCGACCTCCTGGCGCAGCGCGTCCATCCCCACCTGGAGGTCGCGGTCGCCCGGGGTCGCCGCGTCGTAGCCCACCAGGTTCATCGCCTCGATCAGTGGATCGGGGTCCTGGGGGCCGGCCCGACGACGATATTCGGCGAGGGGGCTGCCCTGCAGCAGATCACCCGCGTCGAGCACGACCACCTGCCCCGGGTAGCGCCGCCGCAGCGAGTCCACCGCGGTCGCCACCCGCACCAGCCCGCCCGGGTACGGGCGATGGGCGAGGTAGTCCCACGCGGTGGCGTGGCCGTGTGCGTCGGTGGTGGCGACGAGCACGAGATGGGCGCTATCGGGAACCTGGGCGGCGAGACTGACGGCCAGGAGGAGGGGCAGCATTGGTCCCAAATATATCCGATGGCCCCCGGGCAGCACTCGCGCCGGCGCTTGATCATCCGCCTGCGCGTATATATGTTTTGGCAGATATGCATCCCGTGCCGACCGCCACCGACACCCTGCTCACGGTCGCGGAGCCCACCCGCCTCCGGATCCTGAACTGCCTCGCGGCGGCGCCGCTCTTCGTCTCCGACCTCCAGGCGGTGCTGGACCTGCCCCAGCCCACCGTGTCGCGCCACCTGCAGGTGCTCCGCAAGGCCGAGCTGGTGCGGGACACTCCGGTGGCGCAGTTCGTTCTCTACCGCCTCCGCCGGGACATCGGCACGCACGGCCGGCTTCTGTCGGCCATTCTCGACGCGGTCGTGCAGGACGACGCCGGCATGCGCACCGAGCGCGATCGCGCCGCCGAGCGGAGCCGCTCCCACACCAGGACCCGGGTCGCCGGGCCCGCCGCCGACAAGATGCCGGCGCGCACCAAGAGACCGACATGACCCATCGCATCCTCGTGGTCGACGACGAGCCGGACATCACCGCCCTGGTGGCCTATCACCTGGCCAAGGCCGGCTTCCGGGTCTCCACCGCCAGTACGGGACCCGAAGCGCTCAAGGCGGCGCGGGAGGAGCGGCCCGACATCGTCATCCTCGATCTCATGCTCCCCGGCGTGAGCGGGTACGACGTGCTCGCCGAGCTGCGCCGCCGCGACGAGACCCGGGAAGTGGGCGTCATCCTCCTCACCGCGCGCCGGGAGGAGGTGGACCGGATCCGCGGCCTTTCGCTCGGGGCCGACGATTATCTCACCAAGCCGTTCTCGCCCCCCGAGCTCTCCCTGCGGGTGCGGGCGCTGCTCCGCCGCCTGGGCTCGCCGCCGGTCACCGCCGGCTCGACCCTGGCCGCCGGCCCGATCGCGATCGACCGCTCGGCCCACCGGGCCACGGTCGAAGGGCAGGAGCTCAACCTGACGGCCACCGAGTACAAGCTGCTGCTGACCCTGGTGGAGCGGCGCGGGCGGGTGCAGACTCGGCCCCAGCTGCTCGAGACGGTGTGGGAGGCCCAGCCCGACATCCAGACCCGGACGGTGGACATGCACGTGCAGCGGCTCCGGACCAAATTGGGCGACGCGGGCAAGATGATCGAGACGGTCCGCGGCTTCGGCTATCGGTTCAAGGGAACGGAGCGCGGGGTCCGCGCCCGGTGACCTTCGCCACCCGGCTGGTGGCCGGCACCGTGCTGGTGCTGGTGATCGCGGTGGGGGTGCTGCTCTGGGCCGCGGAGCGCTCGCTGCGGCACGACCTGGTCGGCGACATCGAGCACTCGCTGGAGAGCGAGGCGCTGCTGATCCGCGAGGCAATGCCGCACGATTCGCTCGCCTGGGGATCGGTGGTGCATCGCCTCGCCGGCCGGAATCACCGGCGGATCACCCTCATCGACCGCCGGGGCGTGGTGCGCGCCGACAGCGATTTTCCCGAGGGGCCGCTCCCGCCGCTGCAGAATCACCTGAGCCGTCCCGAGGTGCGCGCGGCGCTCGCGGGCGGCGTCGGCGTCGCCACCCGGCAGAGCGAGACGGTCGGACACGACCTGCTCTACGTCGCCGTGCCCGGCGGACCCGGGGTGGTCCGGGTCGCGGCCAGTCTGGAGCAGGTGGACGACATCGTGCGGCGGGCCCAGGGAGCGGTCGCCGGCGCGGCGCTGCTCGCCCTGCTGGTCGGCGCGGTGCTCGCGCTCATCGCCGGCCGGTCGATCGCCCAGCCGCTCACCGCCATCACCGCCGCCGCCCGCGCGATCGCCGCCGGGTCGCCGCCCCGCTTCCCCCGCTCGGGCGTGCCCGACGTGGACGCCCTGGTGCAGGCGCTGCGGCAGATGCACGGCCAGCTCAACGACCGCTTCGCCGAGCTGCGGCGGGAACAGGCGGAATCGGCCGCGCTGGTCTCCTCCATGGTCGAGGGGGTGATCGCCGCCGACGGCCGCGGACGCATCGTGACCGCCAATCCCGCCGCGCGCCGGCTGCTGGGCTACGCCCCGGCCGATCCGTTGCCCGACGTCGCCGAGCTGTTCCGGGTCAAGGCGGCGCGCGAGGTGGTGGACGCGGTGCTCGCCGGCGGCACCGTGCAGGACCGGCCGGTCGAGATGGACAGCCGGTCGCTGCTGCTCAACGCGCGGCCCCTGCCCGCGGGCGGCGCGGTGCTGGTGCTTCACGACGTCACCGAGCTCCGCCGGCTCGAGGCCATCCGTCGCGATTTCGTGGCCAACGTCTCCCACGAGCTCAAGACCCCGCTCACCTCGATCTCGGGCTACGCCGAGACCCTGCTGAGCGACACGCCCAGCCGGGAGACGACCCGGCAGTTTCTCACCACCATTCTTGGCAACGCCCGCCGGATGCAGCGGCTGGTGGACGACCTGCTCGACCTGAGCCGGATCGAGTCGGGCCGGTGGCAGCCGGCCCGCACCGAGCTCGACCTTCCGGCCGTGGCGCGCGAGTCCTGGGCGGCGCTGGCCGCGCGCCCCGAGGCCCAGCGCGTCGTCTTCGAGCTCGAGGCGGCGCCCGACGCCGAGCATCTGTGCGCCGATCTCGACGCGGTGCGTCAGGTCCTCACCAACCTGTTCGACAACTCACTGCGCTATACCCCCGCGGGAGGACGGATCACCTGCAGCACCCGGCGGGACGATGGCGGGATCGCCCTCGTGGTGCGGGATACCGGCAGCGGCATCGGCCACGAGCACCTGGCTCGCATCTTCGAGCGGTTCTACCGGGCGGACCCGTCGCGCTCAAGGGAGGAAGGCGGCACGGGACTGGGGCTCGCCATCGTGAAGCACCTGGTCGAGGCCCACGGTGGGCGGGTTTACGCCGAGAGCGAGCGCGGGCGGGGCACGACGGTCACCTGCTGGTTCCCCGACGCGGCCTGAGCCGCGCGGGCGTCGGGGCCCGTCGCAAGGCGGACACTGCGGCGGCGATTTACCAGGTCGTTACACCAGAGCCCGACTCTTGTGACCGCTCCGGCGCTCTTTCCCCCCCGACCCTGCTGGCCACTTCCCTCGTCGGACGGAAAGGGCGGACATGCGCGCCTCGGCTTCCCGGAATCTCGTAGTCCTCGGCACCTGCACCCTCGGTCTGGTCGGCGCCGCGGCTGCACAGACGACCTATCCCGACGTCAAGCTGAATGGCCGGCTCCAGGAGCAGTTTTACTACTTCGACAACTCGGCCTACGCCCCGGCCCTGGGCACCACCAGCAACTTCTTCATCCGCCGGGCCCGAATCGAGGCGCGGGGCCAGATCTCCGAGAACGTGTCGGTCTTCATCCAGCCCTCCTTCGAGGGGGGCCGGCCGCTCACCGCGACCACCACCTGTACCTCGTCCGAGGTGCCCGCGGGCGGCGGAACGCCCACGGTCACCTGCTCCACCACCGGCCGGAGCGGCCTCCGCCTGCGGGACGCCTGGATCGACGTGCGCTTCGGGCCCGAGGGCGACAAGACCGCCATCTACTTCCGCGGCGGCCAGGAGAAGCGCCCGTACAGCCGGTACGAGCTCACCTCCTCGGTCAATCTGCCGTCGCTGGAGCGCGGCGCCGGGCAGGGCCTCGCCCCCCGGGCCTCGAACGACCTCTTCAGCGCGGCGGGCTTTCTCTCCCACGACGTGGGCGCGAGCCTCAGGATGGAGCGCAAGCTCGACGGCGTGCGGATGCTCACCCTCAAGGTCGGCGCCTACAACGGCCAGGGTGAGAGCCTGAACGACGTCAACGGCAAGAAGAGCTTCGGCGCCCGGGGCACCTTCGGGATCACCCCCAAGCTCGACGTGGGCGCCTCCTGGTTCACCCACGACGGCATCGTCACCACCAACGGGACTCCGGACTCGAGCTTCACCAACAGCGCGTTCGGGCTCGACGCCCAGTGGGGCAAGGTCGGCGAGGAAGGACTCTGGGCCCTGGCCGAATACCTCCAGGGCGATGCCGCGACCGCGGCCAGGCCGGAGATGCGTGGGTTCCAGGGGCTCGCCGCCTACAACATCCGGATGAAGAGCCCCACGGCGTGGCTCTACGCGGTGGAGCCCTCGTTCCGCTACGACCTTGCCGATCCCAATACCGACGCCGAGAACGACCGGGTCACGACCATGACCGCGGCCGTCGGCGTGTACTTCTCCAGTCGCGCCTGGTTCCGGGCCGGATACGAGCGCCAGAGCTTCCAGGATTCCGCGGCGCCGAGCATCAGCGGCGTGCGCAGCATGCTGGGCGTCAACTTCTAATCGTCGAGGACGCGATCATGCGACAGATCCTTGGGACTGCGGCGGCGCTGGTCGGCCTCCTGGCGGGCTGCGGCGGTGGCGACAAGACGATGGTTTCCGGCGCGACCAGCAAGCCGGCCGAGCGGGCGCCGGCCGCCGGCGCCGGGCTCACCGGCGCCGGCGCCACCTTCCCCAATCCGATCTATACCAAGTGGTTCGACGCCTACAACAAGCAGACCGGCGTCCGGATCAACTACCAGTCGATCGGCTCCGGGGGCGGCATCCGCCAGTTCACCGAGGGCACGGTGGACTTCGGCGCCACCGACGGACCGATGAAGGACGACCAGATCGCCGCGGTCCAGGGCAACGTCCAGCACATTCCGACCGTCCTCGGCGCCGTGGTCGTCAGCTACAACCTGCCGACGCTCGGCAAGACGCCGCTGCGCTTCGACGGCGCCACCCTGGCCGACGTATTCCTCGGCCGGATCACCAAGTGGAACGACACCCGGATCGCCGGACTCAACCCGGGGGTGAAGCTCCCCGCGGCGGACATCATCGTGGTCCACCGCTCCGATGGCTCCGGCACGTCCTTCATCTTCACCGACTACCTGTCCAAGGTGTCGCCCACCTGGAAGTCCAAGGTGGGGAGCGCCACCTCGGTCGAGTGGCCGATCGGCCTGGGCGGCAAGGGGAACGAGGGCGTGACCCAGCAGGTCAAGCAGTCCGAAGGCGCGATCGGCTACGTCGAGCTGATCTACGCGATCAGCAACGGGCTCCCCTACGCGACGCTCAGGAACGCGGCCGGCCGGTACGTGGAGGCCTCTCTCAAGAGCGTCACCGCCGCGGCATCCTCGGCGGATCTCACGCCGGACACCGACTTCCGGGTGTCGATCACCGACGCGGCCGGAGCGGAGGCGTATCCCATCTCCTCCTTCACCTGGCTCCTGGTCCAGAAGACGCCGCGCGACAGCGCCAAGGGCGAAGAGATCCGCAAGTTCCTGGTCTGGATGCTCCAGCCCGAAGCCCAGCGGATGGCGGCGGATCTCCACTACGCGCCGCTGCCGGTGCCGGTCATCGAGCTGCTGCAGAAGCGGGTGGGCGGGCAGCGGCCTTCGCCGTGACCTGTCCGTTACAATTCCGTGACGGAGCGGATCGCGGCGCGGGATAAACTCTCCGGCATGACCGCCACCGCAACGCCACCGGAGACGGCGCCGTATCCACCGGTTCCGCCACCGCCGCCGCTCGAGCGCGCCGGCTATGGTGACCGAGTCTTCCGCGCCCTGCTCACGCTGGGCGCGGTGGCCGTGCCGGTCCTCCTCGCCTTTCTGGTCTACGAGCTCTGGACCGGCAGCGCGCTGGCCATCTCCAAGTTCGGCCTCGGCTTCCTCACCAGCAGCACCTGGGATCCCGTTGCCGAGCAGTTCGGGGCCTACCCGCTCATCTTCGGCACCCTGGTCTCGTCCTTCATCGCGCTGCTCATCGCCGTGCCGCTCTCGCTCGGCGTCGCCATTTTCCTCACCGAGTTCGCGCCCAAGGCCGTCCGCCAGCCGATCGCCTTCCTGATCGGCCTGCTGGCCGCGATCCCCAGCGTGGTCTACGGTCTGTGGGGGATCTTCGTGCTGATCCCCCTGCTCCGCACCACCCTGTTCCCGTTCCTGCGAGACACCCTGGGCTTCCTGCCCTTCTTCCAGGGGCCGATCTACGGTCCCTCGATGCTGGCGGCGGGCATCATCCTGGCCATCATGGTCATGCCCTACGTGATGGCGGTGTCGCGGGAGGTGCTCCTGGCGGTGCCCGACACTCAGCGCGAGGCCGCGCTGGCGCTGGGCGCCACCCGGTGGGAGGCGGTCATCACCACCATCGTGCCCTACGCCCGATCGGGGATCGTCGGGGCGATCATCCTCGGCCTGGGCCGGGCCCTCGGCGAGACGATGGCCGTCACCATGCTCATCGGCAACCGGCACGAGATCGCGAGCTCGCTCTTCGCGCCGGGCTACACCATGGCCGCGGCGATCGCCAACGAGTTCTCCGAGGCCGTGGGCGACCTGCACCTGTCGGCCCTGGCCTACGTGGCCTTCCTGCTCTTCGTGGTGACGGTGCTGGTGAACGCGGGAGCGCGCCTCCTGATCTGGCGGGTGGCCCGGGGGTCCGGGGCCGGGAGCCGGGCCCTGTGAATCGGCGTCTGCTCCGGCGGTGGATGAGCCACCTCATGGTCGGGCTCATGGTGCTGGCGTTGTTCGTGGCGCTGCTCCCGCTCTTCTTCATCCTGGCCGACCTCGTGGCCAAAGGCGCCGCGAGCCTGTCGGTCGACTTCTTCACCAGGACGCCGGCCCCCGCCGGCGAGACCGGCGGCGGCGTGGCCCACGCCATCGCCGGCACCCTGCTCATCGTGGGCATGGCGAGCCTGATGGGTTTGCCCCTCGGCATCGCCGCCGGCATCTACTGCGCCGAGTTCCCGGCCAGCCGGCTCACCTGGCTCACCCGCTTCGTCGCCGACGTGATGAACGGCACCCCGTCGATCGTGGTCGGCGTCTTCGCCTGGGCCTGGATCGTGGCGACCCAGAAACATTTCTCCGCGCTGGCGGGGAGCGCCGCGCTGGCCATGCTGATGATCCCGATGGTGCTCCGCACCACCGAGGAGATGATCAAGCTGGTGCCCAACTCGCTGCGCGAGGCGGCGCTGGCGCTGGGGTATTCCCGCTGGCGCACCAGCCTGTCGATCGTGCTCCGCACCACGCTCCCGGGCATCGTGACCGGCAGCCTGCTCGCGGTGGCCCGCATAGCCGGGGAGACCGCACCGCTGCTGTTCACCGCGCTCGGGAGCCAGTACCTGAGCTTCGACGTCACCCAGCCGATGGCGGCCCTTCCGCTCACCGTCTTCACCTATGCGACCGGCCCCTATGAAGAGTGGCACCGCAACGCCTGGGCGGCCGCGCTCGTCCTCATCCTCGTCGTCCTCGTCCTCAGCGTCGGGGCTCGCCTCGCCATCCGCCGTCGGTTCACCCTCGATGGGTGAGCCCGCGGTCCGGACCCGCGCCCCAGCGCCCGCGCCCGCCGCGGTCCCGGCAGGCGTGCGGGGGCGGGTCGAGACCGACAAGCTGACGGCGATGTACGGCAAGTTCACCGCGGTGAAGGGCGTGAGCCTGGCCTTTCCGCCCCGGCGGGTCCACGCGCTGATCGGACCGTCGGGCTGCGGGAAATCCACCTTCCTCCGCACCCTGAACCGGATGCACGAGCTCTCGGAGCAGGGCTGGATCACCGGGAGGGTCATGCTCGACACCGAGGACATCTACGCGCCCCGAGTCAGCGCGATCCAGCTTCGCCGCCGGGTCGGCATGGTCTTTCAACGGCCTACTCCGTTTCCCACGATGTCCATCTACGACAACGTGGCCGCGGGCCTCCGGGTGCACGGCCGGCTTTCGCGGGGGGACACCGACATGATCGTGGAACGGTCGCTCCGGCAGGCCGCCCTGTGGGAGGAGGTCAAGGACCGGCTCCGCGCGAGCGCCATGGCGCTGTCGGGCGGCCAGCAGCAGCGCCTCTGCATCGCCCGGACCATCGCGCCGAGCCCGGACGTGATCCTGCTCGACGAGCCAACCGCCTCGCTCGATCCCCAGGGCACCCAGCGGATCGAGGAGCTGCTCTTCGAGCTCAAGGAGAGCTTCAGCATCATCATCGTCACCCACAACATGCAGCAGGCGGCGCGGGTGTCCGACACGACGACCTTCTTCTATCTCGGCACCATGGTGGAGACCGGTCCCACCCGGCAGATCTTCACCGCCCCGCGGAACGAGCAGACCGAGGCCTACATCACCGGGAGATTCGGATGAGCGCCGGCGTGCGCCCGCGACCCATGACCAACGTGCCCCGGGCCACTCTGGCCCCCCGTCCGCCCCAGCCGGCTGCCCAGGAGCGCGGCGGTCCGGCGGTGGACGTGCGCGATTTCGGCTTCGGGTACGGGAGCCGGCAGATCCTGCGGAATCTCACCTTCGCCCTCGAGCGCAAGGCGGTGACCGCGATCATCGGCCCGTCGGGGTGCGGCAAGTCCACCTTTCTCCGGTCGATCAATCGGCTCAACGACCTGATCCCGGGATCGCGTCACAGCGGGGACATCCTGCTCGAGGGGCGCTCGGTCTTCGGGCCCACCGATGTGGTGACGCTGCGGCAGCGGGTGGGCATGGTGTTCCAGCGGCCCAACCCGTTCCCCAAGTCGATCTACGAGAACGTCGCTTTCGGCCCCGCGCTCAACCGCCTGGTGCCGCGGCGCGACCTGCCCGACCTGGTGGAGCGCTGCCTCCGTCAGGCCGCGCTCTGGGACGAGGTGAAGGACCGCCTGGACGAGCCCGGCACCGGCCTCTCCGGCGGGCAGCAGCAGCGGCTCTGCATCGCCCGCGCGCTGGGCAACCAGCCCGAGGTGCTCCTGATGGACGAGCCCTGCTCCGCGCTCGATCCGATCGCCACCCAGCGGGTCGAGGAGCTGATCGTGCAGCTCAAGCAGGACTATACGATCGTGATCGTCACGCATAACATGCAGCAGGCGGCGCGGGTCTCGGACTACACCGGATTCTTCGATCGGGGCGAGCTGGTCGAGTTCAGCGAGACCGAGCGGCTCTTCACCACCCCGGCCAAGGAGCGCACCGAGGCCTACATCACCGGGAGATTCGGATGAGCGTGGACATCCACCGGCACTTTCACGACGAGCTGAGCCACGTGAAGGTCCGGCTTCTCACCATGTCGGGCGAGGCGGAGGCGGCCCTCGGCCTGGCGGTGGAGGCGCTGCTCGAGCGGGACCCGGACAAGGCCCGGCGGGTGATCGTGGGTGACCGGGTGATCGACAGCATGGAGGTCGAGATCGAGGAGCAGTGCATCAACCTCCTCGCCCTGCAGCAGCCGATGGCGCGGGATCTCCGGATGCTCACCTCCGCGCTCAGGATCGCCAACGATCTCGAGCGGGTGGGCGACCACGCGGTCAACATCGCCCAGAGCGCCGAGCGGCTCACCCAGAGCCGCCCGATCGCCCCGGAGCCGGAGATCATCGAGATGGCCCGGCTCGCCCGGGACATGCTTTCCGACGCCCTCGAGGCTTTCATTCGGGGGGACGCCGCGGCCGGCCGCGAGGTCTGCCTGCGGGACGACAAGGTGGACGCGCTGCACCGCTCGGTGTTCCGCATCCTGCTCACCCACATGATGGAAGACCCGCACATGATCGGGGCCGGCATGGAGCTCTTCCTGGTCAGCCGAAACCTCGAGCGGGTCGCCGACCTGGCCACCAACATCGGGGAGGACGTCGTGTTCCTGGTGGAGGGCAAGTCCATCAAGCACCACGCCGAGGACCGCGGCGAGGCGCCGGCCGGCCGGACCGCCTCCGCGGGGCGATAACGGCGCAGCCCGCGGCGGCACCGGCGGGTCGCGAGCGAATCGCGGCCATCGACGTGGGGTCCAACTCCGTGCGCCTGCTGGTGGCGGAGTACGATCCCGCCAGCGGCCTCACCATCGTGGACGAGCTCAAGGACCAGCCCCGGCTCGCCCGCGGACTGGCCGCCACCGGCTGCCTCGACGACGCGGCGATGGCCCGCGCCATGGAGACCCTCCGCCGCATGCGGGACGTCTGCCAGCGCCGCGGGGTGCAGCGGATCGCCGCCGTGGCGACCGCCGCCGTGCGCGAGGCGGAGAACGGTCCGTGGTTCGTGCGCCGGGTCCGCCAGGAGCTCGACATCCCGCTCCGGATCATCGACCCGGAGACCGAAGCCGCGCTCTCCTACCGCTCGGTGGCGCATCACTTCCCCCTGGCCGGCGAGCGCGCGCTGGTGGCGGACATCGGGGGCGGCAGCCTGGAGCTGATCGGCGCGGTGGATGGCCTGGTCGAGCTCACCCTGTCCCTGCCACTCGGCGCCGTCCGCCTGACCGAGCTCTACCTCCCCGAGGACCGGCCCGCGTACAAGGAGGTGGCCGCCGTCCGTCCCTTCATCCGAAAGCAGCTCAAGCGCGAGCTCCCCTGGCGGGAATGGGCCGGCGCCACCGTGATCGGGAGCGGCGGCACGTTCACCACCCTCGGCCGGATCGTCCAGGCGCGGCGCGGGCTCTCCCCCGCCGACCCGGTGCACGGCGTCGAGGTCACCGCCGCGGAAGTCGAGCAGCTCATCGCCTGGCTCGCCAGCAGGAGCTCGGAGCAGCGGCGCCAGGTGCCCGGCCTCAACCCCGCGCGCGCCGACATCATTCTCGCCGGCCTCGCGGTCACGGCCGAGCTGCTCGACTGGATCCGGGGACGAGGCCTCACGGTGAGCGCGTTCGGGTTGCGCGAGGGGCTGCTGCTGGAGATGGCCGGCGCGGAGGAGCCCATGGTCCGCGACCCGCTCCGGCTCTTCCGGGAGTTCGCCGAGCGATGTCAGTCGGACCGGCGGCATGTGGAGCACGTGCGCGAGCTGGCGCTGCAGCTGTTCGATCAGCTCGGCGCGGAGCTGGGCTGCGGGCCGGAAGAGCGGCCGCTCCTGGAGGCGGCGGGTCTGCTGCACGACGTGGGACAGCTGGTCAGCTACCGGAAGCATCACAAGCACAGCTACCAACTCATCACCCACGCCGAGCGCCTCGGCCTGGCCCCGCGCGAGCGGGAGCTGGTCGCCCTCATCAGCCGCTACCACCGGCGCAGCGGGCCCCGGCGCAAGCACCCCGAGTTCGCCGCGCTCTCCGCGGCCGATCAGGCGGTGGTCCGCCGCCTGAGCGGGATCCTCCGGGTGGCCGACGGACTCGACCGGGGCCACAGCGCTTCGGTCAAGCTGGTGGACGTGGAGCTCGCGCCGGAAGCGCTTCGCCTCCGGCTCACCGCCGCCGACCAGGGCAGCGACCTCGGGCTGGAATGCTGGGGTGGGAGCCGGAAGGCCGACGTCCTCGCCAAGCTGCTCCGGCGCGACGTCGAGATCAGCGCGCCGTGACCGCGTCTCCCCGAGTAAGGTAGGGCTCCAGCAGGAGGCCCAGCGGCGCCGCATCCCGGCCCAGCAGCGCGGTCATCGTCGCGGCGGCCGAGCTTCCGATGCGGTTGGCCCCGGCCGCGAGCATCCGGAGCGCCAGCTCGCCCGTCCGCACCCCGCCCGACGCCTTGACCCCGAACGCCGGCCCCACCGCGTGGCGCATGAGCGCCACGGCTTCGATCGTAGCGCCGCCGGCAGCGTGAAAGCCGGTCGACGTCATCACGAACGCCGCGCCCGCCCGGACCGCCGCCAGGCACGCGGCCACGATCTGGACCGGCTCCAGGGCCGCGGTCTCCACGACCACCTTGACCGTGGCGCCGCCCGACGCCTCGACCACCGCGCGAATGTCCGACTCCACATAGCCCCAATCGCCGCTCTTGGCGGGACCGAGCGGGAGCACCGTGTCCACCTCCGCCGCGCCGCTCTCCACCGCGAGGCGGGCCTCGGCGGCCTTGGCGGGGCTCGATCCCGCGCCGAGGGGGAAGCCGGCCACCGAGGCCACCAGCACCGGCGACCCCGTCACCAGCTCGGCGGCTCGCCGGGTCCAGCCGCCGTTCACGCACACCGCCTTCAGCTCCCAGCGGATCGCCTCGTCGCAGAGGGCGGTGATCTGATCCTTCTGCGCCTCGGGAGCGAGCAGCGTGTGATCGAGGAAGCGGCCGATGCCCGGCTGACGCGCCGCGCCGCGTCCGAGCCAGGCAGGCACCCTGGCCGTGGGCGTTACCGGCCCCCGGGCCGCGAGCAGCTCGCGCGCCTCCTCGAGCAGGCCTCCCCCGCTGCCGCGGCGGCGCGTGCTAGGCATGCCGCATCGTCAACGGCCCCTATTCGCCATATGGCACCCAGATGTTCTTCACCTGGGTGGCCTGCTCCAGGAACTCCTCGCCTTCGCCGCCGATCGGGTCGGTCCAGCTGCGGGAGTCGTGCTCCACCCAGGTGCGCTTCATGTTGCCCGCCGACAGCCGCTCGACCTCGGCGCCGCCTTCCGCGTTCCCGAAGTACCAGAGCCCATCGACGTCGTCGTGCGCCGCCAGCACCGGCGCAAGCTCGCCCTGCAGCCCGGTCACGATATTCACGACGCCGGCCGGCAGGTCGGACGTGTCGAGCACCTGGTAGAAGTCCGTGGCCGGCAGCGGGGCCGGCGTCGACGGCACGGCGACGACCGTGTTGCCCATCGCGATGGCGGGCAGCACCAGCGACACGAAGCCGAGCAGAGAGGGAGACTCGGGACAGACCAGGCCCAGCACGCCGAGCGGCTCCGGCATGGCGAGGGTCACGTTGCGGTACGGAGTGTGGTGGACCAGGCCGTCGTACTTGTCGGCCCATGCCGCGTAGACGTAGATCCGCTCGATCGCCTGGCCGACCTCACGCTCGGCGGCCGGGGCATCGCCGCCGAGCGTCGCGAGCCGCCGCGCGAACTCATCGCTCCGGGCCGCGAGGTTTTCGGCCAGATAGTAGAGCACCTGCGCTCGCGCGTGCGACGTGGCTCGAGCCCAGCCGCCCGCCTTCCGCGCGGCCTCCACGGCATTGCGGATGTCCTTCCGGTTGCCGTGCCCCACTTCCCCGACCTGACGCCCGTCGACATCGAGCACCGGCAGACTGTATCCGGAGTCGGGCCTCGCCTGCGCGCCGCCGATATAGAGCTTGGCGGTGCGGTCGATGGGGGGGAGGGGCGCGGGGGCGCGGG
>DATEIR010000037.1:0-24366 GCA_035278885.1 Gemmatimonadales bacterium | reverse complement strand
TGACGAAGTACGGCAACGATACCCTGGTCGCCCAGTTCGGCCGGCAGGCGCTGGAGCGCCTCCGCGCGATTCCGGGGGTGAAATCCGCGGCCCTGGTCGAGGCGGTTCCGTTGAGCGGCAACTGGGGCGCGAGCAGCTACCGGATCGAAGCCCGGGACACCCCGGACAGCCTGTTGCCCACGGCGCAGGTGAATGCGGTGAGCGATGGATTCTTCCGGACGCTGGAGCTGCCCGTGGTCATGGGCCGGGAGTTCACCCCGGCCGACCGGCTGGGCGCGCCGCCGGTGGTGATCGTGAGCCGTGAGCTGGCGCGGCGGGCGTGGCCGGGCGAGTCGCCGCTGGGAAAGCGGATCACCGTGATCGGGCCGCCGGACGTGGACGCCACGGTCGTGGGCGTGGCGGGGAACGTCAAGCAGCTCACCCTGAGCCGGGAGGACGAGCCGCAGCTCTACCTGGCCAAGGCGCAGAGCGCGGGGATCTTCACCAGCCTCGCGATCCGGACGAGCGGCGACCCCGAGGTGCTGGCCGAGCCGGTGCGCCAGGCGATCTGGGCGGTGGACCGGGATCAGCCGATCTGGAAGATCCGCTCGATGGAATCGCTGCTGGACCGCGACCTCGCCCCGCGCCGCTTCACCGCGCGCCTGGCGGGCGGGTTCGCGTTGCTGGCGCTGGCCCTGGCGCTGATCGGCGTATACGGGGTGATGTCGTACGTGGTGGCGCAGCGGACCCGGGAGATCGGCATCCGGATGGCGCTCGGCGCCGCGCGCGGCGAGGTGGTGCGGCTGGTGCTTGGCCGCGGGCTCCGGATCGTGGCCATCGGCACCGTGCTCGGGCTGATCGGCGCCTACGCGGGCGCCCAGGCGATCGCGCAGCAGCTGTACGGCGTCGCCCCGGCCGACACGCTCACGTTCGTCGCGGTGCCGCTGCTGCTGGTGGTGGTGGCCGCGGTGGCCTGCTGGGTACCCGCGCGCCGGGCCGCTCGGGTGGATCCGGCGATCGCGTTGTCGGCCGAGTAATCAGGGAACCGGAATCAGGGCCACGCTTCCCTTCTGCCACACCGGTTGCCCGCACCCCTTGAGCCTCTCCGCCGTCCCGGGCTCGAGCGCCACCAGCCAGCGAACCGGCACCGGCATCCGGGTCCCGCACCCGTTCGCGAACACCTCCCTCCGCAGGTCCATGTACGACTGCCAGCGGATGATCTCGGCGGGGTTGGTCGGCACGAACTTCCAGTTGGCCAGCGTAGGACGCGGAAGCAGGCGCACCAGCGTCATGTAGTCGCGGTCGCCGTCCAGCCCGGGGTCGATGAGCACCAGATCACCGGGCGCGGTATGGGAAACCACGGCCGCGATGAGCTCGCCGCGCTCGGGAAAGGCCGCCGCGGTGTGGCGGGTCCACTCCACGTTCTTCTTGACCAGGGTCCACGAGAAGGCGAGGACCAGCGCACACACGATCAGCGCCTTCGCCGCCCTCGCTTCTTCCGTGAGCCGGCCGAAGAGCAGTGTCACGATCGTGGTCAAGGCAAGCAGCAGCGCCAGGGAGCTGGGCCGGAAGAGAAAGAGCTTACCCAGGACCTGCGTGTGCCGGTCCAGGTAAGCCGGCCCCAGTGCCGCGACCAGGAAGGCCAGACCGAACACCGCCGACCGCAGCACCAGCGTCACCTGGGGACTCCGCTCACGGTATCGGCTGGCGATGACGGCCAGGGCAAGCAGCAGGACAAGCGTGTTCACGAAGCCTGGAAACCAGTCCCAGAGCTGGCCCAGCGCGGTGAAGGGGACGACGTGCAACATGTTCCGCGCCGCATAGATCTTGTCGGCCAGCTCGGTCCCGGGCGTGCCCGCCCAGGCCAGCTCATCCCACAGGATGAGTCCCGCCAACGGCAGCGTCACGATGACATAGACGACCAGGCCGCGGAGCGCCTCGCGCCAGGATCTCGTCTCCAGCCACTGCCCGAGCAGGATCACCATGGTCCAGAACCCGCCCACCAGGAAATGCATGTAGGTGGCGACACCACCGACGACCAAAGCGGCGATCCAGCGCCGGCGCAGCGCAAGACCGAAGGCGAAGAACACGAGGGCGTACGCCACCGTCTTCGATTCGATGCCGTCGAACAGCCACTCCCCGCCGAACAGCTCCTGGCCGGCGGCCAGAAAGAGCACCAGCACCAGCAGCGCGTCCCACGCCGACAGCTTGAGGGCCGAGAAGAAGTAGGCCAGTCCCGCGGCGTACAGCACCGTCATCAGCAGCCGACCGACCGCGTGGGCCGCGTCGTAGCCGAGCAGCTGCACGAGGGCTCCGAGCAGGTACAGTGGAACTATCCGGGCGTGGGATGAGTCGACCACCGCGGAGAATTGGGAGAACTTCTCCGGGGCGAAGGCACGGTAGGCCAGCTGGAAGTAGTCCTCTTCGTTGCCGGTCCATCTGAGGAACCACATCTGGAGCAGCAGCAGGGCCGCGAGACAGGCGAAGAGGACCAGCGGGCTGGACGACCGCTCGATGCGCTGCACCGGACGATCGACGAATCCGAACAGCCGGTCGATCATGTTGACGTCCTCGTGCGGATCAACGGGCGGCCTGCGGGCGCTCGACGAGGTCACGGAACCCGATCAGCCGGATCCCCTTCTCCTCGACCAGGGCGCGGACGCGGGGGCTGGTCAGCGCCGCGAGCTCGGCCTCCCAGTGATACCCCCAATGCGGATACGGCGTCCCGGCATCGGCGAGGCCGGGATGGCACCCCAGCTCCCAGGTGCCCTGGCTCGGCAGGTGCTGCAGCAACCGCACGATTTCCCGCTCGTCCAGTCGGCCGGCACCGAGAAACCCGACGAAGCCATCGACGGGGCTCTGCTGTCGGCGCCGCGCCCGGCGACCCAGCGCGTTCACGATCAAGGCCTGACCGATCCGGGCGGGGGAGGCATGGCCAAGCTGCCGGAGTACCCGCCGCTCATGGACCAGGCGAATCGCCGGGATCCCGAACTCGCGGCTCAGCTCGGCGACGACCTCGAGCAGACCGGGGAGCAGGTGCAGGTGCTGATGACTGTCCAGATGGGTGGGCGAGAGCCCGGCGCTGAAGACCTTTCGGCACTGCTCGGCGAGCTCGCGCCGGACGTCATTCGGATCGATCCGTCCCGCCAGGTAGCGTAGCACGAACCGGTCGGCGTGGCGGAGAAACCGGCCCTCCGAATCGACCAGCGACGGGATCTCATGCGGCGGCAGCAGCGGCCGCTCCTCGACCAGCGTGAGATGGATCCCGAGATCGAGGCCGGGCCCCTCCCGGCCCAGCCGCGCCGCCTCATCGAACGCCCGGCCCACCGGCATGATGGAGGCCGAGGTGAGAATGCCTTGGCCATGCGCCTCGAGGATGCCCTCATTGACCCGAGTCGTCAGGCCGAAGTCGTCCGCGTTGACGATCAGTCGCGCCGGGATAGTACCGCCGAGGGGGCGAGCTGATCCGCGGCGAGGCCGACCGTCTCACTGACGATGAACCGGGGCCGCTGGCGTACCTGCTCCAGCACGCGGGCGAGATACTCGCCCAGAATGCCGATCAGAATGAACAGGATCCCGGAGAGCAGGCCCTGCAGCGTCACGATGGTCGCCCAGCCCGGAACCGCGTCGCGGGATACGTATTTCGACCACAGGGCATTGATCAGCGCGCCAAAGGAGATCGCGCTGGTGATCAGGCCGATGACAGTCCCGGCGCGGAGCGGCACGGTCGAGAAGGACGTGATGCCATGCCAGGCCAGGCGCACCATCCGTCGAAAGGTGTACTTGCTCGTGCCGCTGTGGCGGCGCGCCGCCGCGAAGCTGACCCGTGCGCTCGGATACCCGACCCACTCGACGACCCCCCGGAGAAAGAGGCCGGCCTCCCTGAACTGCACCAGCTGGTCGACCACCTGGCGGTCGAGCAGCCGGAAGTCGGCCATCCCGGGCGAGAGCTGGACGCCGCTCAGGTAGGAGAACACCCGGTAGAACGCCGCGGACGCGGAGCGCTTGAACCAGGAGAGATCGGGCGGGTCGACCCGGACGGTATGCACGATCCGCGCGCCGCCGCGCCACGCCTCCAGCAGACGGGGGAGCACCGGCGGCGGATGCTGCAGGTCGGCGTCCATGCTGATCACCGCGTCGCCCCGGGCATGAACGAGGCCCGCCAGGAGGGCGTACTGATGGCCGAAATTGCGGGAGAGGCGCACACCATGGACCCGGTCGTCGACCTGTCGCAGCGCGCCGACCCGCTCCCAGGTGGCGTCGACGCTGCCGTCGTCCACGATGATCAGCTCCCAATCCACCGGCTCCGCCGCCAGCGCCAGCGCGACCTCCTCGTGGAGGCGCGGCAGGTTCTCCGCCTCGCAATACGCGGGCGTGACGATCGAAATCAGCGGGCGCACCGTGCCGGCGGCGTCTCGCGCGAGAGTCATGGGGTACTCGAGAGGGGTCATACAACAATAACCGGGACGGTGCTAATGCGCGGCGGCCGATCCTCCGGCGCGCTCGCGCGGCTCGAGGCGGGCCGCCGCGGCCGGGACCGCCATCAGGTGGCGGTAGAGCCGATCCGCCACCCATTCGTTCCCGATCTCTCCGTAATGGCCGCTCGCCCCGCCCGGGCGAGGAGGCGGTGGCTTGTAGAAGAGCCACGGAATCGAATCGCGGGGCATGGCCCGGAAGTCCTCGATCAGGTCCACGAAGACGAACCCTCGCTGCTCCGACGCGGCCCTGACCCAGCGCCGCCACTGGTCGGAGGAGGTCCCGGTCGAATCCCCCGGAGTCGGCAGGAACAACACCACCAGCATGCTGTTCTTCCCGCGGTTCAGCGCCGCGAGATCGGCGAAGACGCGGTCGGATATGCGCCAGGTGAGACTGTCGACCGCCCCCTCGTCAGGCTCGCTCCCCGGCCCACTGCGATGGCGCAGCGCCTCACCCAGCTGCGCGATGCGGAGGTGCTCGAGGGCGGAGCGCTTGCGATTCACGAAGGCGAGGAGCCGGGGAAAGCGGTAGGACCACTTGGGGACCGGCACGTTCTCGGTCCGGAGCGAATCGCCGTCCAGGGCGAGCACCGGTTTGGCGTACTGGCCGCCCTCCGAGACGTAGTTCCGGGTCTGCATCCGCCGGAAGTCGTCCTGAATGACGGCGAAGACCTGGAAGTCGTGCTCCAGCCGCTGGCCGTCCCGCTTGTACCACAGGTAGACCTGGTCCACCCCGTAGCCGCCCTGCCCCATATTGACCGTCTGCAGGCGAGGGTGCTTGCGCTCGAGGACCGTGCACCAGGCGTGATCGTTGTCGACCTCGTAGCCGAGGGTGAACGAGTCCCCCGAGCAGATGAGGCGAACCCGGCCGGGCGGGACGTCGGTGGTGAAGTCGTGGTCGTTGCGGAAGCGCTGCGCGTTGGTGCGAAAATAGATCCCCCGCCCGTACATATCCGGATCGGAGAACCTGGACCGGTTCACCCAGCCAAGCAGGGTATCGTAGTCCGTATGCGGCGAGGCCACGGGAAGCTGCACCGGCTTCGCCAGATCGTGCGCGAGCAGGATGAAGCTGCTCACCCCCTCGATGAGGACGAGGAGGAGGAGGGGAATGCCTATCGTAGTGATGACCCCGAACAGGAAGGACTTCCATCGGGGCAGCGGCCGCTCTGTCATCGGTCCGATCCGGCGAGCACGTCGGAAGCCTCAATGAACCGTGGCACGGTCCGGCCTTGAGCGGGGCAGACCGGAACCCTTACCTTCGTCACCGTCCCCGATGCCAGCCGACACAGTAACCAGGGTCAGGCGCTCCCGCCAGAGTCGTGCGGCAGCGCCGTGACCGAGACCCCGACCGGAGCCTCCGTGTCCGACACCCCTCAGCCCAACGTCGATCTGTCGATCGTGATGCCCTGCCTGAACGAGGCGGACACCATCGGGAGCTGCATCGCGAAGGCGAAGGCCGCGCTGGCGACGCTCGACGTGCCCGCCGAGATCGTGATCGCGGACAACGGCAGCACCGACGGGTCGCGCGAGATCGCGCGCGAGCTGGGCGCCCGGGTCGTGCCGGTGACCGACCGCGGCTACGGCAGCGCGCTCATGGGTGGCATCGCGGCGGCTCGCGGGCGCTGGATCATCATGGGCGACGCCGACGACAGCTACGATTTCGGCGAAGTCCCCAAGTTCGTGCCCCGCCTCAGCGAAGGCTTCGACCTGGTGCAGGGCTGTCGTCTCCCCAGCGGCGGCGGACGCATCCTCCCCGGCGCGATGCCCTTCCTCCATCGCTGGTGGGGCAATCCGATGTTCTCCGCCATCGCGCGGCGGTGGTTCGGCGTGCCCATCCACGACATCTACTGCGGCATGCGGGGGTTCTCCAAGGACCTCTACCAGCGGATCGACCTGCGCTGCACGGGCATGGAGTTCGCCACCGAAATGGTCATCAAGTCCGCGCTGTTCAAGGCCTCGATCGCCGAGGTGCCGATCACGCTGCATCCGGACGGCCGGAAGCAGCACGCCCCGCACCTCCGCACCTTCCGGGACGGCTGGCGGACCCTGCGCTTCTTCCTGCTGTGCACGCCGCGCTGGCTTTATCTGGTGCCCGGCCTCCTGCTGATCCTCGCGGGGCTGGTGGGCTACGCCATCGCCATGCCCGGCATGCGAATCGGCGGGATTCACTTCGACGTCCACACCCTGCTGTTCGCCAGTCTTGCCCTGATCGTGGGCTTTCAGTCGGTGGCCTTCGGCGTGCTTGCCCGGATGTTCGCCACCACCAACCGCCTGCTGCCCAGGGATCCGACCCTCGAGCGGCTCTACGGCTACATCGACCTCGAGCGCGGTTTGCTCGTGGGCGCCACCCTGCTGCTCGCGGGCACGGCGTTGCTCGTCGGCGCCGTCGTCAAGTGGTGGGAGACGGGCTTCGGCCCACTGGACTACCCCCAGACGATGCGCTGGGTCATTCCGGGGGCCACGGCGGTCACCATCGGGTGCCAGACCGTTTTCGCGAGCTTCTTCGCCAGCATGCTCGGCCTGCAGCGCCGATGAGCCTGGTCGCGAGCCTGCACCGACGGTTCGCCCAGTCCTCGCGCCGCCAGGCCCTGGCCGCGGCCGTCGCGCACGTGCTGCCCCGGGGCGCGCGGACGCTCGACCTGGGCTGCGGCGACGGCACGCTCGCGGAGCTGGTGCTGCGGGCGCGGCCGGACGTCCGGATCGTCGGCGTCGATCCGCTGGCCCGGAGCTCCCGCCTGCCGTTTGCGTTGTGCGACGGGGCCCGCCTGCCATTCCGGGCGGGGGCGTTCGACGCCGTCCTGCTGCTCGATGTCGTGCACCACGCCGCCTCTCCCCGCGAGCTGCTGGCCGAGGCGGGCCGCGTGGCCCGATCGGTGTTGGTGATCAAGGACCATCTCGCCGATCGGCTCGGCGCGCGTCCCCTGCTGGGGTTCATGGATTGGGTCGGGAACGCCCGATTCGGAGTGTCGCTTCCGCACAATTACCTGCGCAAGCGTGAATGGCACGCCGCCTTCGACGCCCTGGGCTGGACGGTGACGACGTGGAACGAGCGGCTGGGCCTGTATCAACCCGCCTTGCGGCCGGTCTTCGAGCACGGGCTCCATTTCCTGGCCACCCTGCGGCCGGCCCGGGCGGCCGCTTAGCCGCGGCCGTCCGGCTTCGGGGGAACGGTCACCTGGTACAATCGGAACCACGGGTTGGTGAAAATCAGGTGTAGCCGAGCCTGGTTTCGCGCGATGAACGCGTCGAAGTCATCGGGCCTGGAGCCGTTGAGCCCGTAGTCGAGCGGGCCCTGAAGCACATAGCTCGCCCCGATCTGGCGCGCGTACGCCCACGCACTCTCCTCGCGGAAGGGCGCGGGCCACACCGCGGCCCGCCGGTCGGTGAACAGGGCGATGATGGCGGGCTTTCGGGTCAGGACGACGGCGTCCGGCGGCAGCCGCGTCTTCATCACCTCGAACACTTCCCGGCTGTGGTCGGCGGTGACGGAGAACGGGATCGGGCCGAAGTCTGCCCGGCGATATTGCGCCACCTGCAGCAGCCACAAGCCCGCGACCAGCAGCGCCGGCGCGGCGATGCGGGCCGCCGCTCCGGCCCGGGTGCCGAGCTGGTACACTCCCGTGAAGGCATAGAACAGCATCAGCGGCCACACCGGGAGCGAGTACCGCGAGACTTCGACCTGAAAGGGATAGGTCAGCAGCGCCACCCAATAGAGGACGAAGAACAGCTCGAACACCGCCAGCCTGGCCCGCGCCCTCGCCGCGAACCCTACGAACATCACGATCAGGAACGCGGCCATCAGCAGGGTTCTCAACCCGGAGCCGTGGAGGTTCCGCACTCCGAGCAGATCCTTGACGGCGCTGCCGTAGTTCTGCAGGCCACTCAGGAGCGGAGTACCGCCTCCTGCCGCGAACTGGTTGACGTAGGTCCCGGCATCGTAGGGAAACGCCAGCCGCGACAGGCCGATCAGCAGCAATCCGCCGAGCAGGGTCAGGGTGCCGGCGTTGATGAGCTTCCTCGTTCGCCAGCAATACACCAGCAGGATGGCCGGGAAGAGCGCGACACCGATGGAGCGGGTCAGGCAGGCGAGGGCGAGGGCGAAGGCGGACGCGAGGATTGCCCCCCAGCTCCGCTTCAGCGGCTGCTCGGCCATCCGATCGGTCAGATCGAGCGTCGCATAGCAGAAAAGCATGAACGGGAGCTCAGAGAAGATCGTGTCCTTGAAGCCCCAGATCCAAGGGTGAAACCCGATGGTGGCGATCAGGGCCACGGCGAGCGGCAGCGGCAGGTGGCGCCGGGCGGTGCGTCCGAATACGAGGAGGAACAGCGCGAAGGAGAGCACACCGACCAGCTTCATGCGCTGGAGGTCAAGCCCGGCGAGCCGGTACACCGGCGCGAGCAGCAGCGGCAGACCCGGAGGGTAGGCGGCGGGATGGATCCAGTTCTGGGGATTGTAAATGTACTGGGTGGTTCCATAGGGGCGTCCGGTGGCGATGTTCTCCGCGTGCATGATGTAGAGCGCGTAATCGCCGTCCCAGTTATGCCCTTCGCGCAGGGTGGCGATCCAGAACACGGCGACGCCCACGGCCAGCGCCAGGCTCAGCATGGCGCCCGCGTGCCTGGAGAGCCCACCGTTCTCGGCCACACCGTCCGCCTGAACCGCGCCGGAGGTCACAGAGCGACTCGCTTATCCGCGGAGCCGTCCGTCGGACCGGTTCCGCGCAGGTTGTCCATGGGATCGCCGTGGCCTGCATGACCACGGCCTTCGGTGTTCGACCTAGCAAGATACACCGCGCCGACCCCGCGCCCGCGAGATAGCCGCGGTCGACTCCTTGTCGGCGGCGACCCGACGACCGATACTGAGAGAGCCGCTCAGCATCAACCAGGAGTTGCCATGCCAACCACCGAGGCGAGCGTCGCGCCATCCGGCACCGGCCGCCGGCCCCGCGAGGATGAGATCGACGCCTGCGGAGTGACGCACCCCGGCAAGGTCCGCCGGGACAATCAGGATCACTACCTGCTCTGCTCGCTCCGGCGGGAGGTCGTCGTCCGCGGCTCGAGCATTCCCCAGGCGGACGCGGTGCTCGGGAACGAGAGCGAGCGGCTGGCCTCGATGGCGATGGTGGCCGACGGGGTGGGCGGCGCGGCCAAGGGCGAAACAGCGAGCCGGGTGGCGCTCACCGGCATCGCCCGGTACGTGAGCCGCAGCCTGCGCTGCTACTACCGTTCCGAGGAAGCGGAGGACTTCTCCGAAGCCCTGCGCCAGGGCGCCCGCGAGTGCCACGAGGAGCTCCGACGGCTGGCCGACGAGCAGTCCGACCACCGCGGCATGGCGACGACCCTCACGCTCTATCTCGGCGTGTGGCCCCGGGCCTACCTGCTCCAGGTGGGCGATAGCCGCTGCTATCTGCTGCGCGACGGGGAGCTGAGCCAGATCACCCGGGACCAGACCATGGCGCAGGAGATGGTGGACCTGGGGATCATGAAGCCGGACCAGGTCGCCGGAACCCGCCTGGAGCACACGCTCACCAGCTCGATCGGCGGCTCGAGCACCCAGCCCACCGTCACCCGCTTCGACATGAACTGGGGCCACGTGCTGCTGCTCTGCAGCGACGGGCTCACCCGGCACGTCCCCGACGACCGGATCCGCGAGGTGCTCCGCTCGATGACCTCCGCCCAGCAGGGCTGCGAGACGCTGCTCAAGGACGCGCTGGACGGCGGTGGGAGCGATAACATCACCGTCGTCATCGGCCGAGCGGTGAAGCGGCATTAGGTACACGCACACACCCCAGAATTCTTCCGCGGTGTTCATCTGCGTTCCTCTGCGCCCTAGCAGTTAGCCGCAGATGAACGCAGAAAACGCAGATGAACGTGAATTTGGGGGTGGTGAGCCTCTGGCGGGCTGTGGCTCCGCGGCGTATCGTAGCCGGTCCTCGTCTCCCTGCTGACAATTTCCCGCCCCCCGGGGGCCTGATGGCTGCACCGGTCCCGATGACTCCGCCCGGAGTCGTCACCCAGGAATTCCGTACGCCGACGGCGGTCCGCCGGGGGGTCATCGCGGGCGTCGTCGGCAATGTGCTCGAGTGGTACGACTTCGCGCTCTTCGGGTTCTTTGCCCGGGAGATCGGGGCGCACTTCTTTCCCGCCGACGACCCGACCGCCTCGCTCATCGCTGCGTTCGGGACGTTCGCCGCGGGGTTCCTGATGCGGCCGGTGGGCGGCGCGCTCTTCGGCTGGGTGGGTGACCGATTCGGGCGGAAGCAGGCGCTCATCTGGTCGGTTCTCGCGATGGCGTTCCCCTCCTTCTTCATCGGCCTGCTTCCCGGCGCCGAGACGATCGGGCTCGCTGCCCCGGTGCTCCTGCTCCTGTTCCGGCTGATGCAGGGACTCGCGGTGGGCGGGGAGTACATGGCGTCGGCCGTGTTCCTGGTCGAGGGCTCCCAACCCGGCCGGCGAGGTTGGATGGGGAGCTGGGGGCCGCTCGGTGCTACCGCGGGCACGCTCCTCGGATCGATGGCGGGCGCGCTGGTGAACCGGGTCCTGCCACCCGAGGCGGTGATGGCCTACGGATGGCGGATTCCCTTCCTGGTGGGCCTGGCCGTCGGCCTGGGCGGGCTTGCCATCAGGCGGCACTACATCGAGCGCGTGCCGCACCAGGCGCCGGCCAAGTCGCCGCTGGGTGAAGCGTTCCGTCACCACTGGCGCACGATGCTCCACCTGGTCTCGCTGGTCGCCGGACTCGGGGTCGGCTTCTACACCGTCTTCGTGTACTCCGTGACCTGGCTCGAGCAGCAGGTCGGCGTGCCCGCCAGGACCGCGCTCGAGATCAACACTCTCGCGATGGCCGCGCACCTGTTCGTGCTTCCCGCAGCGGGGTGGGCCAGCGACCGGTTGGGTCGGCGGCCCGTCCTCGTAGTGGGGCTCGGTGCCTTCGCCTTGCTGGCCTATCCGCTGATGTCGCTCATGGCGCAGGGGCAGACCGTCGGGCTGGTGATAGGCTGGGTCGGCCTCTCGCTGCTGCTGGCGGTGGCCGGCGGCGTCATGCCCGCCACCATGGCCGAGCTGGCGCCCTGGCGGGTGCGCTGCACCGTGCTCTCGGTGGCGTACAACATCGGGATGGCACTGCTGGGCGGGACGACGCCGCTGGTGGCAGCCTGGCTGGTAGCTCGGACCGGGGTGACCCTGGCCCCCGCGCTCTATCTGGCTATCGCCATGGGCACCGCATTCGTCGGCGCGCTGCTGCTGCCCGGCACCACCCGCCACAGTCTGACCAAGGAATTCGAGTCGGCACGCTTCCGGCGAACCTGAAGCCGAGAAGCGCGCCAGCTCCCGGCCGGCGCCAGGTAGTGGGTATCATGCTGCCATGACCTCTCCCTTCGGCCCCGACTCCGACCGCAGGTCCGACCGCCGCTACCGCCTCCTCCTGGGCACCGCCGCGCTCGTCATCATCGCTGCGGGAATCCGCGAAGCCGCCGGAGTGCTCAACAGCATTCTTCTCGCGATGCTCCTCACCCTCACCGTGGTGCCGGCGTTCGACGCCCTGCGGCGCCGAGGCGTATCGAAGGCGCTCGCCGTCGTGATCACCAGCGCCCTGCTCGCCGGCGTCCTGCTGGCGATGCTCGGCGTACTCGGACTCTCGGGCACCCGGCTGCTGCAGGTGCTGCCGCACTACCAGGATCGGGCGGAATCGCTGCGGCAGGGGATCGAAGGGATGCTGGCCCAGCGCGGGATCGAGCCGGAGCGGGTCATGTCCCTCGACCTGGTAGACCCCAACCGCCTGCTCGGCCTGGCGGCCGGATTTCTCTCCGGTCTGGGCAAGGTGCTGAGCCAGGCGCTGCTGCTGATCCTGATCGTGGCGTTCTTCCTGGCCGAGCGAGGGGTGTCCGATCAGACCTTCCGGCCCGACGGCACCGCGGGGCGGGTGGCGCGGGATGTCCGGCAGTACCTCCTGCTCACCGCGCTCACCGGCCTCGGCTTCTCGGTGCTCGTGTGGCTGGTGATGCTGGTGGTGGGCACCGACCTGGCGCTGGTGTGGGCGGTGCTCGCCTTCATCATGAATTTCGTTCCCAACGTCGGCATCATCCTCTCGGTGATTCCGCCGGTGATTCTCACCCTGCTGGAGCTGGGGTGGCAGCGCGCCGTGGTGATCCTGGCCGCGTTCCTGGTGCTGAACTTCGTGGTGGACAACCTGATCAAGCCGCGGGTGATGCAACGCGGGCTGGACGTGCCGCCCATCATGGCGCTGCTCTCGCTCATGGTCTGGGCCTACCTGCTGGGACCGATCGGGACCCTGCTGGCGGTGCCGCTCACGATCGCGCTTCGGCGGGTGCTGCAGGACGCGGATCTGGCGGTGCCCGGGTTGGCGGCGCCCTCGGGGCCGAGGGGCTGAGCGATTCGGCTGGTTGGGTGGCATTCGACTTGCCCCTCCCCTACCCGCCCGAATCATCCCTGAAAATCCAACTGTCGTCAGGCCGGGCACTTACTTCCCGCCGGCTCGGGGCCGGAGGGCGTCGTCGCGCCGCTCGCGCAACAGGAGCCGTCACAATTCTGATGGGCCAGTCCTACAAGCAGTGCACCGAGTGCGGGGCCCGGGCCCTCAGCATCGCGACCCGCTGCCCCCGGTGCCACCGGGAGTTCCCGGCGCCTGTCGAGGAGCCCGTAGCGACCCCCGCACGGCGCCTCGGGCGGATGAAGCTCGGCACACCCGGCATCGCGGCGGGACTCCTCGCGCTCGGCGCGATCCTGACGACGACCGAGCTGGGCCAGACCAGCGGCGCCCGGGGCGACCCGCGCCTGTCGCTGGCCGCGGCGAGGGATACCACCGTGGCGCCGTCCGAAGTCGGCTTCGTGCACCCGGAGGCGGGGACGCTGCTGGTGGCGAGGTCGTGGACCCACGTGCGCAAGGCGCGGAGCCGGAGCTCCGACCTCGAGGCCGTGCTCACCCCTGGCGACACCGTCTTCGCCGACTCGCTGGAACGGGGCTGGTACCGCGTGGCCCTCGACGGCGAAGTGCTCGGTTACGCGAACGAATCCATGCTCACGCCGACCGAACCCGGCCGACCCTGATCTGTCAGCTCTCCCCTCCGCGGCTCTCGAACTAGGCTCACCCGCGCCCAGGCGCGGCAGACTCCTCCAGATCCTCGGCGTCTCCTTCGGCATCGCGGCGCTGGTCGGCAACACCATCCTGGTCGGCATCCTCCGTACGCCGGGCGAGGTCGCGGCCCGGCTGCCCTCCCCCGCGCTCTTCCTCGGACTCTGGCTCGTCGGCGGCTGCTACGCGCTGCTCGCGACGCTCTCGCTCGCCGAGCCGGGAGCGATGATCGCGCGCTCGGGTGGACAGTACGTCATCGTCCGCCGGGGACTCGGGGCGTACCCCGGCTTCGTGGTCGGCTGGACCGACTGGATCTCCGTCTGCGGCGCCATGTCGCTCGGCGCGATGGTGATCACCGAGTACCTCGAGCCGCTGGTGCCCGCGCTGGCGGGACGGCGAGGCGTGGCGGGGGTGCTCATCGTGCTCGCGTTCGGACTGCTGCTCTGGCGCGGGATCCGGATCGGCGACCTGTCGCAGCAGATCCTGAGCGCGCTCAAGGCAATCGCGTTCGGGGCGCTGATCGGCCTCTGCCTCCTGCTGCCCGCGCCCGCGCGTGACGGCGCCGCCGCGACGGCGATTCCGACCGGCATGGCCATGGTCACCGCGCTGGTGCTCGGGCTGCAGTCGGTGATCTATACCTACGATGGCTGGAACGGCGTGCTCTACTTCGGCGAAGAGGTCCAGGACCCCGGCCGAGGGATTCCCCGGTCCATGATCATCGGGGTCCTCGTGGTCATCGCGATCTACCTCCTGGTCAACCTCGCCTTCGTCCGGGTCCTCGGGATCGAGCGCATGGCGGGCGATCCCTTCGTCGCCGCGTCGGCGGGCAAGGCCCTGTTCGGTCCGCGGGGCGACCTGGTCATCCGGCTCCTGGTGGTGATCTCCATCCTGAGCGCCATCAATGCCTGCGCGCTCATGGCTCCGCGGGTCCTGCTGGCGATGAGCCGTGACGGCCTGCTCCATCCCGCATTCGAGACCGTGAGTCCGGGCGGGACCCCCACCGTGGCCCACTGGGCGACGATCGGCGTGGTGAGCGGATTCATCCTGACCGGCACCTTCAATACCGTGCTCGCGCTCTGCGCCTTCCTCTACGTCGTGGGCTACCTGCTCTCGTTCCTCAGCGTGTTCGCGCTCCGACGGACGGAGCCGGATACGCCGCGCCCGTTCCGGGTTCCCGGATTTCCCGTCACCACCGCGGTGGTGGTGGTCGGGTCGGTGGCCTTCCTGGTCGGGGCGCTGGTGCTCGATTGGGGGAACAGCTGGAAGTCGGTCGTGCTGCTGGCGCTGAGCGCGCCGGTGTATGCGTGGGTGGCGCGGTCCGGCGGAGGGTCGGACGGGCGGACGGGCGGAGGGTAGCAGGTCAGAGCAGGGCGAACTTCACGGCGCCGTTGACGGTGCTGCGGATGGCGCCGATCGCGGCGTCGAGGGCGTTCTCGACCGCGATGATGCCGAGGCCCTCGACGGTCAGCAGCACGACTCGGGTCGTGTTCTCGTGAATGGCGACCAGCGACTTGGCCTGCTGCTTGGTCACCTTTCCCGCCGCCACCAGCTTCGCGATGTCCACCATGCTCCGGGCCAGCCGCTGCAGCTCCGGCCGGGCGAAGTCCTTGGCCTTGGAATAATCCTTCCCCAGAGACGCCTTGACCGCCTGGAGCATGTCGCTCACCATGTCGGCGACCGAGAGCTCAGCCATCTTCGCCGCGCTTCTTGGCGAGCTCGAGGCGGATGATCGCGCCCCACGCCTGATTGAACAGGTCGCGGAATGCCGGCACGGCCTCGGCCGAGATGGGGGCGTCCTGATGCGCCTTGCGAAGCTCTTCCAGACTGTTGCTCATCAGATCGAGCTGCTGCACCGTGATCGAGTTCTTGGGCTGTGCCAGCGCGCGCACCCTCACCGCCCGGATCCCCACCGCGTAGTCCGAATAGAAATCCCGGTTCGCCTCGTATGATGCCTCCGGCGTTCCCGCCTTGTCGGCCAGCATGGTGAGGAAGCCGTCCATCCGCTGCTGCAGCTCGCTCGCCGAGTGATCGACCTGCTCGTCGTAGGCCGAGATCAGGGTGACGCGGGTGCAGCCGGCAACCGGGAGGCCGAGGACGGGCGCCAGCAGCAGGACGGCACACAGCCGGACCCGGTAGAGGCGTGACGCGGGCATGGCCCTAGGAAAGCACGGCGTCCACCCGTTCACAAGAGCCGGGTGGCCGAGATCGGCTCAGCGGTGCGCCGGGAGGTTGACGCCCTGGCCGAGGACGGCGTGGAGACGCGCGTCGGCCTTGAGGCAGACGCCGTTCGCGGAGCCGCGCGGGATCTGTACCTGGGCCGACGGGATGGCCACGGCGAGATCGGGGCGGACCAGCGAGTCGAGCCGGGCACGGGGCGCTTCTGGAGATCCGGCGCGGCGAAGGTGGAGCACCGCGGTGGTGCCGGCCGGCAGGACGGTGCCGCCGCTCGCCCGCACGGGCGAGTCCAGGCGCGCGATGAACCGCCGCTGCCCCTGCTCCGGGGCGCAGGTGCGGGTGGGAACGGTCAGCTCCAGCGCGGTGCCCTTGGCGAGGCGGGACGCGGCGGGCGTGGTCGTCGTGTCCCCCGTCGCCGATGGGGAAGGTGCGGGCGCCGGAGCCGACGAAACCCCGCCGGCCTTGGGCGCGGGTGGCGGGGACGCGCTGACGACCGGAGGCGGCTCGACCACTTTAGGTGCGGTTGCCTGACCGCGGTCGGCGGCGACCGTGTCCTGGGCGGTATTGTCGCTCGGCGTGGGGCTCACGCCAACCACCGCCGAAGGAGGCGGCTCCCGCCGAAAGACCCCAAGCTGATTGAGGCCCGCCACCAGCCCGCTCAGCGCCGCGATGAAGCCGGTCGTCGCAGTCAGCAGACCGGGGATCGACTTGTGCCAAGGCTGCTTGGGTTGGTCCGCCACAGGTCCTCGTTTCGAATGGATGCCCCAAATGGGCCCGGGTGCCGGGCCCGGGCGGTGACCGGGGGCACCAGCCGAAAGATCGCCGCTGCCGCGGCAGGCGGGAGGGGCGGGCCATCTCGGGCTCGTTCCCGCTGGCCCACGGGTGCCGGGTTACCCATGTTACATCCATGCCCATGCTGGACCGCCAGTGCCTCTCCTGCGGCAAGAACGTCCTGAGCATCGCGACCCGGTGCCCGGGGTGCGGGGCCGACTTGCCTCCGGCACCGACCCTTCGCCCATCGCCCAACCGCAAGCTCCCCCCGATCTTCGCCGTCGCAGCCGCGGCGATTCTCTTCGTGCTGGGGCTCTCCGCCCTGGCCCTCGCGCGCAAGGCGTTCGAAGACACCGAAACGACAACCGCTCCCCCGACCGCTGCCGCGCCTCCGGATACGCTCGACACGGCCTCGGCCGCGGGGACGGCCACCATTCCGGACTCGACGCCGACCTCCAGCGCAGTGATCCGCGTGGCGCAGACCTGGACCAAGGTGCGCAGTCGGCGCAGCGTACACGCCGACGTCGTGGCCATCCTCCTCCCCGGCGACAGCGTGCTCGCCGATTCGCTCAGAGGCGGGTGGTGGAGAGTGTCGCTGGAGGGCAAAGTGCTCGGCTACAGCTGGGATCGGACCCTGATCGGCAGGTGACGGCGGTGGGGCTCTAGGGCGGGCGCCGGGCGCCCGCCGCTCGAGATCAAGCCGGAGCGCTGCGACCGCTAGTCGCGGTCGTCCAGCACAAGAAAGTTGAGCGGCTGACCGCCGCCGACGGCATCCACCGCGACCACCGTGCGGACCTGGCCGTCATCGAGGGTGAGCGGGCCGGTGTCGATCAGCACGTCCTTGCTGCCGGTCGCCGTCACCCGAATCTGAAACGTTCCCACGGCCGACTCGACGTACGGCAGGACCTGGCCGAAGGTGATATCGCTGGCGTTCGGCGAGGTCAAGGTGATATCGGCGTCGGGATCCGTGACGTAGACATCGACCCCGCCCGCCGGCGCGCTCGGCGCCGCGTGCACCGCCCGTACGCGGAAAGTTCCCGCCGGAGGCGTGTCGTTGTTGTCCGTCAGCAGGAGCGGACCGATCGGGCCCTGCGGCGTTCTCGTCACCAGCATCGTGTAATCCGCCCCGTCGGCCACGGTGACGTCCTGGTCGACGAGGGTGGTGGTCGTGCCAGTCTCCGAGACCTGCAGCACGTGCCCCCCGGACTTCAGCTGCATGTAGTCCATCGAGCCGAGATAGCCGATGCCGGTGGCGACGGTATCGCCGTCCACCACGACGTCGAGGCTGGCGACATCCGGTACCACGTGCACCAGGCGCAGACGGCCCTCCTGGTTCGGACCGTTGGAGTCTCCGCAGCCGATGCTGAGCGCCGCGGCGACCAGGACGCACGACAGGAGCTTACGGTTCATGATCGGCTGACCCTCCGTGTTGAGGTTCCTTCTCTGAAACGGCAGGGCACCCAAGGATTGCTTCGGGAAGGCACCGGCGGAAGTGGCGTGCGTATCGACGAGCGCGGGACCTAGGACCGGCGTCCGGGCGCGCCCGCCTCCGATTCGCGCGTCTCCAGCTTGTCCTCGAGGTCCCGAACGCCGCGGACCCACCGGACAGCGACGAGGAGGCCGTCACGCTCGGCCCCAGCGACCTCGCCGGTCAGCGTCACCACACCATGCTCGACCGCCACTACGACGGCTCCAGGCTGGGCCACGACTCGCCTCAGCTCGGCGCGGATCCGCTCGGCGATGACGTCGTCGTCCAGGTCGGCCTGCATGACGTGCCGCGCCTTGGCGCCGAGGTCTTCGCCGGCATGCCTGCCGACCCTCAGCATCCGGTCCCGCGCGAGGGCGCGCCGGCGGGGACCCCGGTCGGGGTCGAGCAGAAACATCAGGCCGGCGCCGATAGCGGCGCCGGCCAGAAATGAAAGCAGCGGTTCACGTCGCGTCATCCCGGTCCTCCTGGCGGAACTACCATGGGGGCGCGTGGTCCGCCCCGAATGTGACAGGGATCACTCAGTTGTGCACGGTATCGGTATCGACCGGCTTGGTGCCCCTCTTGTGCACGGTGTCGGCGCTGACCGTGGTATCGTAATTCACGACCGCGGTGTCCTGCATCTTCCGCTCGGTCACGATCGTGTCGGCCGAATGGGCCGTCCCCGTTTCGGGGTTGTTGTCGTTGTCGGTATGGTTGCGCTTGTCGCAGGCGGCGAGAGCCAGCAGGGCCAGGCAAGCGAAGGCGGCACGCGTCATGGAAACCTCCCTCCAGGGTCGGCTACAACGGCGGTCGTGCACCAATGTGGCGCGCCACTGGGCCCTGGGGCGGTGACATTCCTCACCGGACCCCGCCGCTCACTCGAGCGAGGCGTCTTCCGGGTGCCCCTCGTCCGGATACACTCCACCGCCCAGGGTGCTGTACCCTCCATCCCCTCCGGTCCCTCCTTCGCGGGGATTCACCGGCGGCCGGGGGCTCGTCATCGGCCCGCCTTCCCGGTATGCCGAATCGGTCCCGGGCCCGCCGTAGTCGGTCACTTCGCTCGGGCTCTCGACCGCCGGATCGAGGAGCTCCTCGTCGGTCGGCCCCTCGCCCCGCTCGAGCAGCTGGCTCCGATGGGGATCGCGCTTGATCGTCGGCCGAGCCGGCTCGGGCTGCTCTTTGCTCTGCTCCTTCTGTCGCTTCCTGGTCATCCACGTCGCTCCTCTCGGGACGGCCCGCACGAGGCCGTCCAGTTGCCCGTACGCTAGGCCCGTCGGGCGTTGATGGGGGTGAGGAGGATCACCCGCCAGCGTCAGCTATGGGCGCTGGCCGGCCTGGCGAGCTCGGGAGGGGGCTGAATCTCGAAGCGGAACTTCTGCTGTACCCGCTGGCGAACCGGCCGGCCCCCGCGCAGGGCCGGGCGGAACCGCATGTGGTCGAGCGCTTCGCGGACGGACTGGGTGAACTTCGGATCGTCACTGAGGACGACCTCGACGCTGGCGGTGTCCACCCGCCCGGTCGTGTCCACCACGTAAATCGCCTGGACCATGCCCTCGACACCCTTCTGGATCAGGTCGGGGGGGTAGGCGGGCGCGGCACTGCCGTCGAACCGCTCGACCATCCGGTCCACCTCGAGCACGCTGAAGACGCTGTCGGCCACCAGCCGCTCGGCCGGCCCGAAGGGGAGCGCGGGCCGCGCGCCGCTGCGCTTGCCCCAGAGCCGGCTGCCATGGTCATCGGCACGGATCCGACGACCGGCGCCGGACCGGAGCAGGTTGGTGCCGTCGGCGAGGTCGCCGCCCAGCCGGCCCCACTGCATGACGTCGCTCTGATGGGTGCTGGCGGGAACCCGATCGGGGGGCAGGAGAAAGAAGACACGGGCTTCCCGCTCGTCGGCCGGAAGGCGCGGGCCACCCTGGGTGAGCGCCAGCGCCAGCCCGAGCGCCGCCAGGTGTAGCGCCAGGCTCACGCAGGCGGACTCCGCCGAGACCAGGAGACTGCGGTTGGGTGAAGAAGGCTTGTCCAGCATCGGGGCCGCCGGTCGAATCGCCGACTGGGAGACACATATATGACGAGTGTCCTCGTCTCGGCAAGACATCCGGCGCCGGGGCGACACCAGAGAAGGTGTGCTGATCCGGTGACAGCCGGCGTCGTAGAGCGGAGGACCGCCCCGCTCGCCTCGCCATCCCACCTTCGCGGAGCCCATGTGACTGCGTCCACGCTCGCCGCGCGCCCCCATTCCCCCCTGGCCTACGTCCTCGCGGGCGGCGTCGCCGCGGGAGCCCTCGACATCAGCTACGCCTGGCTGTTCTGGGCGGTGAAGGCCGGCATCGGCGCCCAACGCATCTTCCAGTCGGTCGCCGCGGGGCTCCTGGGCAAGGCCAGCTTCAGTGGGGGGTGGCCGACCGCGTTTCTCGGCCTGGGTCTCCACTTCTTCATCGCGACGAGCATGTCGCTCACCTACTACCTGGTCGCGCGCCGGCGGCCCTTCCTGCGGGAGCATCCGCTGGCCTGCGGCGCCGGCTACGGACTGGTGCTGTACGGCATCATGAACTTCGTGGTCGTTCCTCTGTCCGCGGCCTCGGGCGGCTCGAAGGATCCGCTCTGGGTCGCGCTCAGCGTCGCGGTCCACATGCTCTTCATCGGGATCCCCATCGCCCTGTTCACCCGGCTCGCCCTCGAGCCCGGGCCAGGCCGCGCCCTGTAGTCACGAGGTGGCCCGGCGAGGCTATCTTGCCGGCGCCATGCTCATCCTCTTCGCTTTCGCTCTCGGCATCGTTGCCGGGCTGCGCTCGATGACGGCGCCCGCCGTGGTCGCCTGGGCCGCGCGCCTGGGGCGTCTCGATCTCGATCCTACCCCGCTCGCCTTTCTCGGCTCAGCGGTCGCCGCCTGGCTTCTTGGCGCGGCCGCCCTGGGGGAGCTCATCGGCGACAAGTTTCCCAGCACGCCGAACCGAACAGCGCTGGGACCTTTCGTCGCACGGATGCTCACCGGCGGCGTCTCGGGAGGGGCACTGTCGGCAGGTGCCGGCGGATCGCTCGCCGGGGGCGTCATCGCGGGCGTGCTGGGAGCGGTGGCGGGCGCGTTCGGCGGCTACCGCGCCCGCACCGGACTGGTGCGGGCGCTGCAGACCCCGGACTGGGTCATCGCCGCCGGGGAGGATCTCGTCGCGGTCGGCGGCGCGATCCTGCTGGTCGTCGCCGCGAGCAGGGTCCTAGGCTAGCAGCCCCCCGGCTACTGCACCCGCACGATCCTGCCGGCCGACGGCACCCCGTTGCGATTCAGGATGAACAGCATGTAGTAGCCCGGCGGCGCCTTCTTCGCGTTGGATGGCGTCGTCACCTTCACCGCGCTCGCGGTCTTGCTGAAACTCAGCGAGTTCGCCCGCTGGTCGGCATCGAAGGCGTGGGTGACGGAGCCGAGCCGGATCCAGCGCACCTGGGTGATCTGCTGGGCGTAGCTGGTGTTCACCGTGAGCACCTGGCCGTAGCCGAGCGTGGTCTGGGAGACGCTGTTGATCACCGGCCGTGCGCCCTTGAAGAGATACGGCGGCCGGAAGATCTCGTGGTTCCGGCGCGCCGGGTACGCCGAGCCGTCGGGCGCCCCGGCGTCTCCGCTCGCCCCGTGCAGCACCGTCGCGTCGGGGAGAAGCAGCGACACCGAGTGATAGGCCCGGTCCACGCTGTTGGCGGCCAGCTCCGTCCAATGACCCGTCGTCGGATTCCACACCTCGGCCGCGTGCACCGCATTCGCGAGATCGTTGAACCCGCCACCGCTGGTCCCGCCGGTCACCAGCACCTGGCCGTCGGGCAGGATCGTCGCATTGAGATGCCGCCTGGGATGATGCATCGGATCGGTGCTCTTCCACGCCGGCCCGGCGAGGTTGAGGTCGATCGTCTCCGCGGTGGGTGTCGGGGTGGCCGACTTGGGATCGGGCGTGGACCAGCCGGTGTAGCCGCCGCCGCCCACCACCATGACCTTTCCGGTCTCGTACATCACCGCCGAGCCGTAGTCGCGATTGTAGGGCCAGAGGTGCTTGAGTCCCGTGGCGCTGGTCCACTTGCCCCGGCCGCTGGCGGTCACCGCGTCCACGTCGAGCCAGCGCCCCTGAATCCGCTCACCGGCATAGAAAATCTTGCCGTTGGGCGCCAGGAACTGGCGGGGATAGTAGGGGAAGGTGAAGCTCGCGCCGGGCAGCCGGACCCAGGTGCCGCCCTCCCAGATCTCGGGAACGAGCACCACCTTGGCGTTGGCGTCCCGTCCCGCGACCGTCACCAGCCGGCCGTCGGCCAGCATCGTCACCGTGGGATACCAGCGACCGAGCGCCATCTTGGGAAGATTGGGGGCCCAGGTCTCGCTCACCGGATCGAAGATGTTGGTGGCGCGCAAGCCCTTGTTGTCATCGAGGTGCCCGCCGGAGACCAGCACCTTTCCGTCCGCCATGATCGTGTGGCCGGAGCAGAAGAGCATGTCGGAGTCCGCCACGATGGCGGCGGTCGTAGGCGCGCCGACGGCCGGATTCCAGAGCCGAGGCTCGGACATGGACGTGGTTCCCGTCTCGTACTTGCCCCACGCCAGGATCTTTCCGGTGGGCAGCAGACTCATGTGCAGCGGCACGATGTCCCACGACACCGGCGCCCCCCAGTCGCCGGTGGTCGCTTCCGGAGGCAGCGCGCTCAAGGTCACCGTGCCGGAGGTGATGGACGGCCCGCTGGTGCTGAAGCGCAGAGTGTGCGGCCCGGTGCCGGCGATGCCCAGATCCAGGAACTTGGCGATGCCGCTGCCGTTGGTGGTGATCGCCAACTTGCCCTGCAGGGTTCCCGAGCCGCTGGCGATCGAGGCGGTGACCACCACGCCGGGCACCACCACGCCGCTCGCATCCTTCACGACGACGATCGGCTGCCGGCTGGGAATCCAGACTTCACTTTCGAGTGCGCCGCTCGGCGGCTGGACATTGAGCTTGAGGCTCGAAGGCGCTCCGGCAAGCAGCAGGCCGTCGGGCCCGGTCTGGCCGTCGGGCGATTCGTTGTCCCCGGTGCAGGTAATGACGCTCCCGGCCAGGAGGACGGCGAACGCGGCGAGCGAGAGACGGGTACGTACGCGCATGGAATCCGCCATAGAGGATCTCGGCGCACCACGCAGGAATCAGGCCTCGACGAGGCTGGTGGTACGGCACGGAAGTCGTTGGCGTCACGCAACTTCCGCGACGCGATCGGGCCCGGTCGGCTGGACCCGTTGCAGCGGTCCTACGCCGGAGCCGACAGTTCCCACCCTTCAGTATAGACCGGGAATCAGCGCCGCTGTGCTCCGGCGGTAGTCCGCGTATTCCGGGAAGGTCTCCGTCATGCGGGCTTCCTCGAGCCGGCTCTTGAGCAGGAACGACAGGACCGCGAGCGGCAGCGCCACCAGCCCGCGCCACTCGCCGATGGCGATGATGGTTCCGAGGAAAGCGAGCAGCATGCCGCTGTAGATGGGATGGCGGATGCGGCGGTACGGCCCGGTGCGGATCAGGGTGTGATCGTGCTTCACCACGACGCTCGCGCTCCAGTTTCGCCCGAGATGCCGCCGCGCCCACACCGCGAAGCCCAGCCCCGCGACGATCAGCGCGATCCCCAGCGACGGTCCCGCCGGACCGGCCGGCACGAACCGTCCGAGCAGTGCCGGCGGCACCAATCCGGGCGCCGTCAGGAAGAGAATGGCCAGGACGAGCGGCGCGCGATACGCCAGCTGGATGCGGGCGGGTTCGGCACGGCTGGTGGTCTTGACCCCGCGGGCCGAGTACGCCCAGTAGGCCATCCAGCCGAGCCAGAGGATGGAGATGGTCAGGCCGACGAACCGAGCGTCCATGCGCCGCAATATGGGGCGGCCGCCGCTCGCTGTCATACGGCGCCGGCTAGATTGCGACGTGCTTCCGCTCTCCTTCCTGCTGATGGCCGGAGCGCTGGTGCAGGGCGCCTCCGACTCCACTGCGGCGCGGCCCTCGGCCGGTATCTCGCACGCGCTCGCCCAGGCGCGCGCCGCGACGATCTCCGACGTGCGCTACGATCTGGCCCTCGACATCACCGCACACGACAGCGCGGTCGGGCAAGTGGAGATCCGTTTCCGCCGCTCGGGCCGGAGCGACGGGATCGTCGATTTCCGCGGTCGGCGCCTGGGGCGGGTGTCGGTCAACGGCACGCCGCTGGCCCATCCTCGTCTCGTGTACGGACATCTGATCCTGCCGGCCCGTACGCTTCGCGATGGCGAGAACACGGTGGCGGCCGGCTTCGTCGCCGACATCGCGCCGAGCGGTGCGAGCATCATTCGCACCGACGATGCGTCGGACGGCGCCACCTATATCTATACCCTGCTCGTCCCGGCGGACGCCAACCAGCTCTTCCCCTGCTTCGATCAGCCCGACCTCAAG
>DATEIR010000036.1:0-7641 GCA_035278885.1 Gemmatimonadales bacterium | reverse complement strand
AAGGACATCAAGTCTCCCATGGTGGGGACCTTCTACAAGGCCCCCGAGCCCGGGGCGGAGCCCTACGCCAAGGTGGGGACGCGGGTGAGTCCGGGGCAGACCGTCTGCATCATCGAAGCGATGAAGATCATGAACGAGATCGAGGCCGAGGTCACCGGCGTCATCCGGGAGGTCTGTGTCGACGACGCCCAGCCGGTGGAGTACGGCCAGGTCCTCTACCGGGTCGATCCCAATGGCTGAGAATCCTTCCGCCGCGGCGCCGGCCTCGGCGTTCAATTTCAAGAACGCCATCGGGCAGATGGTCCAGCGCAACGCGTCGGATCTGCTGCTCAAGGTGGGGCGCCCCCCCACGGTACGGGTGAACGGCGAGCTGGCCGGGCTGGATATGCCGCCGCTCAAACCCGAGGACCTGAAGGCGCTGGCCGAACAGGTGATGACCCCGCGTCAGGTGAAGGAGTTCGCCGAGAAAAAGGAGGCCGACTTCGCCATCGGGGTGCCGGGGGTGGGCCGGTTCCGGACCAACGTGTACCAGCAGCGGGGCACCCTCGCGTTCGCCTTCCGGGCGATCCCCTACGAGGTGAAGACCATCCGGGAGCTCTTTCTCCCGACCGTCCTCGAGGAGATCGCCCTCAAGCCGCGAGGCCTGGTGCTGGTCACCGGGATCACCGGCTCGGGCAAGTCCACCGCGCTCGCGGCGATGATCAACCACGTGAACCAGAACCGCCGGGTGAACGTGATCACCATCGAGGACCCGATCGAGTTCCTGCACCGCGACGTGGCGTCGAACATCTCCCAGCGCGAGATCGGCAGCGACACGCTCTCGTTCGGCTCGGCGCTGCGGCACGTGCTGCGGCAGGACCCCGACGTCATCCTGATCGGCGAGATCCGCGACGCCGAAACGCTGGACACCGCGCTCAAGGCGGCCGACACCGGGCACCTGGTCTTCTCCACCCTGCACACCACCGACGCCACCCAGACGATCAACCGGGTGATCTCGTTCTATCCGCCCTACCAGCACCAGGAGATCCGGATGCTGCTGGCGACCGCCCTCCAGGCGATCGTCTCCCTCCGCCTGGTGCCGCGGGCCGACGGGCGCGGGCGCGTGCCCGCCGCGGAGGTGCTGATCAACAGCGCCGCGGTGGCGGACAACATGCGCGACATCGAGAAGGCGCTCAACATTCCCGACCTGATCGCCGAAGGCACCGTGTCCTACGGGATGCAGACCTTCGACCAGTCGCTCATGAAGTGGTTCAAGGAGGGGATGATCTCCTACGAGAGCGCCCTGTTCTACTCCTCGAACCCGAACGAGTTCGCCCTGCGGGTCTCGGGCGTGGACTCCGCGTCCGACCGGAAGTTCTCCGAGATCACCGGCGACGCGGACGTGGCGCGGTCGCTGGACCTCACGCCTTGACGTCCGAGAAGGCCGGGCCGCTTGTTTAAGAAAGTCCTCATCGCCAACCGCGGGGAGATCGCCCTGCGGGTCATCCGGGCGTGCCGGGAGCTGGGCATCGCGACGGTCGCCGTCTACAGCGAGGCGGACCGCGAGTCGCTCCACGTGCGCTTCGCCGACGACGACGTCTGCATCGGCCCGCCGCCGAGCCGGCAGTCCTACCTCCGGATTCCCAGCATCATCGCCGCCGCCGAGATCACCGGGGCCGACGCCATCCACCCCGGCTACGGCTTCCTGGCCGAGAACGCCGAGTTCGCCGAGACCTGCAAGGCGAGCAACATCACCTTCATCGGCCCGACCGGCGAGCAGATCCGCCAGATGGGCGACAAGGCGACCGCGCGCCGCCTGGCGCAGGAGGCCGGGGTGCCCACGGTCCCCGGCTCACCGGGGACCATCGAGGACCCCGACGAGGCTTTGGCCTTCGCCAGCGAGATCGGCTTTCCGGTCATCATCAAGGCGACGGCGGGCGGGGGCGGGAAGGGCATGCGGATCGCCCTGGATGCCGAGCAGTTCGCCCAGAGCTTCGGACTGGCTCAGAACGAGGCGCTCGCGGCCTTCGGCAACGGCTCGGTGTACGTGGAGAAGTACCTGACCCAGCCTCGGCACGTCGAGATCCAGGTGATGGGCGACTGCAGCGGCCGGGTGGTCCACCTGGGCGAGCGGGACTGTTCGGTCCAGCGGCGGCACCAGAAGCTGATCGAGGAGAGCCCCAGTCCGGCGCTCACCCCGATGCTGCGCGACACGATGGGGCGGGCGGCGGTCGCGCTGGCCTCCAACATCGGCTACATCGGCGCGGGCACCCTGGAGTTCCTGCTCGACACCGATGGCAGCTTCTACTTCATGGAGATGAACACCCGGATCCAGGTGGAGCATCCGGTGACCGAGATGGTCACCAGCTTCGACCTGGTGAAGGAGCAGATCCGGGTAGCCGCCGAGGAGCGGATCAGCTTCCAGGGGGACGGGCGCCGGCTTCGGGGGCACGCGATCGAGTGCCGGATCAACGCCGAGGACCCTTACCGGAACTTTCAGCCCTCGCCGGGGCTCATCACCGCCTATCATCCGCCGGGTGGCCCCGGGGTGCGGGTGGATACCCATGTCTACGCCGGCTACACCGTGCCGCCGTACTACGACTCCCTCCTGGCCAAGGTGATCGTCCACGGGAACGACCGGGAGGAGGCGCTCACCCGGATGGGGCAGGCGCTGGACAGCTTCATTCTCGAGGGCGTCACCACGACCATCCCCTTCCTCGCCCGCGTCATCCGCCACCCCGACTTCGTCGCCGGCAAGGTGGACACCCGGTTCCTCGAGCGCGAGTCACACCTCCTCCGCCCGGACGCATGAAGCTCGACGTGGTCTTCACCCCGGCCGGCCTCACCTCGCAGGAGGTCCAGGGCCGGACGGTCTTCGTGATCGACATCCTCCGCGCCACCACCACCATCTGCGCCGCGCTGCACGGCGGAGCCCGGGCGCTCATCCCGGTGGCCACGACCGAGGAGGCGCTGCGTCTGGCGCACACCATCGGCAGCGACGACGTGCTCCTGGCCGGCGAGCGGCAGGCCGTGCGGATTCCCGGCTTCCACCTGGGCAACAGTCCCCTGGAAATGACCGAGACGGTGGTGCGGGGCAAGACGCTGATCGTGACGACCAGCAACGGCACCCAGGCGCTCCTCGCCTGCCAGGGTGCGGCGGCGGTGTACCCCGCGTGCGCCGGCAATCTCACGCTGGCGGCGGAGAAGCTGCGCGAGGTCGTCGAGGCCGGGCACCGCGCCCTGGTCGTCTGCGCGGGACGGGAAGGCGCCTTCGCCCTCGACGACGCCTACGCGGCCGGACGGCTTCTGGCGGCCGCACTCGGTGGCCACCGGGCGCGCTCCGGGCTCAACGACGCCGCCCTCGCCGCGATGGACCTGGTCCGCCGCTACGGCGAGGACTGGGAGCGCCCGCTGCGGCGGAGCCGGGCAGGACGAGAGCTGCGACGCCTGGGCTTCGGCGACGATATCGCGGCCGCGAGCCGCCGCGACGCTTATCCGGTGCTGCCGCACTTTCACGAGCGTCGGGTGACCCTCATGCCGGTGCCGGTATGACCGCCGACTCCCGGCGCCGACTCGGCGCGCTCACCGCGCTGGTGGCGGGGCTGTTCCTCGGCCTGACCCTGCTCCCGGTCGGGATCACCGGACCGGTGGGGCGGTACATCGGGCACGCGCTGTGGCAGCTGCTCGGGGCCGGCGCGCTCGGCATTCCGCTGCTCGGCCTGGGCCTCGCGCTGGCGGGGTTCGATCGGCTGGGCGGGCTCGACATGAAGCGCTCGGCGCTGCTGATCGTCGGGCTCAGCGTGCTGGTCCCCTATGTCGTCGGCGTGCTGACCCACGTGCGGGCCAGTGATTTCGATTGGGACGTGGGCGACCGGGCGCTGAGCGCGCGCGCCGTCGGCTGGCTGCCGGGGTTCTTCGCCGTGGGCATCGCCGACAAGGTCGGCGTGGCCGGCGCCGTGCTCCTGGGCTTCCTGGCGCTCAGTGCCCTCACCCTGGCGACCTTCGCCTGGCACCCGCTGCAGCGGCTGGAGCGCGGGAGCGCACCCGACGGCGTGCCGGCGCCGGCGGAGGACGAAGCGGAGCCCAAGCGGCGGCGCAAGGCGCCCGCACCCGCGCCGGCGGTCGAGCCCGCACCCGAGCCGGAGCCCGACGAGGAGCCGGTCTCGGTGCTGGCGCGGGTGGCCCGGCCACGCAAGGAGAAAAAGGCGCGCAAGGCGGAGCCGGCTGCCGTCGCCGTGGCGGACGAGGAATCCGATCTCCCCCCGATCGAGCTTCTTACGCCTCCGGCCCAGCTCGACGTGGACGCGGGAGAGGCGCAGCTCGACCGCCTGGGACAGTCGCTGCTCGATACCCTCCGCACCTTCAAGGTCGAGGGCCAGATCGCGGGGCGGACGACGGGGCCGGTGGTCACGCAATTCGAGGTGGTGCCCGGCGCGGGAGTCAAGGCGGGTCGCATCGTGGCCCTGGCCGACGACCTGGCGATGGCCATGCGCGCCCCCTCGATCCGGGTCGCGCCGATTCCCGGCAAGGGAGCGGTCGGGGTCGAGGTGCCCAACCCGACCGCCCGCATGGTGACGCTACGGGAGCTGTTCGAGTCGCCCGAATGGAGCCGAGGGCGCGCCACGCTGCCGGTGGCGCTCGGCCGCGACCTGGAGGGCAAGCCGGTAGTGGCGGATCTGACCAAGATGCCGCACCTGCTGATCGCCGGCGCGACCGGCACCGGCAAGTCGGTCACCATCAACACCATCATCAGCAGTCTCGTGTTCCGCCACACGCCGCGGGAGCTCCGGCTCCTCATGGTGGATCCGAAGATGGTGGAGCTCTCGATGTACAACGCGCTCCCCCACCTCCGGCACAAGGTGGTGACCAACAATCACGACGCCGCGGCGGTGCTCAAGTGGGCCGTGTTCGAGATGAACCGGCGGTACGAGCTGCTCCAGGTGAACGGCGCCCGCAACCTGGGGGACTTCAACCGCAAGGTGGAGGAGGGCAGGCCGCTCCGGGTGCCGCCCACGGCCAAGCCCACGCTCACGACCATCAGTGCGGAGCCGACCGATACCCCGCCGCAGCCGCCGCAGGACGACGTCTATGGCGAGGGGATTCTCCCCTACATCGTCATCGTGATCGACGAGCTCGCCGATCTCATGATGACGGTCCAGGCCGAAGTGGAGACTCCGCTCGCCATGCTGGCGCAGAAGGCCCGCGCCATCGGCATCCACCTGATCCTGGCCACCCAGCGTCCGTCGGTGAATGTCATCACCGGCCTCATCAAGGCGAACTTCCCGAGCCGGATCGCCTTCCGCGTCGCCTCCAAGGTGGACAGCCGCACCATTCTCGACGGCAACGGCGCCGAGGCGCTGCTGGGGAACGGCGACATGCTCTTCCTCCCGCCCGGCAAGAGCGAGCCGATGCGGCTGCAGGGCTCCTACATCGCCACCGAGGAATCCGAGCGGGTCATGGAGTGGTACGTGGCCCGGCGGGAGGCGCGCCGCGCGGCGCTCCAGACGGAGGCGACGGCCGAAGCCGACATTCTCGAGGTCATCCGGGCACAGGAGAGCGAGGGGGGGGAGGGCGGCGGAGGCGACGAGCAGGAAGGGGAGCGAGACGCCCTCTTCCGGGAGGCCGCCGAAGCCTGCATCCAGAACCAGGGCGGCTCGACCTCGCTCCTCCAGCGGCGGCTGCGTATCGGCTACGGGCGCGCGGCGCGGATCATCGATCAGCTCCACTACGCCGGCATCCTGGGGCCGCCCGACGGCAGCAAGCCGCGCGAGGTGCTGGTCGGCTTCGATCAGCTGGACGAGTACTGCGGATAGCCCCGCCCTGAGCCTCCGGGCAGCAGCGCCAGCGCCAGCTCGGCGGCGCGGTCCATGCCCTGGGCTCCCAGCAGCAGGACCAGGTCGCCAGGGCCACATCCCTCCAGCCCACGCCGCACCGCCGCCGCCAGGGTCGCCTCGTACTCGAACGCCACGGCCGCCGCCCGGAGCGGGGCCAGCATCGCCTCGCTCTCCGTCCCGCCGACCCGATCGCGCGACCCCGCCGTATCGATGGACGCCGTGACCACCAGCCTCACGGGGACTTCCCGGCTCCGCCCCTTCACCAGATCGGCCAGCGCGCTCCCCAGCCGGCGGTTGATCTCGACGCCACGCGAGCCCCGGATCGCGAACACGACGCGGAGGCGCCGATGGGGGATCACGGCGATGCTGTCGAACACCGCCGCCAGGGTGCGCGGGTTGCCGACGGTGTCGTCCAGCACGACCGGGCTCTCGCTCCGCACGATTTCCATTCGCCGAGGAATCGGCGCCTGCTCGGCGACGGCCTCGGTGATGGCCTCGGGGGAGGCCCCGGCGACGAGCGCGGCGGTCGCGGCCAGGGCCGCGTTGCCGACCTGGTGGCGTCCGAACACCGGCAGGACGAGCGGAAGCGAGCCGCGCTCGACACGCCCGCCGTCGAGCCGAGGCAGGACGGCGCCGATCTCGAGCGCGAAGGCCGAGCCGGCGGCGTCGCTGCGAAGGCCGGTGACCCGCACCGAGGCGTCCGAGGCCCCCTCAGCCGAGACGCCGATCACCGGACGCTGTCGCCGCTTGAGGGCCAGCACCGCGCGCGCTCGCACCCGCTCGTCGTCGGCGTTGAGCACCAGCGGCGCCCCGTCCTCCAGCATGTCGAAGAAGCGCGACTTGGTGCGTACGTACTCCTCGGGCGTGCGGTGGAAATCGAGGTGCTCGTCGGGAACGAGATTGGTGAAGACGCCGAGGGCGAAGGTGAGCCCGGCGACGCGCCGCTGAGCGATCCCGTGCGAGGTCACTTCCATCGCCGCCATGCGGAGGCCGGCATCGGCCATGGCACGGAGGGCGCGGTGGATGGCCGGCGCGTCCGGGGTCGTCATTCCGGTATCGGTCATCCGGTCGGCGATCCGGATGCCGAGCGAGCCGATGACGCCGATGGTGAGCCCGCTGGCCGCCAGCGCGGACTCGACGAGCAGCGCGGTGGAGGTCTTGCCCAGGGTGCCGGTAATACCGAGCAGGGTGAGCTCCCGGGCGGGGTAGCGGAAGAAGGCGGCGGCCAGGAGCGGGGCGGCTACGCCGGGGTCCGGCACCACGATCGTGGGCAACCCCGGTATCGCCGAGGCGGCGCAGGCCGCGACCGCGCCCGCCTGGCGCGCGGCGGCCACGAAGCGTGCCCCATCGCTGCGGGCGCCTCGCTGGGCCACGAACAGATCGCCGGGGCAAAGGCCACGGGAGTCCACCGCGATCCCGCTCACCTCGACGTCGGGGCCGACCAGGGCGGCGTTCAGCGCGCGGGCGAGCTCGGCGGCGGTCATCGGCATGGCTGAATCTGCTCCTGCGAGGCCCCGGCCGGTGTGACCACCGGCACGGTTGGGTGCGCGGGACGCCCGCGTCGGCGTCGGACGTTTTCCCACTGCATCCGGGAAAAACGATGACGGCCGGATCCGGCGACGCGGCTAGCGTGTCGCATGACGGAGACGCGGCGGTTCGTGCCGGTGAGCGAGTGGACGGATAGGCGGCAGCGGCGCGGTCTCGCCGGCGAGCGCGCGGCCATGGGCTTCCTGGTTTCGTGCGGTTGGCAGGTGGAAGCGCACCGCTTCCGGATCGGCCGCCACGATCTCGACCTGGTCATCCGACGGGGCCGGCTGGTCGCGTTCGT